>DLBY01000156.1 GCA_002480345.1 Phycisphaerales bacterium UBA7812 | reverse complement strand
CACGGGCACCGCGATGACAGGCCCGTTGGTCAACAGGGGCGGGACGGTCCGCCCGACTGACCAGAAATCGTGATCTCCCGTGTGCGGCCCGGGCGTCCGTCTCGCTACCTTCCTCTGCTTTGATTCCCGGCCGCACGCATAGTTCCTGCGGTGCCGAACCAACGCGAAGAGAACACGGGCTCGTTCATGTAGGCGGCGTGGATCAGCCGTAGTTGATGCGGTGTCGGCTTATCCACACGACCGCCCGAGCGGGGCGTCTTGCTGGAGCGGCTCAGCGCATCGAAGCCGCGCATGAACTTCGGATAGAGGCGGCCGCCGATCTGCGTCAATCCCGAAGCGTACTTGATCTGGCGGATGGCGTGCTCCGGGCCGTGGCTGAGTCTGCCCAGCGTGACCTTCCGTAGATGCCCTGCCTTCGCGGAACGCTCCCACGCGCCCTCAATCACTTCGCGGGGGCGTTCACCTCTCGGGGGCCGCGTCGGGCGATTCATGTAGGGCTCGATCACGGCGTGGAGATGAACTTGGAGTTGCGGCGTGCTCCTTCCGCGGACACGTGGAGCGAGATCCCACCCAACGACCCCGCCGAGCCCCACATGGCGATAGATTACAGGTAGAAGTTCATTCCAGCGGCTACGTGCCCCGGCGAGTCCGCGCGTGACCTTGGAGAGCGGCGTGTTCTCACCCGACTCGAACTCGACGTGATGCAGCGTCAGCATGTAGACGAGGGGCTGCCGGACCCTTCAGGAACTGAGCGAACGCTTTGGCCTGCTTGGGGTCGTCCGATTCGAGGAGGGCACGAATGCGGGTGCTGTGTCGCTCGGCAATGACCGCGACATCCTTTGCCCAGCTTTCCCAGTAGCGGCGATCACCGCACTTGAGGACGATGCGGGCGTAGATGGCATCCTTCCACTAATCGAGATCGGGGAAAGCGAAAGTACTCTGAACATGCCGCACGGCGGGCGTGCTATCACCGTCGGACGATGTGTCTTCGTCACCGCCGCCCACGCCGATGATGTCGATGTTGTCCGGGCGTTCGCGGTTGAGCTCAAGCTGATTGTTCGTCGCGTTGAATCGGTCATCGTGGGCACGGAGAGCCTGGAGCACCTGCCAAACGATGCGGTACTTGTCGTTGTCCTTCAGGGCCTCCTCGGGTTCCATGTCGGCCGGGATGCCGATCGGCAGGATGATGTAGCCGTACTGCTTACCCTCGGCTCGACGCATCACGCGGCCGACCGACTGGACGACATCGATCACCGAGTTTCGCGGATTGAGGAACAGCACCGCGTCAAGGGCCGGCACATCGACGCCCTCGGACATCGTGTGCCCTCTTGATCATCGGTCTTGGCGGTAGAGTAGCCGGAGCCAGCACCACGCGTGGCGGTCAAGGCAGGCATAATCGGCAGACCTGCTCCGCGACCGTGAGGTAGGCGTCTCCGCCGGTCAGGCCGACGAGTCCAAGAACTCCGAGGACGCGATCGCGACGGTGCGGCCGAGGTACAAACGCCCGATGTGGATCGACGGCTACAAGGGCTACAGGTACCCGCGTGTGCGTGGCTGGTGCGAGCGACGCGGCATCATCGACATGATCCCGCAGCGATCGGATCAGATCGAATGCGAGGGCCAACGTGGGCTCAACCGGCTCGTATACCGGGGCCGCAACGTCGTCGAACGCACCATGGGCATCTCAAGGAGAACCGCCGCATCGCCATACGCTTGGAGAAGCTCGCCAGCACCTTACCCGGCATGCTCAAGTTCGCCCTCCTCAGGCGATACCTCGCACTATTGGATCCGTCAGACACGGCCTAAGAACGCAGTTGCGTAGTAGCTAGTGATTGCGTAGAGCTCCATTGTGATGACGCTCGCCAAGCGCTGGCGACATGGTCATAGCGCATAAAATCAAAAGCATTGCAGCAGGGCGTTAGGCCAATCGAGGCAACAAGTTCTTTAGCAGTCACACCCAGCGAGCCATCATACAGTGACGCCATGGAGGGAAGCACCCCATCGATGTAGTATTCGTCACCAATCCCTCGCACACAATGTAGGTAAATGTTCATGGCGATCTCATCTATCAAATACAATACAGACAGCCTGCGTCTACTATCATTTGTGCCCTTTTGCTTGCTGGCGACGACATGCGATTCTGCGTCGCTCATCACTCGTAAAAACAAGCCCTCTTCGACCGAAAACAATATTGCAGTTGCACGAAAAAGATCAAATAACTCAGCCGAAGCTATGTCGTCGACACCGATCGTCTGCCACTCGGCTGTCTCCAGCGGACATGGCCCAAGTTCTCGATGTAGCCGTTGCAACCACCGACGCCGCTCAGATAAATAGCTCTTGCGTTGCCGAAACATACCAACCGTCGAAGCAACCTCTTTACCAGAAGATGCTTGCAATGCCTTATTGTAAATTTGTAGCGTGTCCGCAATAAAAAATACTACAGTATCGTATTCGCGATTGATCGCTCTCAGGGCCGAAGTGAATGAGTCAGTTCGAAATGATAGACTCGAAACACTTATCGGCACTAGACACGTTTTGTCAGCCATCTCTCGACTCCTCGTCTGAAGCGGGCTTAGTGGTGGCTGGCAAATTGGCCGCAACTCGTGCTGAGAATGGAATCAAAAACAGCAGAAAAACCTCAAGGACTACAAGGATCACCAGCCATGCAATAAGCAGTTCCTCGAAGACGGGGATCGGTCCACGGCTAGATGCGAAAAAGTATTCGGCAGGTATAATCCGAACTGTCGTATCTCCGGGGTTGACAGGTTGCTGGATGACTCCAACGACGGCGACATAGGAATTATTTTGGCCGGCAGCGCCTTGCTGCCATTCTGTAAACGCGGAAGCCGGTACAGTTAGCCGATAGGTCGATGAGGGCAACGGCTCGACTTTGAACTCACCAGTTTGCTGAACGCTGATTGCTGCACCACCCATACCAACGCTCGCAGCGACACGATCCGGAAGGGTTGCCCAGATCATTGCAGCAGCGATGAGTGCGACCAGTAGGAGCATAGTCAGGCCCCAACAGCAGTATTGTGTGTACTTGATCGAGGCAGCGTGCGCGGAAGGAATCGTTCGCAATGAGAATGGGACCAACAACGGAATAACAAGTATTGCCGCGGATGCAAATGCTATAGGAGCAACAACAGTGGGTGGCAAGCCCGCAAAAACAAGAAGCAAAATACTAACGACACCTGCGACGATGCCGACCGCTGAGTTGATCCGAGACAGAAGGGTGTCAGCGGCCATTCTCAACACTCTCGCGTGGGCAAAGCCAAACAAAAAGAGACACAACGATCGGTACCAAGCTTGCAGAAAGTGTCATCGTGAACTCATCCGCTGCTTGCAGGAATCCAAGCGTTGCGAATGCCATATATCCGAGAAGCGATAGTGTGACGAGCAACGCTGACGGTCGCCGCCTGAACAGGAGTGCGGCAAAGGCGGGCATTAGATTAAGTGTGAACGGAATAATGATGAAGATGATCTTCTCAAATGGAACTTGAGACTCTCTCGCTGCCCAGTACAAACCGAAGAAGAGAGCGGCTGCGATTCCCGCAATAAGTGCTGGACGCATGTTCGCAAACTGCGCGTCATCGATCTGCCCAGAAAGAGGATCGAAACGAGAGACAAGCAATAGACTGTAGATCTGAGTATCAGCCGTTGAAAATAACGCCGCCGCCGCACCAAGCCAGAAGATAGTCACAGCAACGATTCCGTTCTCTCCAAATCGTGCCAAGAGATCCGCAACGGCATTCTCGCCGACAGTTCCCGTTATCCCAAATGCCAACAGGCCACATACAGATAGGACAAGCCACACAAGTGCCGTCGAGCCAGTACCTGCCAATTGCTGCGATATGACCGGCCGCTCCGTGAGTGCCCAAAGTCTGAGCCAGTGTGCTTCGGTGAACACTACGAGAAAAGCATTTAGTACCAAGACATGGCCAACGAAGAGCAAGCCTGATGTCGTGTCGACGAGCGGTGTTACTAATGTTCTGATGACTGCGCCGTCAAACGGCGTCGTCTGTGACTGGGCAAAATGGACTGCCGTTGTAACAGCGATCGCAATCGCTGCGAGAACAAGCAGCGGAGAATGAAATGCGTCGGCAAAGACAAAGCCCCGAAGGCCAAATCGGATCGTGAAGTGGGTGACTACAAACGCACTGAATCCACAGATGGATGCTCGTATCAGAAGTTGATCGATCCCAAGTAACAGCCCGAGCACATCGCTGAACAGTGCGAACTCTAGCCATATGATGCCGGCGATCGATATGATGCTAATCCACTTTACTGCGCGCGAGACTCTCATGTTCGCGACATCGGAAGTCCAAAACAGCCTGGCAATGACGCCGGACTGCTGAGAGAGACCGGTGATGCGCGATCGCAAGTGTTCAGAGGACAGAACTCGAGATGTGATGCGATTGGTAACGAAACCGCCGACAAAGATTGAAACTGGACACACTAGAATCCAATAGCCAAAGACCTTTGATGTTCCGATGAAAAAGAGATAGGCAGTAGCTAATGATGTCAAAGTTCCAACTAAACTGGCGACGACAAGTGGATTCCCTACTCGTCTGACAACAGTGTCATCCCATCGCGATTTCTCGTCGGCCGTCAGCAGTAGCGTGTGGCGACGCGTACCGATCACGCGGAACATCAGATAAGTCGCTAACATGACGGCGAGTACAGCTAATGTTGTCACGATGGCAAGAGTCATGCCGCCTGATCCTCCAGCGTCGAGGCAGAAAAGTGAGGCCTTCTCGACGCCCATTCGAGGCAACGTCGCGAGAAATCGGTCTGGGTCCCGGATTGGCCTACCCGTATAGGATATCCGATTGTCCATTGCTATGCGAGGCGTGGCTCGCGAGTGACGGCAATTGCATTCCGGGCCACCTCTTCGAGGGTGCTGACCGGTGTCAATCCGAGATGTTTGCCGGTCTGGGTTTGGCCTTGGTGATGCTCGCCATGCCCGAGGTGCACACCGCCAGCGGCTCTACTTCCATTTATAGGACGGGTTGTGTACGGTGTTCGGCTTGCAGGCAACGCGGCTGTCGGGCGGTAGCCGGCGGGGTGTCGGGGTGATGAGAGGCTGGACCCGTAGGGTTCGCGTTGGCCTAGAACTGGCCTTGATTCGGTAATCTGAAGCGGTTCGAATCGCATCAGATGAATGAGGATCGAGTGACGCAAGTAGCCTGTGGAAAGGTGTTTAAGGACACCGCCATCGTTTGCGGCTCGTGGGCCGTGTCCGACCGCTACAGTCCCCCCCTCTCCGCTTCATTCGGCAGAACGCCCTTCACGGCTCGTGGTGGGCGTTTTTTCATGTCGCAAGCGAGCGGTGCTCCGAGAGTGTTCCGATTCGGCGGTTTCTCGTACCTCGCCTGTGTTCCGCCGTGCTCTCCGCAGGTGGATCCAGGCAGCGTCTCCAGAGGCGAGCGTCTCAGGTAGAGAGTTCCGTCTACCGGCCTTTCAACGTTGTAGGAACACCCGGTCGCCAACAACACCATTGACATGCGCACTCGTGTGTGTTAGTGCTGCAGGATGACACCTACAACAGTTGACTACGACACCTTCGTCCTCAACCCGGACGCTTACCTTGATACGGCAATGGTCGAACGCCCTATCCGGATCAGCTTTGGACCAGCTGACACTGACGGGGCGGGCTCTGCCACCGTGCTTGTCAGCCTGGCCCACTTCGATCGACTGATCGATGGCATCGACGACGACTCGGCCTGGTTTACGCCGAACGAGAACCACCCGATCATCCCGCTCGATGGACCACGACTCGATGGTCCACTGAAGACAACCTCGTCGCTCTGAACCGGTTCTTCGAGGAGTTTGGGATCGTGACGGTGGGGGACCTCAACGCCGACGTGATCGACGAGTAGAGAACTGGGCGCATCTAGTCTGGTTATCGATGGGAACCATCTGCGTGCAATGCCGATTTGGCGCCTTCTGAGACTGGCGCAACGGGTTCAAGCCTCATGCCGCTCACAATACCATGACCCGATGGAGACGGAGCGCCGCCTCCCGACGCGATCGCGTACTGCCAGAGAGGAGGTGTCGAGCCGATCGGCACGCTACAGAGACGGTGGGTTCGACGGGTGATCCGCGGCTCGTGTACCCGGTCATCCATGTCACCGAACGCCATCTGGAGGCCGCATAGGGAGGCGCACAATCTCCTGGGCCACCAGGAAACCGGCGTCAAGAAGGCACTCTAACCACATCGCCCGGCGACAACCAGATGAACGCCGTCGCACACGCCGAGGACTTCGGCATGGAGTGTGTATCTGCTACCAATTCAGCTGGCCCGCCTCTGCGTGATGATTCTTCTGCCTCTCACCCGGATCCATCTCGAGCACTGGCCTTGGGCTGGACCGGATTGGGGCGAGCAAGATTCAGGCGTTTGGCATTAGCGCAATACCCACACTCCGGACAGATCGGGCCAATCCCGCGCATTGAATACGCGCAGGCCACACATTTTTCAGACCGAAGTCGAATAGCAGCCCGAGAGAAGAAGAAAGCAGAAAGAGGTACGGCAACAACTGCCGAAATCAAAGACAATCTGAAGAAAGAAATGCCAATGCCTTCCGCATTAGCCATCTCGTTTTGGTTGTACTGGATATCATATAATTCGCGAAAAGAACTTACCTCATTGCGACTAAAGCTAATGTTGTAGAGAAAATGAACTGGCCACCCGCCGCTAATCACAGTAATCCTATCATCATCGTCGCTCAGTGTTCCCAATTCTTGTGCTCCAACAAATGCTCGCCCTTCAAATTTGTCTACGTAACCAAACGGGTAGCTGATCATTGCCTCAAGATCCGGAGGGACACCCACACTCCCCCCTGGCGTCGGTACTGATGCGATAGCTCTGTTGGGCGGGACCGCCAGGGCGCCCATAGCAATCTGTCTCCCAGCAGCGTTTTGAATTATCCAAACAGTACCACTGGATTCATCATAAGCAAAACTATTAGTCGTGGATACAGACTTGCGATAAAAAAGAACCAGCGACACCAAGACAATGACGCAAACAGCATCAACTGTAGTGAACAATATGAAACAGCATGCGCCCCGCGGAGTTATTCTAGTTGGCAGAAGCAATTATTCGCCTCGTGAATGGCTTATAGAAATGGCATTGAGGGCAAGCATCTCTTGCGTAATCCCCGCAAGATTCTTCCATTTCTCTAAACTCATCAAGGTTGGCATCGTAGCCGGCTTTGCACCAAGAGTGCAGCTGCCCTGCTTTGCAACTGGACTGGTACATCGCACTGCACCTAGTAGCACGATCGCGCGGAGTTGCATGGGGCATTATACAGGCAATCGGCCATAATCTCATAGGCTTCGCCTTCGTTGCACTGCGAGTCAAGGGGGGTGACACCTCGCCTCCGTCTTGGGGAGCCAGAGGTCGGAACCCAGTAAGCGCATGTTGACACTTCCCAATTGTGCTCTTCATGACGGCGTCGGCATTCTCTATAATGATCCTCAAACTCACTGTCTCCTGTAGTGGTTACACACCGGCAGTCGCACATAAGGCGCCGGCCCTCATGGCACCAGATGATCGCTCCAGCTCCCTCTCCAGCGTATGGGCTGGGGCACACGCTCGAACAGAGCAGTTGGTCAGGAGTAGCTGGGGGTCCAAACATATCATGACAATCGATCCACTCTGGCTCCGGTTCGGAATTGCCTCCGCCACCAGGTTGACAGACTAAGTTGAGATTCGCTACAACACAGCTTCCGCTCGCGCTTCCGCACCCGCCGCTTAATATCGGATCGCATTCCCTAAACCCACCGGTGAAGCCCGCTCCCCACACGGCAGCGAGCCCCATTGGATCGGTGTTCATCACCGGCGCGACCCGCGCGTAGGCGTTCATATCCAGCCCGTCCCTATACCCCATTGGGTCCCGTGCCAGCCACCGCCCCAGATCCGAGTTCAGCACGCGGTTCCGCACGTGCCAGACCGTTCCGGAGAGATCGGGCTCTCCGACATACCCCGCGTACCCAAGTCGGTTGTCGGTGTCGGGGTGGCTCAGGACGCCCCGTCCCCCGGTGCTGCTCTTGATGAGCGCACCGTTCGCGGAGTCGACGTCCCCGTCGAGATCGAGATCTCCCCGGACGTCGTAGGTCGACGTGTTGATCCAACTCGTGAACTGCCCTACGTCCTGCAGGTCGATGACGCCGAAGGTCTCCTTTACATCGCCTGCCGCGAGCAGGAACGGCACGCCGTAGGCAGAGTACCGCACGCTCTCGAGCTGCTCGCCCGCCGACGAGAGCACGCCGATCACGTCGGAGCGCCAGTTGTAGAGGTAGTACACCCGCTCGTCGAGCGTGTCGGGGGAGGCCCCGGTGGTGTCCCGTTCGCGGAGGATCACCCGGCTAAGGTACTCGGACCGCCCCTTCCCATCAAGACCGGCGCGGTGGTGCACGACCTGCTCGCGGGACTCATCGACATACCGCTCACGGTACCGCGACACCGTTGGAAGCGGAGCGGGGAACGCCACCGATCGAAGCGATCGCGTACATCCAGATAGGAGGTGTCGAGCCAATCATCACGGTGCAGAGACGGTGCGTTCAGCGTGATCCGAGGCTGGCCTACCCGGTCATCCGTGTCACCGAACGCCGTCTGGACGCCGCATCGGGCAGCGCACATACTCCTGGACCACCATGTAACAGGGGACAAGAAGGCACTCAAGCCACCTCGCCCGGCGACAACCAGATGAACGCCAGTGCGCAAGCCGAGGCAATCGGCTTAGCGGGGGTTGTTGCAATCGAGTTCAGTTGGCCCACCACTTCTGACCAGCCACTCGCCGGCTACTGTTCGATCACGCTCACACCTTCATCCGTAATTACAAGCCAGTATTTAGTTTTATAGATTTTCCCATTCGCACCCAACATTCTATAAAGCACTCGGTAACTGCCTGGCCGAAGATCGCGAGCGATATCTGCCAGATTACATACTGTGTACTCCCACTCACCATCTCTAAAAAGCTCAAAATCGCCATCGATTGGCGCCATCTCATCGCCAAAACCAACAACCCTAGCAATCACTTGCGACCCTGGATCTGCGCCTTCGGTAGACCTGCGCAACAATATCTCACCCTCTGGAACCACCACACCGCGACTCAAACTAAGGGCGACCCGCTTACCATTAAGACCCCTAATCGAGAGAGCCTCTAAAAATAATAACACATCGCTACCATTACCTATCGACGGCTGGTGAGTCGACACATCCTTAACATAAACCCGTGCCTTCCCAAGAGAAAGAAGATCACCCGCATGATCAATAAGTATCTCCCGAAACCTCTCTCCGGGCTCAATTTTAAGTTCATACACCACATTCACACTGTCAATTTTCCTAGGCACACTCGAATCTTGCTTCACAAGCAAAACTTGGCTTAAAACGTTAGAGCTAGCGCCGAGCCGAGAATCAAATACCCCGAAACAATCGGCATGTGGCCCATTCCCCATCCCGCCCCTATCAACTTCCAGGGGCATATTACTCTCTGCATCTAAAACCGACAGCACGCAACACCGCCATTTATAGTACGCCCCGTACGGTAGCGGACTGTCTGATACTATGATCGAAACTTCAATAGATTCGGCAGCTCCCCGCCGCTTGGCGATGATTTCAAATGAAACACTATCTATAATTGTACCGATGACTGCCGGCTGCCCTTCTGTGGGATCTGATCTGACCAGCTCCAGGAATAAATTATAGAGCTCCGCCGAAAATAGGCGATCGTCGCTATGAAGTCGCGAAGACACAACCTGTGAAAATGCTGCAACCGAAAAGCTATCGTGTTCCCCCTTCAGAACCCGACGTTCAATCTCATCCAACACCCGCTCCTCGTTCAACAGCGAATTCGCGTCGCCAAGTTCCTCGACCAGCAAATCTGACGAAAGAACCCGATATATCATTCCCGTTTCTATGAACAGCCAGGAACCCACCAACACAAGGAGACAACCGAAACAAGAGGCCACGACGTAGCGGATGCGAATGATCGCAACTAATCGAGCCAACAATCGAAGGCTGCGATCCGACACTGATTTAAACCTTTCGATCTTGAACTAAGTATGTCACGCCAGTACTATCAGTTAGATCAGTCATGAAAGCGCGTTTTTGCAGTTTATTCAGATCATTGTATACCACCTCCAATGATTGAGATATCAGAGTGCTCATCGCCAGGGACCCAAAATTCTGGACCAATGATAATAGGACGCCTGACAGTTTCGCACAGTCCAGAACAAGTAATTAACGTAGAAATGCAGACAGAGCCGCCGGGCAGCGCGATCGTGCATGTACCAGATGGATGCCGGATTTCGTGAGAGAATGCAGAATTGTAGTGAATATCCAGAATGTCGCAATCACCGCCTGCATAGTCTGGGCGACTGTCCGCCACCCGACAAAAGCAACCGTCACCATCACAAGTATCGGCACCCCTAGGTTCTTCCTCGTTGCAATTATCGAGAATATATAGCTCATATTCCTCCCAGAGATCCGCCATCTCCTGGGCGCTACAGTTTCCTTCGAATATGGGCTCACGCGCGAGCCATTCGAAACTTACAGTAAGGGTAGCGCACCCTACGTCGGAACAACCGCCGCCGCCGCCGCCAGAACCCGGGATTACAAATGGAGAAAGATCGGTGATGTCGATCCACCACCAGTCCCCATCGGGATTCTGATACTCTAGTGGAATCAAGCCAGTTGGGTCCGTATGTATAATTGGCGTAGCAAATGAATACAGATAATACTCTGATGCGGCCGCACGTTCAGAGAGGTAGTGAATCAATGGAATGTGGATTCCTCCAGCAAGTGGATCTCTGCGATTCCACCGCCCCAAGTCCGAATTCAGCACGCGGTTCCGCACATGCCAGACCGTCCCGGTGAGGTCGGGCTCGCCGACGTACCCCGCGTACCCGAGCCGGCTCCCGGTGTCGGGGTGGGTCAGGACGCCCCGCCCGCCGGCGCTGCTCTTGATGAGCGCACCGTCCGCGGAATCAACGTCCCCATCGAGATCGAGATCTCCCCGCACGTCGTAGGTCGAGGTGTTGATCCAGCTCGTGAACTGCCCGACGTCCTGCAGGTCGATGACGCCGAACGTCTCCTTCACGTCCCCCGCCGCGAGCAGGAACGGCACGCCGTACGCGGAGTAGCGCACGCTCTCGAGCTGCTCGCCCGCCGAGGAGAGCACGCCGATCACGTCCGAGCGCCAGTTGTTGAGGTAGTACACCCGCTCATCGAGCGTGTCGGGCGAGGCCCCGGTCGTGTCCCGTTCGCGGAGGATCACCCGGTCAAGGTACTCGGACCGCCCCTTCCCATCAAGACCGGCGCGGTGGTACACGACCTGCTCTCGCGGCTCATCAACCGCGGCTGAACCATCGAAGATCGCGATGAGCCGCCACGCCTCGTCGTAGGCGAAGTGCTCCGCCGTTTCGTCGGCGAGCGACCCGTCGGCGTCGGAATCGTTGATCGCGCGGATCCGCCAGCCGAGCCCATTGTACTCATACTCCGAGACGATGTTGCCGCTAGAGCGGTCCTTGACCTCGCGGAGCCTGCCGAATGCATCGTAGACGTAGTCGTAGTCCTTGCCGTCGTCCTCAAGGTGGCCCAGGGCGTCGTTGGTGAGGGTGTAGACGGTGCTCCCGCCGTCAACGTCTCGCTCGGTGAGCTCGTTGGCCTTATTGTACGTCCGGGTCTCATCGAGATCGCCGGTGTCGGTGAGCGTGCCGTTGCCGTTGAGATCGAGGGTGCACTCGGCCCACCTGCCAACCTGCATCAATGTCCAGGTCTCCTCGAACTCCTTCGTCGAGATCGACGAGCCGTTCCAGTGGCCGCGTTCGGCGTCCTTGAGGCGCTGCAGCCCGTCGTGCTCGTACTCGTAGTCGAAGACGCCGTTTCCGGACGAGTTTTTGAGGATCTTGTCATCGACGGAGGTGACGTTCCCGACGCGGTTGTAGACGACGGCGGCGTCGTGGATGTCCACGTCCGCCGAGAGATCCTTGGTCCAGCGGTCGGTGACGACGCGGTTGAACCGGTCGAGCTTGTCGTAGGTCCCGGACGTCGATCCGGCGTAGGTGCGGAAGACATCGATTTCCGAGAGTGTCGTCCCGATCAGGAAGCCGGAGCCGAGATAGTCGTACTCGGCGACGAGGACCGAGCCGACGATGACCCGGTCGGTCCGCCCGGTTTGGGCGCCCTCCGCGAGGCTCTGGTCCAGAATGTCGATCGGGTCGCCCTGGAATTCGACGAGCGTCCCGTCCGGCAGCGTCTGCTCATCGCGGACGCGGGCCTGGCGACCCGTCGCGCTGCTGATCGACGCGTATCCGTAGGTGATCTCGTAGTCGTTGACGGAGCCCGACTTGTCGAGCTCGGAGTCGCGGTCCTGCTCCAGCTTTGTGAGCTCCCCCCACCCGTTGTAGGTGTATTTGATCTGGTTCAGCGCTGAGCCGGAGCCGATCTGATCATCGTTCATGATCGAGACGGTCTCGACCATGCCCAGATCGTGATATGTCGTCGTGATCCGCTGGGCATCGGACACGTAACCGGTCTGTATCGTGCTGGCGCGATTGTGGGCGGAGCGCCAGATGCTCGATCGCTCCGTCGCCGAACTCGCGATCGAGGAACAGGGGCGGATCGGGCGCGATCTCCATGATTCCGTGAGCCAGGAACTGAGCGGTGTCGCGCTGATCGGGGACGGCGTGGCCCGTCGTCTGGAGATCGCCGGTACACCCGAAGCCGAGCGTGTGCGGCAGATGGCCGCGGCGGTCCGACACTCCCTATCCGTGATCCGGAACATCACGGAGGGCCTGATCCTGCTCGAACTCGGAGAAGACGGGTTGGACAGTGCGATCCGGCGCATGGCGGGACGGCTGCTCGAGCGGCGCCGCGCCGAGAGTATCGCGCTCGCGACGGTGGGCGTCGATGGGGTGACGAACAGCATCGTCGTTCGCGACAGCGGACGCTCCGACCGAGCGATCCGAACCGATGCTGAGCAGGCGCTGCTGAGCGATCCTGCCGCGGATGCCTACGAGGTTGATGTTTCCGTCCGCGACGGGATCGCAACGCTGACGGGCACGGTCGAGTCTTACGCGGAGCAGCAACTCGCCGAGACCGTGGTCGCGGGCGTTCGCGGGGTGACCGCGATCAACAATAAGATCGAGATCGCATATGCGATTGACCGCCCGGACTCGGAAATCGAGGCGGACATCGTCCAGCGGCTCGCCAACACGGTGACGGTGGACGACCGCCTTCTCGATGTGTCGGTCTCGGATGGGGATGTCGAACTGAGCGGAACCGTGGGGAGTGCGCTCGAGAAAGCCAGGGCGTATTCGCTCGCATGGGTCGCGGGCGTCGAATCGGTCAGCACCGGTGAGGTCGAGATCGAGTGGTGGGCTCGCGACACGATGCGGCGAACCGACCTGTACCAGTCGACCGACGACGCCTCGGTCCGCGAGGCGGTGGAAGACGCGATTTCTTACAGCCCCTTCGTCGATCCGGACAACCCGGTGGTCACTGTCGAGAACGGCGTGGTCACGCTGACGGGGATCGTCGACGATCTCCGCGCCAAGAAGACTGCGGAGGACCTCGCCGAGAGGACGATCGGTGTCTGGGATGTCGAGAACTACCTGCGTGTCTCCTCCCCGCCCTCGGTGAGCGACGAAGCACTGGAAGCGGATCTCGGGACCGCCCTGCTCCGCGACACCTATGTCGATCGGTTCGATATCACCGTTTCGGTTGTGAACGGTCATGCACATCTCTACGGCGCCGTCGATACGGATTTCGAGAAGAACCGTGCCGAGAGCGTTGCGCAGACCATCGAGGGCGTGGTCGATGTCAGCAACTACCTGACCATCGAAGATGACTGGGATATCGAGGAAGACTGGGAGATCGCGGAGGACATCAGGAACGAACTGTTCTGGAGTCCGTTCGTGGACAGCGACGATGTCTCGGTCGTCGTCGTGGACAGCGTCGCGACGATCACCGGAACGGTGGACACGCTAAGCGAGCGCTCCGCGGCCGTCGAGAACGCCTACGAGGGCGGCGCACGCCTAGTCGACAACGACATCCTCGTCGACTACGGCCCGGACCCGCTGCGTCCATGATCGATGCCACGAAGCCCGGCCGGGCGTCCGATCTCCGAGATACGGATAACCCGGCAGGGTCCGCTCCCCGCGTCGGCTCGCGAAAAGCGGGCCGACGCGATTCCTTGGGTCGGTCACGGAGGCGCGGGGCGTTGCCCTGTACCGCCACCAGGCTGAAAAGCGGAGTCGGGGATTCTCCCACCTCTCTCTGGTGAAGTCACTGCCACGACTTGGTGCAGTACACAGAGCGAACGACACGCACGCTCGACCGAGCATGCGCTGAGGTTGTCAAGTGCTCCTCACACATGCCGCGAAGGCAGGGCTCTGCGATCGCCTCCCCGCTCATGAAAGAAGGGTTGTATTTGCGATGACCATCGATCTCAGTGATAGACACCTCATCGCGTTGCTCGGACGGCGGGGGGCGGAATCGTGCATGCTGGAAACAGCGATTCGCATGCTGACCGATCGCGGAGCGGTGGTGCACGCCGCGTTTGCAGATAGAACCGGCAACGAGACCGGCAGTGACCTGAACCGCGCACGAGAGCAACTGACGGAGATTCCACTCGGTGAGGCCGAACCGGGCGACTACCACGCCGCGATTCTCCCGGGTGATCGCGCGAGTGTCGAACTGCTCCGATCGAGTACGGAGGCCATCTCCTTCATCCGCGAGTTCGCGGATCGGTGCGTCCCGATCGCAACCATTGGTTACGGGCCCAAGTTGCTTATCGACTGCGGGCTGGTCGATGGATTCAAGGTGACCAGCGACCCGACGATCCGCGGCGAGCTCGAGGACGCCGGTGCAACCTGGAACGACACCGAGGTCATCACCGACCGCATTCTCGTGACGGGTCGTGGACCCGAAGACGCGGAAGCCTTCGGCGCAACGATCGTCGTGGAAATCGCGAAGGGCATCATCGCGGGTCAGTCCGCCGGCTGATGCCCGATCATGGTTGCGCTCAGTCTTGGGGGAGTTTCGAGAGAAACTCGGATGGGTTCTTTCTGAACTTCGGAAAGCAGCGGTCGCAGCAGAAGCGGACGAGCTTCGTTCCCGCGACCAGTTCGACTGGATCACCCATCGACCCCAGCGGGGCGCCGCTGACGACGCAGGTCTTGAGGGGGTAGCTCGCTCGCTGCCGATCGGCATACGCCGCGTCGAGCTTGGACATGTATGCCTTCGGGTCTCCGACGAGCTTGGGCTCGCAGGCGCCGCAGCAGAATCGGACGAGCCGGTTCATGTAGATGAAATTGACAGGTTCCCCCATCGATCCGAGCGGGCCGCCGACGGGGCAAGTGTCCATCGGATAGTCGGCGAGTTGCGCCTCGATGATCTTCTTATCGAGCGCTTCGAGGTGCTCAGCGGGGCTCGCCTTGAAGGCATTGACCGCCCGTGCATCAGCGAGCCGCACAAGCCGGTTGTTGTGGACATGGTTGATCGCGTTCTCCCCGAGCTTCTCGCCCGTCACGATGCAGGTGCTGATCGGGTAGTGCATGAGCTGCTGCTCGACGATCTCCGCGTCGATGGCGCCCCAGAATCGGGCCTTGTTGGCCTCGAACTCCTCGATGCAGCCTGCGCAGCAGAAGCGAACTTCGCGGTTGTCGTAGATCTTCACGACCGGATCACCCATCGACCCGAGCCTGCCGCCAACGGGGCAGGAATCGAGCGTGTAGGGGTAGGTCGGGCCGGGCGAGGCTTCCCCACGCGTGACTCCCGTCTCAAGATCGGCGTCCCCGTGGTCCCGGCCCGGCTCGCGGTGGGCCGCCGCGAGCGTGACGAAATGGTCCTTTCGGTTCTCGTCCCAGGCAAGGAACTGCTCGCCGCAGCCGGGGCAGCACAGCCCGATCATCTCGCCCTTGTACTCGACGGTTCCCGCGGAGGGCACGATGGGCTCCTTGCCGATCGGGCACATCGCGTTGATCGGCGCGGCTTCGACTGACGCCGTCTGGGCGCCCACGAACGGGGCGAGCATACAAACGGAGAGTACGGAGGCCGCGATGGCGCGTGAATTGAACATGTTCAGGCTCCTTCTTCTTTGGGTGAAGCGTATTGGGTTGGATCAGCCGACGCGGGAGGACCGCCAGAACCGCGGGGCGAGAGTCGCAGCTTCCACTCCGCGCCCCAGCAGTACAGAATCGGAACAACAAACCAGGTGACCGACGCGACGGCCATCCCGCCGAACGAGGGGATCGCCATCGGCACCATGATGTCCGAGCCGCGCCCGCTGCTGGTCAGCACCGGCAGCAGCGCAAGAATCGTCGTGGCGCTCGTCATCACCGCGGCGCGGATGCGGAGCTGCCCGCCTTCGACGACGGCGCGCCGGATGGATTCGATCGAGTCGGGCTTCTCTTCCTCGAGGGACTGGCCGATGCGGGTTGCCATGATCACGCCGTCATCGGTCGCGATCCCGAACAGCGCGAGGAACCCGACCCAGACCGCGACGCTGAGGTTATAAGGCTCGATCTGGAAGAGGCCGCGGAGGTCGGTCCCGAGCAGCGTGGTGTCGAGGAACCAGGGCTGGGCGTAGAGCCAGAGCATGATGAAGCCGCCCCTCCACGCGACGAAGACCCCGCTGAAGATCATGAGTGTGAGGCCGACCCTGCGGAACTGAAGGTAGAGCAGAAGGAAGATCACCGCGAGCGCGAGCGGGAGCACGACGCTCATCCGTTTGGCGGCACGGACCTGGTTCTTGTAGGACCCCGCAAACTCGTAGCTCACGCCCGGCGGCACAGCGATCTCCCCCGAGTCGATCGCATCCCGGATGAACCGCTGGGCATCCTCGACCACCGTTACCTCAGCGAAACCCGGCATCTTGTCGAAAAGGACATACGAGACGAGGAATGTGTCCTCGCTCTTGACCATCTGCGGGCCGCGTCGATACTCGAGCGTGCTCAACTCACGCAGGGGTACCTGCGCGCCCCCCGGGGTCGGCACGAGGATGCCGCCGAGCGTCTCGGGCTCGTCCCGCAGTTCGCGGAGATACCGGACGCGCACCGGGTAGCGTTCGCGCCCCTCGACGGTCATCGTCAGCGGCTTCCCACCGATCGCCACTTCGATCACCTCCTGGACATCCGCGATCGACAGCCCGTACCGCGCGATCCGCGCACGGTCGATGTTGATCTCCAGGTACGGCTTGCCGACCACGCGGTCGGCAAAGACCGCGGCAGGCTGGACGCTCGGCACCCGCTTGAGGAGGCGTTCAAGTTCGAGCCCAAAGGACTCGATCGATTCGAGATCGGGCCCGAAGACCTTGATGCCCATGGGCGCTCGGAAGCCCGATTGGAGCATCACGATGCGCGTCTCGATGGGCTGGAGCTTCGGGGCGCTCGTCACGCCGGGCGTGTCCGCCGCTTCCACGATCGCGTCCCAGATGTCCTGGTTGGATTCGACCTCGTCGCGCCATTGGCGATAGGGACGCCCGCCCTCATCTTCGATCAGGTTGCCCTGATCATCGCGGACAAACGCGCCGGTCTCGGCGTCGTACCGGAAACTGAGACGCCGGCCCTCGTCGTCGGTGCGATACTCGCCTTTGTACTCGATGATCGTCTCGATCATCGAAATCGGCGCGGGGTCGAGCGGGCTTTCGACGCGTCCGATCTTGCCGACCGCTGTCTCGACCTCGGGCACGCTCATGATCCGCCGGTCGAGTTCCTTGAGGATCTCGGTCGCTTCACCGATCGAAGCGTGCGCCATCGTCGTGGGCATATAGAGAAACGCCCCCTCGTCGAGCGAGGGCATGAACTCGCTGCCCAGGCCCGG
The DNA here is from genome assembly GCA_002480345.1 of Phycisphaerales bacterium UBA7812. Taxonomy (GTDB): domain Bacteria; phylum Planctomycetota; class Phycisphaerae; order Phycisphaerales; family UBA1924; genus UBA1926. The sequence continues at coordinate 42,169 of DLBY01000156.1, read as the reverse complement.
GAAGGCGTGGGCGATCTCGACGGTGGTCTGGTTCTGCCGGACGCGCTCGGGGAGCCAGCCCCAGACCCGGTCGAAGCCAAGCCAGACGGTCAGCCCGATCAGCACGACACCAAACGCGGGGGAGAGCCCGATGACCTTGTGACGGAGCGCCCACGCGAGCACAGATGGAAAGGCGAGCCGGATCAGCCAGAACGCGAGCAGAAGGCCGCCAACGATCGCGCCGATGAACACGCTATTGCCGATGAGCCCCGCCTCGGGGCCGAGCGGTTCCCACGCCCCCGCGAGCACAACCAGCACGACAAGGACCGCGACGAGGTTTGCCGACCATTGCAACGCGCGAGAGAGCATCGACGGCAGCGACGGCTCGGCCAGGTAGAACGCGCCGAATGCGGCGATGAACACCCCGCCGAGCGCGTGCCACCAGATCGCGATCGCGGCGCCCGCGAGCAAAAGAGCCCCGGCTCCGATCGTCCGCACCAGCCGGACCCGCGGGCGGATTCCCATCAGCACATGCGCGGCCGCGGGCAGGATCGTCAACACGAGCACGATCGACGCGATCAGCGCGATCGTCTTGGTGAACGCGAGCGGCTTGAAGAGCTTGCCCTCGGCAGCCTCCATCGTGAAGACCGGCAGGAAGCCCACCACCGTTGTCGCGACCGCCGTCAGCACCGCCCCGCCGACTTCGCTCGTTGCACGGTGGATCACATCGATCGTGGGCTCCTCCGACCCCGCATGTTCCGACTCTTCGAGCCGACGCAGGATGTTCTCGCTCAACACGATCCCCATGTCCACGATCGTGCCGATCGCGATCGCGATTCCCGACAGGGCCACGATGTTCGCGTCGACGCCGAACGCCTTCATGCCGATGAAAGTCATCAGCACGGTGATCGGGAGCATCGCGCCAATGAGCAGGCTGCTCCGCAGGTGCATGACCATGAGCACCACCACGATGATCGTCACGAGCACCTGCTGCGTGATCGCGGAGTTGAGCGTTTGCAGCGTCTCGCGGATCAGGCCCGAGCGGTCGTAGAACGGAACGATGGTGACACGGCTTTCGGTGCCGTCGGACAACACCTTTGACGGGAGGCCGCTCCCGATCTCCGCGATCTTCTCTTTGACGCGCCGGATCGTCGCCATCGGGTTCTCGCCGTAGCGGACGACCACCACCCCGCCGACCGCTTCCGCACCCGCTTTGGTCAGCACCCCGCGCCGGAGCGCAGGCCCGAGAGACACCGCCGCGATGTCTCTCACGAGGATCGGCTGGCCCTCGCGTGCCGCGACCGCGGCCTGCTCGAGATCGCGAACACTCTCGATGAAGCCGAGACCCCGGACGATGTACTCCGCGCGGTTCACTTCGATCGTCCGCGCGCCGACATCCAGGTTGCTCCGGCGCACCGCGTCGATCACCTGCGCGAGCGACACACCCGCGGCGCGCATCGCGTCTGGGTTGACATCGACCTGGTATTCCTGAACGAAGCCTCCGATCGAGGCAACCTCGGAGACCCCCTCCACGCCCGCGAGCTTGTACCTGACGATGAAGTCCTGGATCGATCGCAGTTCCTCGGGTCCCCAGCCGCCCGTCGGGTTTCCCTCTTTGTCCCGCCCCTCGAGCGTGTACCAGAACACCTGGCCGAGCGCGGTCGCATCGGGACCGAGCGCCGGCGAGACACCGGGCGGCAGAGTGCCCGAGGGCAGCGCGTTGAGTTTCTCGAGCACACGCGAGCGCGACCAGTAGAAATCGACGCCGTCCTCGAAGACGACATAGATCGATGAGAAACCGAACACCGAATAGCTCCGGATGTCCTTCACGCCCGGGATGCCGAGCAGCGCGACGGTCAGCGGGTAGCTGATCTGATCATCGATGTCCTGAGGGCTGCGCCCGGGCCACTCCGTGAAGACGATCTGCTGGTTCTCGCCGATATCCGGGATCGCGTCCACCGGCACGGGATCGCGAGGCAGACCCGGGAGTTTCCAGTCGAACGGCGCGACGAGGACACCCCAGAGAATCGTGCCGAACAAGACGATCGCGACCACGAGCTTCTGCTCGAGGCAGAATCGCACCAGCGCATCGAGCGGGCCGTTCCGCGCCGCGAGGGGTCGTTCAGTCATCGGTCGGCCCCTCGTCCCCGTTTGATGCCGGGGCGCCATCGAGCGGAGGGAAAGCCCCGCGGATCTCGCCGCAGCGCTGCATCTGGTCGCCGAAGTACGGGTTGTTGATCTGCGTTCCGCGCTGGAGCCAGTCCGCACCCGAGTTGTCGAACGCCATGGGACAGTGAGCGAGATACCAAGTGTCGCTCCCCCGATGCCCGAACCGACGCTGCAGCGCGATCACACCCTCGCTCATCCGCTCGAACCGTGCGCGGGCTATGCCGATCCCGGTGATCGCTTCGTCGACACGCAGACGCGACGCCGCGCGACGCCACTCGGCAAGCGATTCGCCCACCACGCCGGCCTCCTCGACGAATCCCAGCGCGGTCCGGATATCCCCGGCCGCCCGCACGAAGCCCCCGAGATCGTCTGCCGCGAGGCTTTCCTGCGCGTCCAGGTACGCCGCGTAAACGGGCTTGAGCGAGAACAGGAAACTGTCGGGCACGGCCGCGCGGTCCGGTCTTGCATCCTCGGCGGTGCCGTCGTGCTCCGCGTGCGCATGCTCAGTGTCGCCGCCGGGCGTCATCATGCTGGGTTTCGCCGCGATCTGCATCGCGCTGTCGATCCGGAACGCACCGTTGACCACGACCGAGTCGTTCCGACTAAGACCGCCCCGAACGATGTAGAACTCGCCCGCTCGCGGTCCGAGCACGACCGCACGGTGCTCGTAGGTCGGCGACTCCGTATTCGGAACGCGGACATACACCACGGACCGAGTCCCGGTGAACAGCACCGCGGAGCGCGGGATCACGAGGGGCTCTTGCGCGCCCGCGGGATCACCGACAACCCCGAGCGATTCGGCGGGCACCAGGTCCATCCCGCAGATGTCGCACCGCCCGGGGCCGTCCTTCACCACTGTCGGATGCATCGGGCTAACCCATCGGCCCGCGAGCTCGTCTCCGAGAACCGCGCCGTCCGCCGCGACGCGGGTCCGCACGACCGCCGACGCGAACATGCCGGGCTTCAGGCTGTGACCGGGGTTTTCCACCGCGACGCGCACCGCGGCCGTCCGCGTCCGCTCGTCGACGATGGGCTCGATGAACGAGATCCGACCCTCGAAGATCTCCCCGGGGTGCGCCTCGACCGAAAAGGTCACGCGCTGTCCCCAGCGGAGAAGGGGAAGCTGCGACTCGTACGCCTCCATGTCGAGCCAGAGTCTCGACAGATCCGCGATCGTCGCGATCGGCGCACCGGTCTGGAGATAGTCGCCCTCGCGCACCGCCAGGTGGGTCACAACCCCCCCGATCGGCGCGAAGATCGTGAGGTTGTCGGCATCGAACGAGCCGTTCTCGACAGCCGCGATCTGCTCCGCGGTGATCCCGAAAAGCCGGAGCTTCTCCCGCGCCGCGACGACCGTGTCGCGCGTCGCGGCGCGCACGAGGTCGCTCATCCCACCTTCGGTTTCCGACGCCGCCTTCGCCTGGCGCAGTTCTTCGAAAGCCGCGAGAAGATCGGGACTGTACACCTCGGCGACATGCTCGCCCCGGGCGACCGCGACACCGGTGTAGTTGAGAAACAGCCGCTCGATCCGCCCCGGAAAATACGCTGTCAACCGCGCCACCGAGGTCTCGTCGTAGGTGACCTTGCCATAAAGCCTGACCTCGGCCGTCGGAAAGAAACGCCCGACGGGCGCCGTCTCAATGTCGCTCAGCGCCGCGGCCGACTCGCTGATCGAGATCCTCGACCCGCTGTCGGCTCCGCCCTGTTCCATGACGGGAATCAGGTCCATGAAACAGATCGGGCATTTCGCGTCCGGATCGGGCAGACGAACCGAAGGATGCATCGAGCAGGTGTACATCCGAGGTTCGATCGATTCACCCTCCGCGTGTTCGTGCCCGCCGCCCGCGCCCGCATCGCTCGGCTCGGGGGCGGGCCGACCGATCCGGTACCCGACGACCAACGCCGCCACGATCGCCCCGATCGCCACTCCGGTGCTCGCGTGCTTCCACAGCCAGCCGACACCCGCCCGCGCTCGCTCGAGTTGTCTTTTCATGGCTTCTCCTCGCCCGCTTTGGCTTTGACGCTTGTTCCGGCGGCGGGCTCGGTGGGAACAGCCTCTCCCACGAGCCTGTTCAGCCGCGCCAGGGCCTGCCCCCGATCCGCGCGTGCTCGCTCGGCGGAGACCGCGAACTCAAGGAGCGTTCGCTCGGTGTCGAGCAGATCGAGGAAGCTTGTTTCGTCCGCGCGGAAACCAGCGAGCGACGCTCGAAGCGACTCCTCCGCCTTGGGGATCAGCGTCGTCTCGAACAGGCGCACCCGCCGGTCCGCGTCGGTGTGCTCGAACCACGCACGCTGGATCGACGCCGCAATGCGGTTCGCTTCCTCCGCCCGATCGTGCGACAGCGCGAGACGGCGCGCGACCGCCTCGCGGACGCCCGCCTCGTACTTCTCGCGCCACAGCGGGACGCCGATCCCGAAGGTCAGCAGCACCGGATCGTCCCCGCTCTCGGCGATCGCGCTGCCGATCGCCTCATCGGTCACGATGTAATCCAGCCCGATCGAGAAGTCGGGAAGCCCCTCCTTCCGCGCGGCTCGTTCCCGAATCCGCTGCTGCTCCGTCCGCTCATCGAGCGCGAGCAGCGCCGGGTTGGAACGGCGCGCGATCTCCCCGAGCGCGGGCCCGTCGATGGAGACCACGCGTCCCGGCAGTTCGCCGAGTTCCCCGATCGGTGTATCTCCCGGTCGATTCAGAGCCGCGTTGAGATCCGCGGCATAGGTGGGCCGCATCGAGCGAAGCCGCGCGAGCCGGTCCTCCAGCTCACCCAGTTCCACCTGCACGCGGACCAGTGCCGGATGCGAGCCCGCCCCCACCCGGTAGCGGGCTCTCACCACCTCTTCGAAGGAAGCCAGCAGGTCCAGGTTCTCCGCTGTGATACGGATCGCGGCGTCGACATACGCGAGTTCGTGCAGCGTCTCGACCACGCGTTCCGTGACCATCAGCCCTGCCGCTTCAAACGCCCGCCACGCCGCTCGAGCCGAAGCAGCCGCCGCATCTTCACGGTCATCCAGGAGACCCGGCCAGGGAAACGATTGGCTCACGCCCACACGCGACTGCTGCGCACCGGTCCGCGTCTCGACCTCATCCAGGAAGAACCCAAAGCTCACCCGAGGATCGGGCAGCGCACGGACCTGCGGCAGTCGCTCGCTCTCCGCGACCCATCGCTGGTACGCCGCCTCGACGCTCGGGCTGTGGAAGAGGGCATAGCGCACGAAGTCGTCCGCCGATCCACCCGCAAGTCGTGGCGGCGCTCCGGCATCGGGTCCCGCCCGGGTGCGAAACGCGGACCGAGGGGGCGCGTCTGCTCCAGCGGGAGCAGGCAGGGTCTGCGGGAGCAGCAGATCGCGATCAGAGTGAAGCGGCGACGAGCAGCCGGCGATCAAGCCGACCGCACCAAGGCCCATCGCGAACGCGACGAGGCGAACTGACGTGGGGAACTCCTGGGAATCGAGCGAGCGAAAGTGAAATCCGAGCGACAGCAGCAGAAACGAACGCGCAGCCGGCGCGCACCGTCCCTGTTACACCCAGCTTCTATGTTCGCCAATTCCCCAGAAGCGCCCGAATCTCGTTGTGGGCCCGCCCAGCCCGCGTCCGCGCGATACACAACGCACGCGGGGAGGCCGCGCGGTCGGGCTCCACGACCGGCTGCACCGTCACCGGTGCGCCCACAAGTCCGGTGAACCCGTCACGGCCGGATTCCGGAAGCGGCGCGTCGGGGACACGCTCAGGAGCAGGCGAGGGAGAGACGCCGCATCGACAGCGCCCGCCGCTCATGGGGCAGTATGAGCCGACACGGCACGCGAGCTCCGATTCCGAGTCCTCGGCAGGCGACCCGCAGCAACCGACCTCGACCCGCGGCACGGCGCACGCCGACGAACCGCAGCACTCCTCCCCACCCGAGAGTCCGACCCCGAGCCGGGGCAGCCCCCCGACAAGGAGAATCAAGATGGTGAGGATCCTCATCATGGAGATTCGCACGGTACCTCAAACGCGGCTGCCCGACAAACAACAAGATCCGGGGACATATTCCACGGCGCGGAACCGGACACGCGACGGGCCCGTCTTCCCGGAGGGACCGAGCCAACGCTGATTCGTCTCGTTCGATCCGGATCTCCAGCGAAGAGACCGACTCAGGCCGAGGTCTGGTGTTCGAGTGGTTTATTTTCCAAGATCATTGCCTTTTCTTTCTGCATTCCGTTGAACACCCACGCCGGTTCCGGTAGTCTCCCAGTCGCTTCGAGCGGGCAAAGTATCGAACGGTTCACAGAGGCATGCCGGATGAACAGGCCTTGAGCACGGCCACACGAGTTGACGGGTCGCACACCCGCCCGTTCGGTGTCGCGCCGCGAGCGAGTTGTTCGGGGTGTCCACAGAAGGCCATCTGGGTGTGGAGTGCCGTCCTCGAAGCGCGAGCCCCGATTCTCCGGGGTGCGAACGCCCCGAGCAGGAATCTTGACCGATGCCCACGCTCACGCTGCTGACCGTCACACCCGCCCTGCCCGCTCTCGGGGTGCTCGATTGGACCGTCGTCTTCGTGTATTTCCTGGGCGTCGCCGGCATCGCGTGGTGGTCCGGACGCAAGCAGGACACCAGCGAGGACTACTTCCTCGCGGGTCGGAATGTCGGCTGGTTCGTGATCGGCGCCTCCCTCTTCGCGTCCAACATCGGATCCGAACACCTCGTCGGGCTCGCCGGGGAGGGCTCCGACAGCGGTGTCGCGATGGCCCACTACGAGCTCCACGCGTGGTGCCTCCTCGTCCTGGGCTGGGTGCTGCTCCCCTTCTTCGTGCGCAGCCGCGTGTTCACGCTCCCCGAGTTCCTCGAGAAACGGTTCAGCCCCGCCTCCCGCTGGGTCGTCTCACTCGTGAGCCTGATCGCGTATGTCTTCACCAAGGTCAGCGTCACAGTCTTCGCGGGAGGCACCGTCGTCGCGACCCTCTTCCCGGAACTCACGCTCTTCGGCCTCAGCCCCTTCTGGACCGGCGCGCTCTCTGTTGTCGTGCTCACAGGCGTCTACACGATCGTGGGCGGGCTCCGCGCCGTCGTGTACACCGAGGCCGCCCAGGCGATCGTTCTGATCGGCGGATCGCTGACCCTGACGGTGATCGGCCTCGCCCGCCTCGGCGGGTGGGGCGAACTCACCGATACACTCGATCCCGAGATGTTCAATCTCTGGAAGCCCGCCGATGATCCCGACTTCCCCTGGCCGGGCATGCTCTTCGCCGCCCCGATCGTGGGCCTGTGGTACTGGTGCACCGATCAGTACATCGTGCAGCGGACCTTGGCAGGGCGGACGCTCACCGAGTCCCGCCGCGGCACGATCTTCGGGGCCTATCTCAAGCTCACCCCGGTGTTCATCTTCATCGTCCCGGGCATGATCGGCGCCGCCCTGCAACAGAAGGGCCTGCTGCATTTCCAGAGCAAGGACGCCGTCTTTCCCTCGATGGTGGGGGCGCTCCTGCCCCCGGGCGTCCGGGGCCTGGTCGTCGCGGGCCTGCTCGCGGCCCTGATGAGCTCGCTCGCCTCGGTCTTCAATTCCTGCTCCACGCTCTTCACCGTCGATGTCTATGAAAAGCTCAGGCCGGGCAGGCCAGAGCGCGAGCTCGTCCGCGTCGGCCGGATCGCGACATCCGTCGTCGTGCTCGCGGGCATCGCCTGGATCCCCGTCATGGAGAATGTCAGCGACGGTTTGTACAAGTACCTCCAGAGCGTGCAGGCCTATCTCGCCCCGCCACTCACCGCGATCTTCTTTCTCGGGGTCTTCATCCGGCGCATCAACGCAACGGGCGCCCTCGCCTCGCTGATCACGGGCTTCTCGCTGGGCCTGGGCAAACTGGCATGCCAGGTCTACGCCGGAGGGCTCGACGACGCCACCCGCGACGCCGCGACCTGGCGCACCGCGCCCGCCGTCATGTTCGGCGAGATCAACTTCCTCATGTTCGCCGTGTATCTCTTCCTCGCGAGCGCCGCGGTGATGGTCCTCGTCAGCCTCCTCACCGCGCCGCCCCCCGATGACAAGACCCGCGGCCTCACCGTCGGGGGAGGCAAAGCCGAGGGCGAGCCCCGGACCTGGACGAAGTGGGATGTCATCCACACCGGCATCGTCCTGTGCATCATCGTGACCGTGTACCTCTATTTCTCGGGGTTGTTCTTCGGTTGATCATGTCCCCGCAGGTCCCCGGCACAACGCCGAAGCAGTCTCACGCGGAGGTTCCCCCGCATGCATGCGATCGCCCACTCCTTGAAGTCCCCCCCGTTCGTCGCGCTCCTCTCGCTGCTCGCGCTCGGGCCCGCGGCCCCCGCCCAGACAGACCCGGCTCACGAGTTCCAGACCTGGGCGCCCACGCCCCCGATGGGATGGAACAGTTGGGATTGCTACGGCTCCTCGGTCACCGAGGCTGAAGTCCGCGCCAACGCGGCGTACATCGCCGATCACCTCCTCGAGTTCGGATGGGAATATGTCGTCGTCGACATCCGCTGGTACATCGCCAACCCGGGCGACCACCACTACAACACGACCGACCCCGTCGTGCATCTCGACGCTCACGGACGCCTCCTCCCCGCCCCGAACCGCTTCCCGTCTGCCAGGGGCGAGAACGGAGAGAACCTCGGATTCAAACCCCTCGCGGACGACCTGCACGCCATGGGCCTCAAGTTCGGCGTGCACATGATGCGGGGCATCAAGCAAGAAGCCTGGGAGGCGGATGACCCCATCGCAGGATCGGGCTTCTCGACCCGTGACATCGAGCGAAGCCGTTGGGAGAGCGGCCGGATCGACAACGGCGCGTCGTGGCTCCACGACAGCTTCGGCATGAAGAAAACCGCGGCCGCTCAGGCGTACTACGACGCGCTCTTCGCGCTCTACGCCGAGTGGGGCGTGGACTATGTCAAGGTCGACGACATGCTCCGCGATTTCTCCCGTCCCGACGAGTCGTACCACGCCGACGAGATCGAGATGATCCGCGCCGCGATCGACAAGTCGGGCCGACCGATGGTGCTGAGTCTCTCCCCGGGCGCCGCGCCGCTCGAACGCGCCGACCACACCGCCCGGCACGCGAACATGTGGCGCGTGACCAACGACCTGTGGGACGACTGGCCCCTGGTCGTCGAGCTCTTCGAAAAATCGCACGACTGGACCCCGTTCCGCGAGCGAGGCCGCTGGCCCGACAACGACATGCTCCCCCTCGGACGCCTCGGGATCCGCGCCCATGTCGGGCGCGACCGCATGTCGAACCTCACCCGCGACGAGCAGCGCTCGCTCATGACTCTCTGGCTCATCGCGCGATCCCCACTCATGTTCGGGGGCGATCTGCCCAGCAACGACGCGTTCACCCTCAGCCTGCTGACCAACCCCGAAGCCCTCGCGGTGAATCAAACAAGCCGGAACAACCGCCAGTTGTTCCGCGAAGAGGGAACCGTCGCATGGACCGCCGACGCTCCCGGGGGCGGCACCTACCTCGCGGTGTTCAATCTCAACGACCCGTCCGGGAGCCTCGAGAGGCTGATCGCCCGCGCCGAAGAACGATCAGACCTGATCACGCGATCGACACCGGGGCGCTCCGTGCCCATCGACGCGAACATCGCGGACGCGGACCGGTTCTTCCTGATCGTCGATGCGGGAGACGGGGCGGGCCCCGACCCCGACCGTTCCGACTACGACTGGGCAAACTGGGTGGACATGCGACTGTCCGGACCGGGAGTCCCCACCATCCCGCTGACCGACCTCGCGTGGACGAGCGCAACCAGCGGATGGGCGGGACCCACCGTCGGGCAGAACTGCGAAGGCAACGGACCACTCCGCATCGACGGAAAGGTGCACACCGACGGGATCGGCACGCACGCGCCGTCCATCATCGAGTACGAACGACCCGAGGGGTACACCAGGCTGACGGGCCGCGCGGGCCTCGACGACCGGGGTGCCGACCAGCCCAACGCGACCACCTCCGTGCGGTTCGCGGTCTCCGCGGGCCAGGCCGAGGAAAACCGAACCGTGCGCGTCGACCTGCGAACGCTCGGCTTCGAGGGCGAGGCACACATCCGCGATCTCTGGAGCCGCGAGGACCTCGGGATGTTCTCAGGCGTCTTTTCCACCCAGCTCGCGCCGCACGCCTCGGCGCTCTACCTCATCGACGGCTGATCACGGTTCGCGGAGCGCGCCCTGCACACCCACGCTCGATTCGAACCCGACGAGCAGAGCGACGCCGCGCCCTCGTCACGCCCGCGATCCGCTAGAACCCGCAACCCGCGAGGTAGAAGTCAACGAACAACGCGATATCCGAGAGGTCCCACAGCCCGTCCCCGTTCAGATCACCGTCGGGCAACTGGGCGACGAACCCCGAGACGAACGCGTTGATGTCCGCGAGATCGAGCACGCCGAAAGGCCGCGCGAGATCGACCGCGCAGCCGGGCTCGTCGTATCCGCCCGCGAGCACCGCCCCGACCGAGCCCGCCTCGATCAGCTCCGCGAGGCCCAGGGCGCCCAGCGCCACATCGGGAAGACCCGCGCTGTTGAACACATAGGACGGGATCTCATCCGATCGCCGGTACAGGATCGACGCGCCGCTCTCGAAGCGCTGCCGCGCCCCGCGCCGGTACGCCTCGTACGCGCCGACCGCGGGCGCCGTCCGCCCGTCGCCGCTGAACGCCATCAGCGAGGGGAAGGTCGTCACATCGCCCGGATGATCGCTCAGCGAGTCCGCGTGGTAGCCGCCCCATTGCGGCGCGGTCGTGCCCGCGCTGAACACCGTCATGTGCCGGGCGCCCGCGTCGTCCGTCCACGCGCCGTGCGACGCCAGCAGGTTCCCGATGTGCGCGTCCCACGACGGGTTCTCGCGGAAGAGCGTCTGGACCAGCGACGAGTAGAGCGACACGAACGCCGGGAGATGCTCGCCCGGCGCGTTCGTCGTCACGGGCAGCCCGTTCGCGAACGACGCGCTCGGCCAGCGGGCACGCTGCAGCCACCGATCCAGCACGCCGCTCACCGAGCCGAACGACTCCGCCTGCTCGACGAAGATGATCCCCTCGTGGAACGGGAGCGCCGCCCCCCCGATCGGCCCGCCGCCCCCCGCCGCCTGGAAGAACAGCGCGTCATTCGAATCGATGTACGCGCCCCAGTTCGAGACCCCGCCGACGATCGCGTCCGCCGCGGCCGCGATGCCCTGGTCAGCCGGATAGAACCGTCGCGCCCGGTCCGCCGCGAGCACGATCTTCATCGTGCTCAGCGTCGCATACTCATCGAGCCACCCCGCCTGTGTCTGCCCCGTGAACGGGTCGATCCAGTGCTTGTAGATCCCGTCGGCCGACCGACCCGGCGCGATCCCGTCGGACGCGAGACCCGCGTACCGCGTGAGAATCGTGCGCACAAGGCCGCGCGCGTCGGGCGCGTCGTTCAGCCGATCGTCCATCAGCAGCATCAGGACCACCCACGCCGCGCCGTCGGGGGAAGCGGGGTGGAAGCGTGTCGCGCCGTCGATCACATCCGCGTCGATCACCCAGCCCGCGGGCTCCCCGTCGGGCGCGATCAGCCCCCTCGCGAAGGCGGCGACCTGCGCGAACTCGTCGCGTAACCAAGCCTCGAAGCCGAGACGCGCGTCGGCGTCATCCGTGACCAGGCGCGCGCCCAGATCCGAAGACACCAGCAGCCGACCACACGCCGTCGCGGCGATGCCCGACGGCGCGCCGTCCAGCGGCGCATAAAGCTCGGGAGCGAGCGTCGCGAGCCCGAGCGCCTGCCCGCCGGGAACGCGGATAATCTCGCCAGCGTTCCCCGCCGTGCGCGAGATGAACAGATCCCCCGCGCCCGCGACGCCCACCGCGGGGCCCGTCGCTATGCCCGTGCCGTTGTTCAGCAGGCCCACGAACACGAAACCCGGTGCCGCAACCGCGTCGGCACGCCACAGCGCGCCGCTCGTCAGCGCGTACAGGATCCCCAAATCACGATCGACCGCGAGCCCGCGCACGGGCCCGTCCAGCGTGCTGCTCTGCGGGAGGATCGAGAAGGTCGCGTCCTTGCCGGCCGCGTGCGTGCGCACAACGCCGTCGGCGCTCCCCGCGTAAAGCCGACCCGCGAAATGCGCGAGCGAGACGCCGGGATCGGCGCCGGGCGCCGTCACATCGCTCAACTCGCCGCGCGTGAACACGCTCGTGGTCCCGCGGGAAAGATCGAACCGGAGGATCGCGTCGCCCCCGAACCCGTCGGGCGCGGGCTCGTCGTCGTGCACCGCGACGAACAGCAATCGTCCCGAATCGCTCAACGCAACAGCGCTCGGGCCGTCCCCATCAGCGGAGAGCGTCATCCACGGGAGGAACGCGACGAGTTCGTTCCGCTCGATCCGGCGTTGAAGTTCACCCCGGATGTCCCGGATCTCGATCGCGTCGTTCGCCGTGCTCGCGACCGCGTACACCCCCGACAACGCGGAAGCCGACACCGCAGACGCGCCGACGCTCCCATCCAGGGGCCAAGGCTCGACCACCGGCGCCGCGTGAGCACCTGCAAGCGAAGCGCCGAGACAGAGGATCGCCGGAGTTCGGGGATTCATGCGCCCGCTCCGATCCGGCTGCTGTCGCGCACGATCAGGCTCGTCGCGAGGCGGGTGTGCTTGGGGTCCTGCTCGGGGTGCTCGATCCGGCGCACGAGCGCGTCGATCGCTTCGCTCGCGAGTTCCGGGATCGGGATGCGCACCGACGAGATCTCGGGACGCAGGAGCGTGCAGATCCGCGAATCGTCGAACCCGACCAGGCGCACATCGCGCGGCATCTCAAGCCCACGCTCCCGCGCCGCGTTCGCGATCCCCACCGCGATCTCATCGTTCGCGGCGAACACCGCGGCCCCCGCGAGCGCGTCCGCGTCCATGCGCGCCGTCGCCCAGTCCCAGCCCCACTCGAAGGTGAACTCGCCGTACGCGACCTGGTCGTCCTCGGGCTCGTGCCCCCGCGCGCGCAGCGCGTCGCAGAACGCCCGCGCGCGGTCGTCGGAATCGAGGTTCCCCCGGTGCGTCCCCACGAAGTAGCACCGCTCGGGGGGGGTCCCCTCGAGGAGGTGCTCGGTCGCCTGCTCGGCACCCAGGATGTTGTCGTAGGTGATCGTCTCCACGCGCGCGCCGGGACGGTCGCACCCGATCACCGCCGCCGGGATGTTCAGATTCGCGATCGCCTCCAGGTCGGCGCGCGATCGCTCCGTGAGCATCACGATCAGGCCGTCGACGAGATCGAGGGCGAAGCTCCCCCCGGGGGTCGCATCGTCGGTGTCCGTCTGGTGCGCGCCGGCGCTGACGAGCAGGTGATAGCCCAGCTCCCGCGCGCGCCGGTCCGCCGCGTGCATCAGCTCCGCGTAGAACTCGCCGTGAATATCGGGAAGCGACACCCCGATCACCCGGCTCCGCTTGCTCAGCAGGCTCTTGGCGAACAGATTGGGGCGGTACCCCAGCTCGCGCACGGCTCGCTGCACCTTCTCGGAGGTCGCGCGGGCGACCAGGTCCGGGTTGTTCAGCACCCGGCTCACCGTCGCGATCGACACGCCCGAAACCTCCGCGACGCGGCGGATCGAGACATCCCGTCCCCGCGTCGGTGAGGTCTTGCCGGACGGCGCACTCTTGCTTGCATCCGAACGAGTCATCGGAGAAGATGATAACCGATGAAAACGATTACATCACCCCGTTTCTCGCGTTTCCGACCACGGAAATCAACGGTTCTGAAGGCTCTAAAAATAGTCTTGACAGCGGGTTGTGCCGGTATTGCGGTGCCCGCCTGCGTCGCGCAGGCCGCGGGTGACGCGGCTTCCAAACGCGTTCATCCACCTGTGCGCGCATCCGAGGTTGTCATCGACGCGAGCCCGAACCGCGACCGACCCCCGTTCGCTTTCGAGGATGAGGACGAGCGTCTGCTCGACGAGGTGCAGCGGGGGGCGCTCGCGTACTTCGTCCACGCGGTCGACCCCGCGACGGGGCTGGTCCGCGATCGGTCCGGGGAGGAGACCATCAGCGTCGCGGGCGTGGGGTATCAACTCGCGGCGTATGTGATCGGCGCGGAGCGGGGCTGGCTCGACCGAGACGACGCCCGCGCGCGCACGGAAAAGGCCCTTCGTTCGCTCCTCGATCAGCCCGCGAACCGCAAGGAGGGCCTGTTCTTCCACTTCCTGAACCCGGGGGATGCGTCGGGACGCCGGGTCGGGACCGAGCTGGTCGTCAGCACCGTCGATTCGGCGATACTGTTCGCGGGCGCGATCGTCGCGGGCTCGTATTTCGGGGGCGAGATCGAGCGGCTCGCCGACGCGATGGTGGACGGGGCGGACTGGTCGTACTTTCTCAACGGCGACGCGGACTTCGCGCGGGGCGACGCGCCGAGCCCGAGGCAGGGCTTCCTGTCGCTGGGATGGCGCCCGGACGACGACGCCGACCCGACGGGGGACGGCACGCTGATCTCCTACTCGTGGGTTGACTGCGGCGATGAGCACCGCCTGACGACTTTCATGGGGGTGTGCGCACGCGACCCGGCGCACCGCGTCCCTGCGGAGACCTATTACCGCCTTCGCCGACAGATCGGGTTCAATCCCGCGGCGCCCGAGGATGAGTCGCTGGTGGTCTGGTTCCCCTACTCGGGCGCGCTGTTCACCGCGTTCTTTGCCCACTGCTGGATCGACTACGCCTCGCTGGGCCCCGACGACCCGCGCGCGCACGGGATGGACCATCGGGCGGCGGTGGACTGGTGGGAGAACAGCCGAAGGCTCGTGAACCTCCATCGCGACAAGGCGATCGCGAATCCGGAGGGGCTGCCGACCTTCGGGCCCGACGCGTGGGGGTTGAGCGCGTGCGACGGGCCGGACGGCTATCTCGTCCCGGGCGTGTATCCCGAGCGGGTGGAGATGTTGGGGGCGGAGGCGGGGGGGGACTCCCCGCCGCACGATCCGCGGGATCAGTGGGGCGGCGGGGTGGTGGCGCCCTACGCCGCGGCTTCCTCGCTGGTGTTCGAGCCCGACCTCGCGATTCGCGCGATGCGGCACTTCCGGGGTATCCGGGACGATTCCGGTCGCGATCTCGCCTGGCTGGGCGCTCCGGCGGATTCGATCCGGAGTCCTGAATCGAAGGGGCGTTACGGCTTTGCGGACTCGTACCGGGGGGGCGAAGATCCCTGGCGGGCGTCGGATACCGTCGCGATCGACCACGGCCCGATGCTGATCCTGATTGAGAACGCCCGTTCGGGGCTGATCTGGGACTGTTTCCACCGGGATGAGCGGGTCGCCGCGGGTCTCGAGCGGCTCGGGCTGCACCGACGCGACGACTGAGGGCAGTATCCCGATCCTGAGTCGCAGGTCCAGAAAAACCGTCTCCGGGCGTGATCGCTGTCTTGACACAATCGTTGCAGAGGGTATCTTGGGGGTTGAAAACCTTTACATTGCTCGTCTGCTCATCGCGGTCCGCGGGGGTCGCGCGGGGCCGAGCATCGCCGCCCGGGTTGGAGCCGGGCGGTTCAGCGAGGGAGAACCGATCATGATGCAGAAGGGATATCTGGGGCTCGGCGCCGTTGCGATGATCGCGGGGGCGGCGGTTGCGAGCGTGTCGGACATCAACGGCTTCGTCGATGCGCCGCGGCTCTTCAACGACTTCTCGGGCAGCAACCTGACCTATTCGAGCACCTTCAGCCCGATGGGGAGCAGCGTCACGCTGCGCGAGAGCGACTACGGCTCGGGCAACTTCGCGAACCGGCACGCGTCCTGGTTCAGCGACGGCGGGGGCAACAAGGTCGACTTCGATTACGGCGACGGCTTCGACATGTCCATGGTCATGCGGATCAACGCTGCCGACAGCGTGGGCAATATCGAGGCGGGCTTCCAGGCGGACCTGTTCGGCTTCGGGCTCTTCGGCGTGCTGACCGCGACGGGAGAGGTCGCGGCGTTCGGTTCGACGATGCCCTTCCACTCATTCGGCGCCGGTGTTTACAATGTCGGAGATGACATCGCCCTGCGGATGATTCACCGTCCCGGCGCGGGCGAGTTCAGCGGTACGAACTCGACGATCGAGTACCTCTACAACAACCTGACCACCGGCACGGGCTGGGTCACCAGCGGCGAGATCGAGTTCACCTCGCTCGAGGGCGGGATCCCCAGCGCGTTCGATCAGTTCTACGGCGTGGGGGCGCAGATCAACCAGCCCGATGCGCTGGAGGGCAATGTCTCGATCGACTTCTACGACATCATCGTTCCCGCGCCGGGTGCGGGGGCGGTGCTCGGGCTGGGCGCCCTCGCGGCGACCCGCCGGCGTCGTTGAGGACGGATCTCTCCACCGTCCGCGTGCCTCTTCCCGGGCACGCGGGCTTTTTCCCCTCCCGCCGCATGAGGCGGCCCCGCTGGCACCGCGGGTGATCACGCAGGACGACGCGCCATGCTCGAGAATATGTACGGCCGATTCATCGAAGGCGGGTCGGCGTTCGAGATCACGCGACCCGATACCCCGAGTCCCTGGACGAATGTCGTCTGCAACGGGCGCTACGGGTTCGTCGTGAGTCAGAACGGGGGCGGGTTCAGCTGGCTCGACCACTGCCAGCTCAATGTCATCACACGCTGGGACATGGACCTCATCCGCGATGATCGCGGGCGGTTTGTCTACCTGCGCGATCTCGACGACGACGGGCCCACCTGGTCGCTCAGCCCGCAGCCCTGCGGTGCGAAGTACGACCATTATCGCTGCGTGCATCGCCCGGGTTCGACGACCTTCGAGACGAGCCGAGCGGGGATCGATGCGTCCTGGACGCTCGCGGTCGCGCCCGAGGAAACCGCCGAGGTCTGGTCGGTCACGCTGACGAACACGACGGACCGCGCCCGACACCTGCGCCTTGGCAGCTCCTTCGAGTGGTGCTGCGGGGTCGCGCCCGATGTGAAGCGAGAGTTCCACCGCCTGTTCTTCACCACGCGTCACGACGCCGACCGGCGGGCGATCGTCGCGACCAAGAACATGTGGGAGGCGCCCTTCGGCACCGCCGACGACCACTGGAACAGGCCCTGGCCCCACGCGGCGGGGTTCGCGATCGTGACCGAGAGCACGCACTGGGCGACCGCGGACAAGGCCGCGTTCCTCGGGCGCTACGGCTCGCAGGCCGACCCCGCGGGGATGCGCGAGGCGCCGGGCACGCATGTCGGGCGGTTCGTTGATTCCTGCGCCGCGATCGGCACGGACCTTGCACTCGCCCCCGGCGAGACGAAGACCATCGGCTTCGTGCTGGGTGTCGCGGACGATCCCGAGTCGCTCGGGGCGTTGCTCGATCGCCTCTGCTCGCGCAACGCGATCGACGCCGCGATCGAGGGGTCCGCGTCGCTCTGGTCGCGCGTCCTCGACGGCGGGCGGCTGTCGAGCGCCATGCCCGACATGGACGCGCTGACCAACACCTGGCTGCCCTATCAGGCCATCAGCGCGCGCATGTGGGGGCGCACGGGCTACTACCAGCAGTCCGGCGCGTTCGGCTACCGCGATCAGCTCCAGGACAGCCAGCTCTGGTTGCAGTATGACCCCGACCGCTGCCGCCAACAGATCCTGCTGCACGCGGCCCACCAGTTCGCCGACGGCGCCGTCTATCACTGGTGGAACCCGATCACCGAGACCGGCCTGCGCAGCAAGTGCAGCGATGATTACCTCTGGCTCCCCTTCGTCACCGCGGCCTACATCCGAGAGACGGGCGATACCGGCATCCTCGACGAGGAAACCCGCTGGGTGGACGACGAGACGCCCGCGACGCTCCGGGAACACTGCCTGCGCGCGATCCGCTTCAGCCTGGGTCGGCAGAGCGAGCGTGGGCTCCCCCTCATCGGCGAGAACGACTGGAACGACGGGCTCAGCCATGTCGGGACCGACGGCGCGGGCGAATCGGTCTGGCTCGCGTTCTTCCTCATCGGCGTGCTCGGGGAGTTCGCCCAGGCCCTCCGCCTCGCGGGCGATGCGGACGAGGCGGACCGCTGCCTCGTGCATCGTGCCTCGATGAAGAAGGCCGTGAACGAGCACGGGTGGGACGGCGCGTGGTTCCGGCGCGCGACGGACGCGGACGGGCGTTGGCTCGGCTCGCGCGACAGCCTCGAGGGCAAGATCTTCCTCAACGCGCAGACCTGGGCGAACCTGACCGACGCGACCGACGAGGAACGCGCCGAGACCGCGTGGGAGAGCGCGAAAGAGCACCTGCTCACGGACTACGGCGTGCTGCTGCTCGCGCCGGCGTACACCGTGCCAGACCCGAAGATCGGCTACCTGAGCCGCTACGCGCCGGGCGCCCGAGAGAACGGGGGCGTGTACATGCACGCCGCGACCTGGGCGCTCGCGACCGCCTGCAAGCGGCGCGACCTCGACGCGGTCGAGCGCATCTGGCGCGGGGTGAGCCCGCCCCTGCGGGGTCGGGACGCCGACGCGTATGTCGCGGAGCCCTATGTCACCCCGGGCAATGTCGACGGGCCCCTCTGCGAGACGCCCGGCAAGGCCGGGTGGACCTGGTACACGGGGTCCGCCGCGTGGCTGCACCGGGTGACGATGGAGTGGATCCTCGGGATGCGCGCGACCTGGGAGGGCCTGCGGATCGATCCGTGCCCCTTCCCGTCGATGGGCGCCGTCCGCGCGACGCGCGTCTGGCGGGGGAGGCGGGTCACGGTCTCGTTCGACGCGGCGGCGTTCGCGCCCGGCGCAGCGCCGACCCTGACGGTGAACGGCGAGACACTCGCGGGCTGCGTGCTCGACGAGGCGACGCTCGACCGGCTCGGGGATGGGGCGGAGATCCGTGTATCGTGGGAGGAGCGAGCAACGGCCGCGGAGATCAAGATGCCCGCGACGGAAGCAACGACGGAAAGGAGCGAGGCATGAGGCGAGCGACGCACACGCCCGTCCGCGCGTTCACGCTGATCGAACTGCTTGTGGTGATCTCGATCATCGCGCTGCTCATCGGGATCCTGCTGCCGGCGCTGGGGAGCGCCCGGCAGACGGCGCAGGAACTGATCTGCAAGGTGAACCTCAGGCAGATCGGACTCGCGAGCCAACTCTACTTTGATGATCAGCGTGATCCGATCTTCTTCGATCTTCAGCCCTACACCTTCGGGAAGGAAATCAACCCGGTGACGGGCTCGCACGACATCCGGGCGTACCGGAGCAATGTCATCCGGCAGTTGCAGGACTATGTCGGGACCGGGGGCGCCGAGGAGATCTATGTCTGCCCCATGGCGATCGGGCAATCATCGGTGCTCGATGAGCAGACGCGGCTCGAGATGGAGTTCAGCGGCAAGGTCCATGTCCACGACTTCGATCAGGACGGCGTTGAGGAGTTCACGGAGTACTGGTTCAACGATTCGGGCGGCGTGAGCGCCTCGCCGCTGCGGACGATCCGTCACCCCAGCGAACTGGTGTGGTCGATCGACGCGGTGGACTGGATCCCAAGACATCGCAAGCCCGCGATCCGTGAGGATGTGACCGGTTACAGCACGGAAGCGAGCAGCAATCTGCTGTTTGGCGATGGTCGTGTCCAGTCGATGTCTCGGGCGGAGTACATCCTCGGGCGCGACAAATTTGGCTCGAACGCATGGTTCATCAATTGGGGTCACAACTACCCCAACTGAACAAATCAACCGAGGTAAACAAGTGGGACTCCGAGAAATCATGCGCGAGAAGCCGTGGATCGCGTGGGCGATCTCGGGATCGTGCCTCGCGATTGCGGCGTTCGTGCTCATCCGCAGCAACACCGGCGCGACCCCCGATAGCATTGAGCGTCTGAGCGAGACCGTCACCATCCGCTGCACAGAGACGGGCGAGGAATGGGAGATGAACCGGGGGCAGTTCGAGCAGATGCTGCTCACCACCAACGGCCTGATTGACCCCGCCCAAGGCATCCCGAGCAAGTTCGCCGACGGCCGTCCCACGGGCGTGCTCGTCAACAAGGGCGAGTGGGAAGAGACCGTGAATCGCATCAACGCGATGAAGCGGCAGTACATGGACTGAGCGGGGTCACGCCTTTCGTTCGCCCCGGCGGGCGTCAAGCGCTTTCTTGATCTCGTAGGCCTTCGACTCGCTGAGCGGGTAGCGCAGGACCATCGCGACCGAGGCGAGCCCCAGCAAGATCGGGATGCCGATCTCGAACACGCGGAGCATGAGCAGCGTGCGATCGGTCTGGATCGCGGACTGCTCGTCGAATCCCGTCGCCTCGATCAGCAGCCCCGCGGCGAAGTAGGCGCCCGCCATCCCCATCTTCATGAACCACCAGAAGACCGCGTAGTAGGACCCCTCGCTGCGGCGACCGGTCTCGAGCTCGTCGGCGTCGCAGACATCCGCGACCATCGCACTGGCGAGCGTGAAGAACATGAGCATGCCGGCGGAGAGCATGACGGTCGGGATCAGCAGCAGCCAGGGATGGTCGGGATCGTAGCAGACGACCTTGCTCGCCTGCGCACCGAGCATGAGCCCGATCGCGAGCAGCAGGGTGCGGGTCTTGCCGATCCGGGCGCTGATGAAGTTGAGCGGGAAGACCGCGACGACCGCCGTGACGCCCCACGCGGTGCCGATCCAGCCCATGAGCTGGCTCGCCTCGCCCTTCTCGCCTCCGAAGAGGTAGAAGATCGTGATGTAGTTCGCGAAGTTGTTGACGAGGTTGAAGCCCATCACCGTCGCGAAGACGATCGCGACGAGCATCAGGAAGACGCGGTTGCGCATGGTCATCTTCAGGCGCGTCCACATGGGGATGCGGTCCTGCGCCGAGACCTGCTCGAAATGCCGCTCGCGGCAGAGCAGCGCGCACGCGATCGCGAAGACGACGACGATCCCCGCGGCCAGGAACGCGACATTGCGCATGCCGTCGACCTCGTCGCCCCCGCCCATGAAGAAGGGGCGGTTCGCCATCGCGTAGAACCAGGGCGTGATCATCGCGCCGAGGTTGCCCACGAAGCTCTTGGCGCTGAACAGGCGCGTGCGCTCGTGGTAGTCGTCGGTCATCTCCATCCCGAGCGCGCCGTGCGGGATCTCGAACATCGTCACCGCGGTGTAGAACACCAGCGACATCAGCAGGAAGTACCAGAACTGCCCCGTCGCGTCCCAGTCGCGCGGGACCGCCCACATCGCGACGAAGGTGATCGCGACCGCGAACCCGCCGATGAGGATGTACGGGCGCCGGCGACCGAAGCGCGTGCGCGTGTTGTCGGTGATGTGCCCCATGATCGGGTCGGTGATCGCGTCCCAGAAGCGGGGGACCATCTGCGCCACGCCCACGAGGACCGCGGAGACACCGAGCCCGACATTCACGATCAGCCCGCTGAGTTGCCCCACGGAGTTGAACAGGGCGATCGGCACGAACCCACCGAGCCCGTACGCGAGCATCTGCACCCACGGGATGCGGTCGCGGGCGGCGGTGGTGTGCCGGGTCGCGGCATCGACTGCGGCGGGCGTGTCGGTCTCGGTCACGGCGCAGGCCTCTCGGAGCCGAGACGGGTGGGGGCGATCGAGCCCCGCGGCCGCCCGGCCGGCTGCGCAGTGTAACGGTTTTCATCCGGGTGTTCCGCGCGATTTCCGCCGCGGGTTCGATTCTCCCGGGAGGGTGCGGCGTCGTGGTAGAGTGCGCACGCCGGGAGTCTGACCCCGGCGAGAAAAGGAGGCCCGCCGTGCCCTCGGATGTGCTGATTGCCTGTGCCCTGCTCCCGTTTGCGATCGCGGCCGCGTCCGGCGCGCCGGGGTCGGGCGACGCCTCGGCGGGCGACGCGCCGGCGCTCTCGCCCGTGCCGTTCTCGAGCGTCCGCGTGCACGACGGGTTCTGGTCGCCCCGCCTGGAGACGAATCGCGCGACGACGGTGCGCTACTGCTTTACGAAGTGCGAGGAGACGGGTCGCATCGACAACTTCGCGAAAGCGGGGGGGCTGATGGAGGGCCCGCATGTGGGCCGGCGCTACGACGACTCGGATGTTTTCAAGGTCATCGAGGGCGCCGCGTACTCGCTCGCGGTCGCGCGCGACCCAGGGCTCGAGGCGTATCTCGATGAGCTGATCGCGAAGATCGCCGCGGCTCAGGAGGACGACGGGTATCTCTACACGACGCGGACGATCGACGCGAAGAGCCCCGCGCCGAACGCGGGCGAGCAGCGCTGGGCGTTCATCGAGCACAGCCACGAGCTGTACAACATCGGGCACATGTACGAAGCCGCGGTCGCGTACTTCGACGCGACCGGGAAGCGCACGCTGCTCGATGTCGCGATCCGCAGCGCGGACCTGATCGACGCGACCTTCGGCCCCGGGAAGCGGCAGGATCCGCCTGGACACCAGGAGATCGAGATCGGGCTCGTGAAGCTCGCGCGCGCGACGGGTGAGCATCGCTATCTCGATCTCGCCCGGTTCTTCCTCGAGCGGCGCGGGCGCCCCGAGGGACGGGCTGGTCTCTATGGGGCGTATTCGCAGGACCACGAGCCCGTCACGGAGCAGGACGAGCCCGTGGGGCACGCGGTGCGCGCGATGTACCTCTACAGCGGGATGGTCGATGTTGCGATGCAGACCGGGGACCGCGCGTTCATCGAGGCGGCGGACCGGATCTGGGAGAGCATGGTCTCGACGCGGCTCGCGATCACCGGCGGGGTCGGGGCCCGCCACGCGGGCGAGGCGTTCGGCAGGGCGTACGAACTCCCGAACCAGAGCGCGTACAACGAGACCTGCGCCGCGATCGGCAACGCGCTGTGGAACCACCGGATGGGCCTGCTCCATCGGGATGGGCGGTACTTCGATGTGCTCGAGCGCGTCCTCTACAACGGCTTCCTGTCGGGGGTCTCGCTCTCGGGCGACACCTTCTTTTATCCCAACCCGCTCGCGAGCGGCGGAACCTATCAGCGGAGCGCGTGGTTCGACTGCTCGTGCTGCCCGGTGAATGTCGTGCGATTCATGCCGTCCATGCCGGGGCTGGTCTACGCCCACGACGGCGAGGGGGTCTTCGTCAACCTCTTCGTGGGCTCAACCGCACGGATCGGCCTGGAATCGGGCGGCGTGACCGTCACGCAGCGGACGGATTACCCCTGGAACGGGCGCGTCGAAATCGAGATCGAGCCAGGCTCGGCGCGACGGTTCCCGCTGCACCTGCGCATCCCGGGATGGACGCGGGGCGAGCCCGTCCCGTCCGATCTCTACGAGGACGCGCGCGGCACGCCCGAGGCGACCCCGGCGCTCCAGATCAACGGCGAGCCCGCGCCGCTCCCCCGGATCCGCAATGGGTACGCGACGATCGAACGCGAGTGGTCACCGGGTGACACCGTGTCGATCGACTTTCCCATGCCGGTGCGACGCGTGCGCGCGCACGATGCGGTCGAAGCGGATCGCGGGCGTCTCGCGATCGAACGAGGCCCGATCGTCTACTGCGTCGAGGCCGCGGACAACGACGGGCACACCCGCAATCTCTGGCTCCCGGTGGACGCGTCGCTGACGCCGCAGGAGCGCCCCGACCTGCTGGGGGGGGTGATCACCGTCTCAGGGCCGGGCTTTGCGCTCCGAAAGAGCGACAACGGCGTGGTGTCTCGCGTCCGGACCGAGATCACCGCGATCCCTTATTACGCCTGGGCGCACCGCGGCCCGGGAGAGATGGCGGTCTGGATCCCGACAGGCGCCGACCTCGCCGAGCCGCTCCCCGAACCAACGATCGCGAGCCGCGGACGCGCGAGCGCCTCGCACTGCTGGTCGACCGATTCGCCCCTCGCGATCAACGACCAGCGCGAGCCCGCGTCGAGCGGCGACGCGACGGTCCCCCGCCTCACTTGGTGGCCGCACACCGGCACGACGGAGTGGGCGCAGATCGACCTGCCCGCGCGGTGCACCGTCACCTCCGCGGAGGTGTACTGGTTCGACGACACGGGGGTGGGCCGGTGCCGGGTCCCCGCCTCGTGGAGGGTGCTCGCGCGTGACGGCGAGCAATGGGTGCCCGCGGAGTTGCGGTCCGCCGCGGGCGTCGCGCTCGACCGGTTCAACCGAGTCGAGTTCGACCCCATCCGGACCGATGCAATCCGCATCGAGGTCGCCCTGCAACCGGAGTATTCGGGTGGCATGCTCGAATGCCGGCTCGGCATCGAGGGCGAGTGATCCGAGCGGGCTCGTCCGGGATGCGAGTCCCGGCCGCCCCGCCTTGGCTCTCGGACCTTCAGCCACCCATTCACGAAGAAAAGGGGTATGCGAGCGCATCAAAACAGTGTTGACACAAATGATGTAAACCTTTACAGTCTTAGTGCGGGTCTACGGTGCTCCGGGGCACGGCTCCCGACCCGGCCCGCATTCGAAGGAGAAAGAAGATGACACGCCTATACCGCACCGCTGCGCTCGCCGTCCTCGCGGGTTTCGCGATCCCCGCGCTCGCGAATGACGGCAACCTGATCTTCAACCCGGGATTCGAGGAGGCCGCGCCCGTTGGGGGCAACCCGCTCGGCTGGGGAGACTTCAACCTCTCGACCGCGGATTATGTGACCGCGGGCGATCCCGGCGCATTCGTGCGCACGGGTCAGCGCGCCGTCCGCCTCCCGCCCGCGACGGGCGACGCGACCCGCTTCCAGGGATGGACGACCAACATCTTCCGGCCCGACGGATCGGATCTGTTCGATCCCGACTACGAGTACCTGGGCGGTGATGTCACGGTATCCGGCTACTACCTCGTCCCCGAGGGTGAGACGCTCGCCAACGATCTCGTTGCCCTGAAGCTCGAGTTCCGGCGCGAGCCCCCCAACTTCTCGATCTACACCTCGTTCGAGTTCCCCGTCGATGCGTCGGAAACCAACGGCGAGTGGCGATACTTCGAGGTCGTGGTGACCGATGAGGACATGGCCGCCGTGGGCGACTTCCCCCCCTACGCGACCAGCGTGACCATCCTCCCGCTCCGGTTCTTCGGGGGCGACTTCGCGACCGAGGCGCCCACCGGGACGATCTACTGGGACGATCTCTGCTATGTGCAGGGCGATGTCAGCCCGGGCTGCAACGCCGCGGACCTCGCGGAGCCCTACGACATCCTCGATCTTTCCGACATCACCGCCTTCGTCGGCGCGTTCACCACGCAGGACCCCGCGGGTGACCTCAACGGCGACGGCATCTACGACCTCTCCGACATCACCGCGTTCGTCGACGCGTTCCTCGCGGGCTGCCCGTAATCGGTCCCGCGGGCACGCGCATGTATGATCATCGATCGCCCGGCGGTGCGCGTCACCGCCGGGCGTTTTCGTGCGCGCACGCCGGGCCCGCTGCCCTCAACGCGTCGCGGCAATGTCGAGGCTGACGACGAAGTCACGAATCGAGGCGCCCTCCGGGAGCGACGCCGCGATCTTCGCGTAGAGCGGATCGCGCCATTGCTCCATCGCCTCGACATACTGCGGCTTCGCGGTCAGCTCGGGCTCGCGGAATCCCGCGTCGAGCACCGCGGCGCGGACATCCTCGACGAGTTCGGCGCCCGCGATGCACCCCACCAACGCCTCGAGATCCCCCCGGACCTCAGCCGGAAGCGGGCGGAGCAGCGCCAAATCAGAGACCGCGACCCGACCGCCCGGCTTGAGCACGCGGGCGATCTCGCGCCACACCTGCCGCTTGTCGGGCGAGAGATTGATCACGCAGTTGGAGATCACGACATCGACCGACGCGTCCGCGACCGGCAGGTGCTCGATCTCGCCCAGGCGGAACTCGACATTGTCAAGCCCGCTCCGCTCCCGATAGGACGCGAGGTTCCCGCGTGCCTTCGCGAGCATCTCGGGGGTCATGTCCACACCGATCACGCGTCCCTCCGCGCCGGCGCGGGGGCCCGCGAGGAAGCAATCGAGCCCGCCGCCGCAGCCGAGGTCGAGCACGACCTCGCCGCGCGTGATCGACGCGAGCGCCGTCGGGTTCCCGCAGGAGAGACCCATGTTCGCGCCCTCGGGGAGCAGCGAGAGGTCCTCGCCCGAGTATCCCACCGCGTGCGCGACCTGCTCGGGGGTGAGCGTGACGGGCCCGCAGCAGCCCCCGCCGCCCGGAGCACCCGCCTCCGCGCCGCCGCAACACCCCGTGGTCGACTGCATCTGCGCCGAGGCGGGACGCACGCCGGACCATTGCCCGGTCTGCGCGATGGCGCTGTATCCCGCGCGGACGCGGTCGCGGACCTCGTGATCCGGCTGGGCCTGCGTGTCCTTCGTCATGCCAACGCTCCTTTCCGGCGCGCGCTCGATCCACCGCCGCGTCACTGCGCGGCGTGGCTCATGATGTACAGCATCTCCCGAGCGATCTGGGCACACCGCTCGTCATAGGTCGCCGCTTCCGCGGATGTCCCGTCGGAGACTTTCGGATCCACGAACGGGATCGCGAACCGCCCTGTTGCGCCGGGGACATAGGGGCACGCCTCGTCCGCGTCGGTGCACACCATGACCGCCGCGAAGTCGCGCTTCGGGTTGGGTGGGTTGTCGTACGCTTTTGAAAAACAGGTCATCGGCGCGATCGACCCGCCCAGCCGCGCGTGGTAGACCGGGTTCGGATCGTCGCTGGTCTTCTCGATGAGCATCCCGGCGCGGCGCATCGCGGCGACGGCGCGCGGGTTGAACGCCGTGTCCTCCGTCCCGCCCGAATAGGTCGAGACTCTGAGCCCGAAGGCGTGCGCCGCCGCGGCGGCCCAGAGCTGCGCCATGTGGCTGCGTCGGCTGTTGTGCGTGCACACGAAGGTCAGGCGGACAGGATCGAGCCCCCGCCCCTGCTCACGGATGTACAGGCTGACTTCTTCGAGCAGCGCCCGCCGCGTTTCGGGGATCCGCTCGAACTCCCCGGCGCGTGCCTCGAGATACGCCGCGATCGAGGGCTCCAATCCATCGGTATGCATGCGAGCGGTTTCCTGAGACGGGGCGCCCGCCGCGGTCATGAGCAGGGCCGAGAGTGCGAGGATCAAGAGTCCGAGCCGGTGCATGATCGACCTCCGAGTATGTATCAGCAACCGCCGTCCGAGCCGCACGCGGTGCCGCCGCAGCACCCCTCGTCAGGCGAGAGTTCATCGATCGCTTCGGCAAGGTCGCGGAAGTGGGCGGCGAGCGACTCGCCGTCGGCGCTGTACCACACGGTGCGCCCCTGCTTGTCCGCGGTGAGCAGCCCTGCGCGGGCCATCGTCGCGAGGTGCCGCGAGACGGTCGAGAAATCGACCGAGCAGCAGGCCGCGACCTCCGTTACCGAGCAGGGGCGCCCGCACTTGAGCAGGCAGGAAAGGAGCTTCGCCCGCGTGGGCTCCGCCAGCGCCCGGAGCAGCGCGGGATCGAGCAGCCGGTCCAGCCGAACGCGCCGGCGTGACGCCTGCTTGGGGGTGCTGGGCGGCATCGCCCGAGCGCCCGGATGTTCTTTGCGTACTGACGCCATTATGCAAGTATTGCGACGGCCGACCCGCCGGTCAATCCCCGGAACGGCAGTTTCAGTCTTTCAGCAGCGCCGCGGTGAAGGTTTTGCCGGTGGTCTCGCGGTCCCAGGTGTGCGCGGGGCCTTTCTTCTGCTCGTAGAAATCCCACAGCTCGAACCAGTAGGACCGGAACTTGTGGTCGCCGAAGGGCTCGTAGTGCGCCTCGAGGTGCTTGAGGATCTGACGGTCCGTCCCCGTGTAGCCCAGGACCGCCTTCCCGTGCCGGACCGACTCGGTGTCCAGCGCCAGGCGGCTGAAACGCCCGAGCAGTTGCATGATGTTCCCCGCCGCGTACGGCCCGATCCCCGGGAGCGTCAGCAGGAACTTGAACGCGTCGTCGTCGGAGGTGCCCGGGTCGCTGAGCCAGGCCTCGTCGATGTGTCCCGACCTGAACAGCTTCGCGAGTTCGACGAGACGCTGGTCGCGATACCCCACCCGGCAGCGGGCGCGGAGGCTCGCGGGGCGGGTGCGCGCGAGCTTCGCGGGGGTGGGAAAGGCGTGCCCCCCCGAGGGCGATCGGCCTCCCAGCACCTCGCAGAGGCGGGCGTTCATGGTGATCGTGCTGGGCCAGGCGACATTGCAGCTGGTGACGGTTTTGACGATGTCCTCGAAGAGCGTGGGGCTGCGGAAGAGGCGTGCGCGCCCCGATTTCTTCCAGCGTTGATCGACCTTGTGGAAGTCGCGGGCTTCGGCTTCGGTGGTATCGAGGCTGAGCATTCTGCGGATCTGTTCGCGCGCCTGGGATTGCTCGGCGCGGGTGAGCGAGCGGTCGAAGCGGGCGGAGAGACCCGATCCGTTCTGCGTGACCCGGCAACTGGCAGGGGCGGGTGTGCCGGGTTCGGCGTCGAGTGTCAGGACGCGGAAGAGGGAGCGGGTATCGGGGTCCCAGTGGTTGGGGGCGAGGAGGAAGTAGCCGTAGGAGCAGACATCGCGGGCGAGGTCGAAGTCGGCGGGCGGGCGGATGGTGATGCGGGTGTTGCTCATCACTCTTTGCTTCGCCGCGTGAGTTCGGACCCAGCAACCGCGATCATGAGACTCAGGACGAAGAGGACCAGGGATTGTCCTGCACCGCGTGAATTCCCTGTCGGGCTCGTGACCCAGCCGACGAACATCGTCAGATTCCATGCCGCGATCGGGATACTGACTATCAGCAGGCAGTATCCAAGAACGAACGCCGGTCTGTTCACGCCCTCAGCAGTTCCGTCGTCGCGAAGCCGAAGGTCGCGATGTTCAGCGCGAGCTTGTTGTTCACGCGTGCGAACATCTCGTAGTGCTTGTCCGCCTGCTCCGCGATCGCGTTCGCGTCGAGGTGCGCGTCCGCGAACAGGCCCGACTGCTCGTTGACGAAGGTGTCGATGCCGGGCCGGTCGAGTTCCATGTGGAACTGGAACGCGTAGGTGCGCACGCCCGCGGTGAACGCCTGCACCTTGCACTTCTCGCTCGTCGCGAGCAGCGTCGCGCCGGGGGGGAGTTCCGTGACCCCGTGCCGATGCGTCTGGAACTGGTGGTGGCGCCAGGGCACGCCCGCGAGGATGGTGTTGGTCTGCCCCGGGACGGTGATGTCGACTGGGCAGAACCCCGCCTCGGGCTCGTCCATCTTGCCGACCTCGCCCCCCAGCGCCTTCGCGATCATCTGGCAGCCCAGGCACACGCCGAAGAGGGGGAGCTGCGCGTCGTGCGCCGCCTTCAGGAACTCGAGTTCCTTCGCCATCCAGGGGTGGGGGTCGCCCACATTCTGGATGCCCCCCAGCGTGATGACGCCGTGCACATTGTCCAGGTCATCGGGGATCGGCGCCCCGCCCTGGTCCGCGGCGAGATCGACGCGCCGGATGTCGAGCTTGAAGCCGTGATCGCGGAGGGTCATGCCGAGGCGACCGGGGGTCTGCTTCGGCCCGTGCTGGAGGACGACGATGATGGCCATGAGCGGATGGTAGGAGGAACCGCGGGCGGAGGGGCGGGCTCGTCAGCGCCAGGTGCGCCGCGCGTGGGGGTCGGGGCGGGCGTCCGCGGCGCGGGTCCAGCGCCGGAGCCTCCGCTCCGCGAGCCACGCCGGGGCGCGCCACGCGGCGAGCATGAGCCCGAGCCCGACGAAGAGCCCCGCGATCGCGAGCGCCGCATCGCCGCTGGGCGGCAGGGCCCCCAGCGCGCGCACGAACGCGACCGCGAAGAAGACGAGCCCCGAGAGCAGGAATGGGCGCCACTGGTGCACCGCGCTCGCGACGATGAACCCGACGCTGCACGCAAAAAGACCGAGAAGCCAGGGCGTGCGCACGCCGAAGGTCTCGTGAAGATCCATGAACACCAGCGGGAGCATCGCGTGGACGGGGAGGACCCAGCGAGCGACCGCCGCGGTCCGGCGCGAGAGCGAAGTGTCCCGGCGCGACGCGGGGACGATCACCGCGGTGAGCAACAGGGCGTTGACGAAGAAGGCGAACGCGGTGCGCGCGCGCGTGGGCGCCGCCTCGAGATCGCCGAGCATCCACGACGGGCTCGCGAGCGCGAGCGCCGCGAGCGAACCCGCGAGCGTAACGAGCGAGACGGTGAGCAGCGCCGGCGCATCGGACCGCTCGCGGCGGACCATCGCGTGCGTCCGTCCCCGTCGGTCGAGTGAGAGCGCGAGCGGGATCGCGAGCAGCGTCAGCGGGATCAGCGCGAGCGCCGCGACCCGGGGGTCCGGATCATCGATCCGGATGACCAGCGCGAGCGCCGGGACGCCGCTGATCAGGGCGAGCCAGGTAAACAGGGGATTGCGTGTGATGATGCGCGCGCCGATCGCGAACGCCGCCGCGGAGAACAGGATCGTCGCGTTGACAGGCAGCGACCCGGGCTCGGTGAGCCGGGACCACACGAGGATCCCGACCCGATCGCCTCCCGCGATCATCCAGACGCACGCCGGGAGGGCGACGACGGATGTCACGAGCATGCCCATGCCCAGGCGTTTCTGTCCCGATCGGTGCAGGGCGGCGCCCAGGAAATACGGCGCGACCGCGGCGAGGCCCGCGATCGCGGACGCGAGCGCCGGGGGCATCCCCGTGCGCGCAAGGGCGATGATCGCGAGCACGAGGAGCACGCCCCCGCAGACGAGGGCGACCTGCGACCCCCGCAGACGCCTCGCGTCGACGATCCATGGGCTCTCAGCAGAGGGGAGCGCTCGGAGAACGCGGGCCGCGTTCTCGGCGTCGCGCTTGGAGATCATCCCCAGGCGGCGCCACTCGGCGGTGCGGGCGATCTGTGACTCGACCTCGTCGGACAGCCGATCCACGAGCAGGCTCGGGCGCGCCGAGACGGTTTCCCGGCGCAGGTACCGGCGGATATCCGCGGCGAGTGCGCCCGCGTCCCGGTAGCGGCGCGCCGGGTCGGGTTCCATCGCCGACAGGCAGATCTTCTGCAGATCCGCGGGCGTGTCGGGCGCGATCTCATCGGGGAGGCGGATCGCGCCGCGCTCGAGCACATCCGCGATCACCGCGGGCGCCGCGCTGCGCGGGAACGGGCTTGACCCGGTGAGCAACTCGTAGAGCAGCACCCCGAGCGCGAAGACATCCGCCTCCGGCGCGATGGGCGCATCGCCCAGCAGCTGCTCGGGCGGCGCATAGCCCGGCGATCCCCCCCGCGTCGCGCGGAGCCCGTCCGACTCGGCGCGCGCGAGGCCGAAATCGACGATCGTTGGCTCCGCGTCGCGTGTCACCAGGATATTCGCGGGCTTGAGGTCGCCGTGCGCGAGACCCTGCTCGTGCATCGCGCCGACGGCATCGATGATGCGGAGCAGGAGCGTGACGCGGGCCTTGACCGTCTGCCGGCGCGCAAAGCGGTCGAGCGGCTCGCCCTCCGCCCATGCCATCACGAGGAACGGGGCGGGGGCGTCGAGATCGACCTCCACGATCCGGCACAGGTTGGGGTGATCGAGGCTCGCCATCGCGCGGGCCTCGCGCTCCAGCCGCTCGAGCATCCGCCCGGGCGTGCTCGCGTCCGGGTCGTCCGCGGGGTGCGGCGCGGGGACGGCGAGCAGCTTGATCGCGACGGGCGTTGCGGTGCGCGCATCCGAGGCGCGGAACACCCGCCCCATCCCGCCCCGGCCCGCGACCGACTCGATGCGGTACCGGTCGCCCACCGCCTCGGTCGCGCTGGCGATCAGGCGATCGGGTGTCGCGCGGTGATCGGTCCAGACAGTGGGGGCGGCCGCGCTGGGGGGCATGCCGTCCCGCGCATGAGGGTTCGGGGTTGGATCGTGTGGCGCACCCATGGACGGTCGGCGGTCACTGTACCGCGCACCGGGCGTTCATCAGGGTGCCGATTCGGGGGGCGGGGTCGATGATTGCTCCGGCGGTTGGGCGAACGCGGCGGTGCGCGCGGCGGCGATCTCGCTCCATTCCTGTGCGCGTTCGGTTCGCCCCGCCTGCGCGTTCGCCTGGGCGGCGCGCTGGGCCAGCAGCGGGTTGCGGTCTCCCAGTTCCGCGGCGCGTTCGATGTGGCGCACCGCGGCGTCGATGTCCGACGCGTAGAGCAAACCCGAGAGATCGTGGTGGAAGACGGGCTCGTCGGGATGGGCGTCGACCAGCGCACGGAGACGGTCGGTCGCGTCGGCGAGCAGGGCCTGGTCGCCCGTCTGGTCCGCGAGGCGGGCGAGCCCCTGGATCGCGCCGAGCTGTTGCCAGGGCGCGTGCGCGAAGTCGTCCGCGGCGGTGCGCATGAGTTCGATCGCCTCGTCGGTGTCGCCGAGGCGGAAGAGGGCCTGGCCGATCTGGAAACGCACGCCCGGGAGGGGTGCTCCGGGAAGATCGCGGGCGCGCTCGATGAGCGCACGGGCCTCGTCGATCTGGCCCGCGTTCAGGCGGATGTTGGCGGCGGCGAGGATCGCGGGCGCGGTGTGCGAGCGCTCGACGCCGCGGCGGATCAGGCTGTCGGCGTCGTCGGTCCGGCCGATGCTGCTGGCGAGTTGAGCGGCTTCGAAGAGGATCGCGGGATCCTCGGGTTCCGTTTCGAGGACGCGATCGAGCGTCTCGCTCATCCCGTCGATGTCACCCGCGAGGGCTTTGAGCTGCCCCGAGTTGAGGATGAACTTGGGATCGTCCGCGATCTCGGGATCGTCGATGTCCCAGATCGCGGGGTCGTACTCGCCCCGGTTCCAGCGCTCCTGGGCGAGTCGGAGGCGGGCGTTGTGGAGCGCGGGGTGCGCGTCGAGCGCGCTCTCGAGGAGCGCGAGGTAGCGCTCGTTGGCGCGCGCGATCATCCGGCCGCGGATAGCCATGTCCGGCGCGGCGTCCGCGGTGCGGCGCGCGCCGGCGGCGTGGAGGGCGAGGAGCTGGAAGACGAGCTCGTTGCTGGGGTTCCCGTGTTCGACGACCCACGAGAGGTCCGCGACCGCCTGGTCGTACTCACCCAGCACCGCGTGGAGGTAGGCGATGCGGACGCGGTCGTCGGGGCTGAGGGTCCAGCCCACGCCGTTCTGGTTGAAGGGGCCCGCGAGGCTGAACCAGTCGAGCGCGGCCCGCGCGCGCGCCTCGGCGGTCGCGGACGGGGCGAATTCGGGGCGGAGCACGGCGTCGACGGGTATTCCGATGCCGGCGTGGAGCGATTCGGCACGCCAGCGGGTGATGTTGCCGGTCCCCCCCCATGCGGCGGCGGTCCAGCCGAGCGCCATCAGGGCGACGAAGACGACACCGGCGGGTTTGATCCTGCCCTTGTGCTTGAGCAGGAGGCGGTGGACGCGGGCGTTCGGCGTCGAGAGCGTCTTCCAGAGCAGGACGGTGAGGCCCGTTCCGACGGCGGCGAGTCCGCCCGCCATGAGCATGGGCACGCGGTCGAACATGCCGCGCGTCGCGATGAACAGGAAGAGGAAGACGAGGGCGAAAGCGATCTCCTGCGGCCAGGTCAGGTCCCAGCGGCGGGTTGCCTTCTTCTTCGCTTCGGCGTGGGATTCCTTGGCTTCGGGGCGGACGGGGGCGAGCAGGCCTGGCCTGCCGATGCCGATCGAGAGCGCGTCGTTGGGGCAGGCGTTGATGCAGTCCATGGTCTTCATGCAGCCCGCGTCGATGACCATGCCGTGGTGCTTGATCTCTTCGTGGACGCGGACATTGGAGGTGCACGCGGCGGTGCAGAGGCCGCACTCATGGCACTTGTCGTGATCGACGCGCACGCGTGTGGGGGAGGCGGGTTCGACGAGGGCGAAGATGCCGCCGTAGGGGCAGGCGTAGAAGCAGAACGCTTTCGCCCCAAGGAAGTAGACGGTCGCGAAGCCGCAGACGAGGAGGAAGGGGACCGCGATATACCACTCCGGGAAGGTGGCCCAGAAATCGTCGACGACGAGTTCGGACTGGATCCCGGGGAAGGGATCGGTGCGGCGGAGCCACCAGGGCCAGGCGAGGTTCAGCGCCTCGAATGCGGGCTGCAGGGCGTGGCGCTTGAAGGAGGGCCAGACGAACATGTAGAGCCCGAGGGCGAGGGGGGCGAGCAGGAGCAGGCGGGCTCGGAAGGGCTTGGGTCGGATGCCGCACTTGCCCATGAGCCAGTGGCAGAAGTCCTGCAGGGCGACGATGTGGCAGAGCCAGCCGCAGACATAGCGCCCGAAGAGAACGGTGGAGAGGATGGCGATCGCGAAGAAGATGGCGCCGGCGTTGAGGAGGCCCTGCTCGAGGGTCTGCATGGATTCGCTGGGCTCGATGGGAGAGATGGTTTTTCCGATGACGAGCCACTGGATGATGTGGGCGATGATGAGGACATGGACCGCGATGAGAACCGCGGCGCGCCATTTCCCGATGCGGGCCTTCGCCTTGCGTTCGGGGAGGGTGACGACGGGGAGCGCGACGGAGCCGTCGGGCTTGGTGGTGCAACGGGCGGGCATGGAAAGAGGTTAGGGGATGGCGGGGGAAATGGGGAGGGGGTCGTGTGGAATGGCGTTGAACCCCGGGGAGGGGGCGGAGGGAGCGGCACGAGGGGGCATCGGGCTCGCGGGGGCCGGGCGCGGGGAGGGGGGCTAGGATCGGATCCGCGGCGTTCGCGTCGCGTTTGGACTCCATTTCCGGCACCTTTGATATTCCCGCGGAGCAACGCATGGCCATCCTCGTGAACGCCGACACCAAAGTCATCTGCCAGGGCATCACCGGCGCGTTCGGCGCGGTGCACACGAAGGGGTGCCTGCACTATGGGACGAAGATGGTGGGGGGCGTGACGCCTGGCAAGGGCGGGACGAAGGACGCCAACGGTTTGCCGATCTTCGACACGGTGCAGCAGGCGGTGGACGCGACGGGTGCGACCGCGACGATGATCTTCGTGCCCCCGCCCTTCGCGGCCGACGCGGTGCTCGAGGCGGCGGACGCGGGGATGAAGCTGATCTGCTGCATCACGGAGGGCGTGCCGGTCAACGACATGGTCAAGGCGCGGGCGGCGATCGACGCGATGAACCAGGCCGCGGGCGGCACGGACGGGTTCAACGGTTCGAGCAAGGTGGTGCTCATCGGGCCCAACTGCCCCGGGATCATCACCCCCGGCCCGAAGACGGGCTCGGGCGAATCCGCGGACGATCCGTACACCAACGCGGGATGCAAGATCGGGATCATGCCCGGCTACATCCACACGCATGTGAGCGACGAGAAGTGCACGACGGGGAAGCGTGTGGGCATCGTGAGCCGGAGCGGGACGCTGACCTACGAGGCGGTGTTCCAGACGAGCGAATTGGGCATGGCGCAGAGCACCTGCATCGGCATCGGGGGCGACCCGGTGCGCGGCATGGGGCACATCGATTGCCTGCGGATGTTCCAGGATGACCCCGACACCGACGGCATCCTGATGATCGGCGAAATCGGTGGCAGCGACGAAGAGGCCGCGGCGGCGTTCGTCAAGGACTATGTCACCAAGCCCGTCGCGGGGTTCATCGCGGGGCGCACGGCGCCTCCCGGCAAGCGGATGGGGCACGCGGGCGCGATCATCAGCGCCGGCGCGGGCGGCGTCGCGACCGGGACAGCGGATTCCAAGATCGAGGCGCTGCAGGCCGCGGGCGTGACGGTCGCGGAGACGCCCAGCGATATGGGGCGGGCGATGGCGGAGGCGTTGGGGCTCGCGGTCGGGGTCGGCTGATCCCCGCTCGTCTTGGAGTTTCGTCTCATCGATTGACCGGCTCCGTGGGGAGCCGGTTTTTTTATGCGGTCGCCGGCCTGTACACCGCGGCGCAGCCCGTGGTTTCGGTCACGCGGACCGCGGCGACGCGTGCGGCGGGGGCGAGGGACGCCTCGAGCCGGCTGATCATCTGATCCCCGATGTGCTTGGCGATCAGTTCCGCGGTCGGGTTAACGCGGTTGAACGGCGGGGTGTCGTTCAGGTTCGCGTTGACGAAGGGGCGGCAGATGTCCTTGAGCACCGCGTTGACGGTGTGGAAATCGCAGAGCAGCCCGTCGCTGTCGAGCTTGTCGCCCGCGATCGTGACGGTGACTCGGAAGTTGTGGCCGTGCAGGGTCTCGCGCGTGCCCTGAATCTCAAGGGCGTGGGCGGCGCAGAACTCGCGGTCGACGGTGATTTCGTACATGATGGAGGGTAGGTCGGGGCGTGCATCCGGCGGGCGGCGCGATCGCGAAACTCACGCTAGCGGAGCGGGAGACGGTGGGCCGGGTGAGGTGGCATCGGCAGGACAGGAGTCGAGCATGGGGCAGCAACGGGCATGGGTGGGTCGGCTCGCGTGGTTCGTCGGCGCGGCGGCTCTTGGCGGTGGGGTGATCGCGGCGCTGAACGGGTGCTCGACGACCTATCCGAACCGGGACCCGGTGGGCGAGGTCTTCCCGAGCGTGGAGGGCGAGTCGCTCGAAGAGGTCGCGACGGCTCTCCCGGAGTCGCTGGCCGGGAAACCGGCGGTGCTGCTGGTGGGCTATCGGCAGAAGACGCAGTTCGACATCGATCGGTGGCTGATGGGCCTGTTGCAGGCGGGCGTCGGAACGGGCGGTGACAACGGGATCGACGCCCGGTTGCTCGAGGTGCCGACGATCCCGGGGCTCGTGCCCACCATCGCGAGCGGGTGGATCGACGACGGGATGCGGAGCGGCATCCCGCGCGAGGACTGGGGCGCGGTGGTGACGCTCTACGGGAAGGCCGCGGAGCCGGTCGCGGAGATGACGGGGACGGAGAACGGTCGCTTGGCGCGGGTGCTCGTGCTGGACGAGAACGGCCGGGTCGTCTGGTTCGATGACACGGGGTACTCGGCGCGGAAGGCGATGGAGATCGCGGATCTGCTCGGATCGATGGGAGGCGAATAAAAACACCGATCCATCCGGGATCGGTGCGAAGAGTCGCGGGGGGCGGTGTCGACGCGGCGTGGGATCAGAGTCTGCCAAACTTGGGCAGTTCACCGATCAGCGGGCCACAGTAGTCGAGGAACTTCTTGGAGACATCGAAGTCGCCGTGCATGAAGGCGGGGTCCATGTGCTTGGTCTTCGCGGCGACATCGTGGAGGTGGATGCGGTCGAGTTCGGAGCGGTAGGGCTCACCGTCGTAGCCCTTGCCGGTGCGGAGGATCGCGACCGACCCGTCCAGGTCGCCCTCGAGCGCGACCTTCGCGGCGTACTTGCCGGCGCGGCGGGCCTCGTCGGCATCGACGGGGCTCGGGTCCGGCCAGCAGCGTTGGAGATAGCCCAGCGTGTCGGCGCGGACGCGGGGGGTCTTCCCGCTCGCGGGCTTGAGGCGCTCCTTGAGAACATTCGCGAGCTGATCGCCCAGGGCGCCCGAGCCCGAGAGCTGGACATTTCCGTGCGCGTCCGCCTCGCCCTGGATGAGCATGGCGCCGATGGATTGACCGTCGCGGTCCTGGATGCCCTCCGAGACGGCGATCTGGCAGCGGCCGAGTCGGTCGTAGACCTCCGCGACCTTATCGACGAAGCGGTCGAGATCGAAGGCGACCTCGGGGACGCAGATGAGGTGGGGGCCGTCGTCGGGATCGCCCTCGGGGTCGCGTGCGAGGGCGGCGGCGGCGGTGAGGAACCCCGCGTGCCGGCCCATCACGACATTGATCTTGATGCCGGGGATCGAGGCGTTGTCGAGATTGTCGGCGCGGAAGGCGGTCGCGACGAAACGCGCGGCGCTGGGGAATCCGGGCGTGTGGTCGTTGACCGGCAGGTCGTTGTCGACGGTCTTGGGGACATGGAAGCAGCGGAGCTCGTACCCCGACTCGTTGGCGAGCTCGTTGACGATCCGGCAGGTGTCGGAGGAATCGTTGCCGCCGATGTAGAAAAAGTAGCGGATGTCGTTCTTCTCGCAGGCGTGGAAGATCCGTTCGCAGTAGGCCTCGTCCGGCTTGTCACGCGTCGAACCCAGCGCGGCGGATGGCGCGGCGGCGACGGCGTTGAGTTCCTCTTGCGACTTGTCCGAAAGATCGACGAGCTGGCCCTTGGTCAGGCCCGTCACGCCGTGCCGCATGCCCAGGACCCGTTTGACGGGGTTCCCGAAGTGGCCCGCGCCCTCGGCGAGGAGACCCTCGACAACGCCCACGAGGGACTGGTTGATGACGGCGGTCGGGCCGCCGGACTGACCGATGACGGCGTTGCCTTCGATGAGCTGTGCCATGGGCGCTGGATCTCCCGAAACGGAACGGAACGGGCGCGGCCTGCGGAGCCGCGCAAAGGACCCAAGGGTAGGCGGCGCTCGCGTAAATCTGGTCGTTGCTCGCGGATTTGCGGACTGATGGGGGTGATTTATCGCGTGCCGGGTTGTGCCTCTATGCTCTGCCCATGCCAATGCAGACAAAAGCCGCCCTGATGGCGCCCGTGTCGTTGTCGTGTGTCGTGCTCGGGATCGCGTCGGTTTCGGCGCAGCCCACGAGCGACTCGGTGCTCGCGGACCGTCCCAACGGGATGAAGCAGGCCGATCCGACGCACCATGTCTTCATCAACGCGACGGTGCACCCCGAGCCGGGCGTGGCGTGGAAGGGGATGGTCGAGATCCGTGATGGGATGATCGTCAGCGCGACGAGCACGGCGCGGGCGAGCGTCAAGATCCCGGAGGGGGCGCAGATCCACGATCTCGCGGGCGAGCACATCTACGCCGCGTTCATCGACCCTTATGTCGAGATCGACGCGCCGACCCCCGACGGCGACACGCCGGGGGCGCACTGGAACCCGAATGTCCACCCCTGGCGGTCGGCGCTGGACGGGGACGGGCTGCCCTCGTCCGCGGCGGAGTCGCACCGCAAGCTGGGCTACGGCGCGGCGGTGGTGGTGCCGAAGGGGGGCGTGTTCGCGGGTTCCGCGGCGGCGGTGAGCCTCGCAGAGAAGCCGGGCGATGACAGCCTGTCTCGCGTCGGGGTCTACCGCGACGGTGTCTACCAGGCAGTGGACTTCCAGACGAGCGGGTGGACGACGCGGAGCTATCCGACGAGCACGCCCGGCGCGGTGGCGCTGATGCGCCAGACGCTGATCGACGCGGACTGGCAGGCGGCGAACGAGCCCACCCTGGACGGCTCAAACCCCCGCAACGCGCTGACCCCTCTCGAAGACGCGAGCGTGCCGCTGTTGTTCACCCTCGACCACGAGCTCGAGCATTTCCTCGCCGACGACATCGCGACGGAGTTCAACCGCCCCGCGGTGGTCGTGGGCAACGGGATGGAGTTCAAATGGCTCGACGGGATCGCGGAGATCGGGCGACCGGTCATCCTCCCCCTGCGGTTCCCCGCCCAGCCCGATGTGAGCAGCGTGGGCAATGCGGAATCGGTCGAGCTTGAGACGATGATGACCTGGGAACAGGCGCCGACCAACCCCATGCGTCTGCGCGAGAAGATGGAGGGCGTGGACCTCGCGCTCACCGTCAGCGAGTTGCCCAGCGGTCGGAAGTTCCACAACGAGCTCCGCAGCGCCATCGAGCACGGGCTGACCACCGACGATGCGCTCGCGATGCTGACGACGGGCCCCGCCTCGATCGCGGGCCTCTCCGATCAGCTCGGCACGATCGAGCCCGGCAAGCGGGCGAATCTCGTCGTCGCGAGCGGACCCCTGTTCGAGCTGGGCACCAAGGACAGCACGATCCACGATGTCTGGATCGACGGCGTGCGGCACCGCATCGCGGATCGCGACGGCCCCTCCTTCGATGGTGATTGGCGGATGTGGATGGGCGACGAAGCCGAACCCGCCTTCGAGATGATGCTCACGATCTCGGGCTCGACCGGCAAGAAGCCCAAGATCGTCGCGTCGGAGACCTGGGACCCCGAGCTGCCCGAGGGTGAGGAGGGCGAGCGGCACGAGTCGGACGCGCGAAAGGTCTCGATCGAGGACGACCGGATCTCGTTCCTGCTCGACGATGACGACGACGAGCAGGTGACCTACATCGTCTCGGGCGTGCTGGTGGGCGACGACCGCATGATCGGGACGGGTGTCGCGTCGGACGATTCCGCGTTCGGCTGGTCGGCCCGCAAGGTCGAGACGGCTGACGGTGAGGAAGAAGAGGCCGGCGATTCGGACGACGGTAAGGACAAGAAGGCGCCGGAGATCAAGGAGGTCCCGCCGCTGCCGGGCTACCCGTTCGGGCCCTACGCGCGCCGTTTCGATCCGGTGCAGGAAACGCTGCTGTTCACGGGCGCGACGATCTGGACCGGGACAGACCGGGGCGTGCTCGAGAAGGGGTGGCTGTTCATCCGGGGCGGGCGCGTGCTGCGGTGCGAGCCCGGCGAGGCGCCCGCCTGGATGCTCGACGGGAGCAACGAGGAGATCAGCGTGATCGATGTCTCGGGGATGCACATCACCCCCGGGCTGATCGATGCGCACAGCCACACGAGCCTGTTCCGGTTCGGCGTCAACGAGGCGGGGCAGGCCGTCACCGCGGAGGTCCGCATCGGCGATTCGCTCGACCCCTCGCACATCAACTGGTACCGCCAGCTCGCGATGGGCGTGACGACGGTGAACAGCCTGCACGGATCGGCGAACCCGATCGGCGGGCAGAACGCGGTCCATAAGGTCCGCTGGGGGGTGAAGAAGCCGAGCGACATGCTGGTGGTCGGGGCGCGACCCGGCATCAAGTTCGCGCTGGGCGAGAATGTCAAGCAGAGCAACTGGAACATCGATCGGCGGACGCGGTACCCCCAGACGCGCCTCGGGGTCGAGACGATCATCCGTGATCGGTTCGAGGCGGCGCGGGAGTACGCGACGCAGTTCGAGCGGGGCGAGGTCCGCCGAGACCTCGAGCTCGAGGCCCTCGCGGAGATCCTCGCGGGCGAGCGGCTCATCCACTGCCACTCCTACCGGCAGGACGAGATCCTGATGCTCTGCAAGATCGCGGAGGATTTCGGATTCACGATCGGCACCTTCCAGCACGGCCTGGAGGTCTACAAGGTCGCGGAAGCGGTGCGGGAGAACGCGATCGGCGCGAGCCTGTTCAGCGACTGGTGGATGTACAAGGTCGAGGTGATGGACGCGATCCCGTTCGCGGGCCCGCTGCAGACCGAGGCGGGCGTGCTGACGAGCTACAACTCCGACTCCGACGAGCTCGCCAGGCGGATGAACACCGAGGCGGCGAAGGCGGTCAAGTACGCGAGGCCGGGCTCGGGGCTCACCGAGCACGATGCGCTGATGTTCGTCACGGCGAACCCGGCGCGGCAGATCGGCGCCGGCGCCGTCGGGCGGCTCGAAGAATCCCTGGACGCGGACTTCGTGGTGTGGACCGACCACCCGCTCTCGACACGGGCGAGGGCGGATCGCGTCTACATCGACGGCGCGGAGTATTACTCGATCCAGCAGGACGCGATCGCGCGCCGGAAGATCGCCGAGGAGCGGCAGCGGCTCATCCAGAAGATCGTCGCGAACCCCAAGAAGAAGAGCGAGCAGAACGGGAGCGGCGAGACCGACGAAGAGGACACCGAGGCGCCGCCGCTCGTCGATTCGCCGCCCGACCGCCTCGCGCGGCAGGGCGACCTGCTCGAGGGGGTGGGGCGTGACCGGCGCGGCGTGCTGATCGACTGGATGCGCTCGGGGTTCCACCCCGACGACATGCGCCCGGGCGATTGCGGCTGCGGGATCATCAACCACGCACAGTTCTACGAGTTCTTCAACAACAACTGAGCGAAGGAGCGAACGACCATGAGCGAGACCATGAACACGCTGGCACGGGTGACCCGCCGCGTCGCGACCGCCGCCCGGGGCTTCGGTGCTGCTGGGGCGCTGGCGGTCGCGGCTGTCGCGGCGGGGCAGGACCTGCTCCCCGCGGCGCCGGCGCAGGACCACGCGGTCTTCCTGACCGGCGGCACCGTGCACACCGTCTCGGGCGAGACCATCGAGAACGGTGTGGTCGGGTTCAACGAGGGCGTGATCACCGTCCTGGGCGACGCGTCGGTCATGCAGATCGTCCAGCTCGCGCCGGGGACCGAGGTGATCGATGTCTCGGGGCACCATGTTTACCCGGGCCTGTTCGCGGCGCACACCCAGTTGGGCCTGACCGAGACGCAGAGTGTGCGCGCGACCAACGACATGAACGAGATCGGCTCGTTCAACCCCGAGGTCCGGGCGGCGGTCGCGGTGAACCCGGATTCGACGCTCCTCCCGGTTGCACGCTTGAACGGGGTGCTGCTCGCGGGGGTGATGCCGACCGGCGGGCGGATCGCGGGGCGCGCGAGCGTCATCCGCCTCGACGGGTGGACCTGGGAGGACATGACTGTCCGCCCCGACGCGGGGCTCGTGGTCAACTGGCCGGGCGTGCGCGCGCGGTCGAGCATGTGGGGCAG
>DLBY01000054.1 GCA_002480345.1 Phycisphaerales bacterium UBA7812 | reverse complement strand
CGCCGATCGCGTCTGTCCGGATCGTGAGCACCCGCCGAGCCATCAGCTCGCCATCAGACCTTCTGCTTGCTGGGAGCGAACGCCTAGATCGATCAAGGGCCGGACACCGGCGGCCTCCGCGAGATCGACCGTAGCGGCGTCCTTCACCCAGTCCAGGTAGTCACCGAGGCGGACCGGGAACGCGTGGGCGGCCTGGAGTACGCGCCATTGGCGAACGGCATCGGCGTACCCGTAGTAGGTTTCTTTGAATCGCGCTTGTTCTTCGGTGGCATACGCGAAGTGCTGGAAAACGGCGCCGATTTCCTCCGTCGTGTCATGGTCGATCGGGTCGATCGAGGCAACATCGACGGACTCAGCATCTCCGGTCCGTCGAACGAGCCTCGGCGGCTCATGCGCCGCCCAGAGATCCCCGGGTTCGTAGCGCCACACGCGGAGCCATTCATAGTCTGAGTGGTTGCCGTAGGTGTCGCGAGAAGTGATGACGCGATCGGGCCCGACGAAATAGTGGCATCGGAAGTAAGCGGCGGTCGCGCCGGGACGGGCATCGAACAGCGAGCGCACGGCCTCGATCTGGTCGGCTGTCCAGAGCTCGTCGGCATCGACCTGCCAGAGCAGCGAAGGCGTGGCGATCTCCGTGAGAGGAGCATTGACCATCTCGCGTTTTCCGGCCCAGAACATACCGGGCGGCTTGCGGTAGACGCTCACGCATTCGCGGTGGGCTGATGCGATGCGATCGAGGTAGGCGCTGGTCCCGTCAATGCTCCGCCCCCGATGGTGGAGGTCCTCTGGTACGGCCCCCCCGTTCCGGATGGACCACGCGGTGTCGGCGACGAGATCGCCGACGCCTTCGACGATGTGCCAGTGCCAAGGCCCGCGGAGCGTTTCAAAGACAGGGAGATGGTGCTCCATAAAGGGCATCCCGTTCAGCACAATCGTGAAGAAGTGGATCGGGGTCGGACCGGGAGAAACCCGGACTGACTCCGGATCGGGCGTGAAATCGATCATCCGATCGAATCGTTCGATGCCGTGGGTTGACTCCAGGAACGCCGATCCCCGAGCAGTTGGGTAGGTAATGATCTGATCGAGAGCTTCGGTCCTCGCGAGTCCTTGCACTCTTGCTCGCTCTCGCGAGTCCTCGCAGGCGACGAACACCCGCCCTTCCGTCCCGACCTGCGCCGATTCTTCCCGGATCTGCTCGAGCGTGCAATTCGGTCCGACATGAATCGTTGCTCCGGTTTGGCTCTCGTTGTGGCTTCGAAGATCCGAGCCCGGCACGAGAGCTCGGACGAGGCGGTCAAAGGGCGGACGGAAGGCGATCCCGGTGCCGTTGCGGCGGGGGTCTTCGATGAAGAGCCAATCGGGGTACTCGGCGCGGAAACGGTCCCATACCGCTCGCAATTCCGGGTGGCTCGGGTGCATCAGATCATCGAAGACGAGCGCACCCCCAGGAGCAAGATGGACAAACGCGTGCGAGAGATCGCGGGCGGCTCCCGTTTCGGAGTGGTCCCCGTCGATGTGGATCAGGTCGATTTCGACTGGGAATTCCGGGGATTCGAAGAACTCGGGAAGCGTTCTTCTGGAGTCTCCAGCGATCAACGCGTGCGGCGGCGCGGCGCCGACCGACTCCAGTTGAGCGGTCACAAACTCGGGGCCGGGGTTCTCGACCACGATGCCCTGGTCGGGGATCGAGCCGTAGTCCGGGATCCAGAGATCCAGGCCGAACGCGGCGGTCTGGGGCGACTCGAACAGAACCTGGGCCAGCGACCTCCCGCGACGGACCCCGACCTCAA
This sequence comes from Phycisphaerales bacterium UBA7812, assembly GCA_002480345.1. Taxonomy (GTDB): domain Bacteria; phylum Planctomycetota; class Phycisphaerae; order Phycisphaerales; family UBA1924; genus UBA1926. The sequence goes on along the minus strand of DLBY01000054.1, from coordinate 13,922 downwards.
GATAGGTACGCGGTCGCAACGCCCTCGCGAGCCAGTTGAGCGCGGTGACCGCGTCGAACCAGTTCTCGCCTCGATTCGCGGAGTCGCGCATCGCATCGCGATTGATGTTCAACCAGTGGTCCGCTTCGAGTTCAGAAATGATCGAGAGCACGCGGTGCTTGACCGCTCGGGTGCCCAACGCACGCTTCGTCATGCTCGCGAGTCTGTCGCGTAAATCGTCGGGGCGCAAGAGCTCACGGACCGTTTCTCCGATGACGGATTCGTACCGCTGCATGAGCGCCGACTTCTCCTGTTGCAGCGAAGCGGCCGCTTGTCCGAGATCGGTCGCCAGCACACGCTCCACACCGTTCGAGACCGAATCGGGCGTGCTCGCCCACACGGCGTGGGAGAACCCATCGAGAGCGTGGGTGTGGCGATCGGTGTCATTCACGATCAGCGCAGGAAGCCCGTGCGCGTTCGCATACAGCCCTGCGTGCAGACGGGTGGTGATCATCGCGTCAAGCCCGCGATAGGTCCGCGCGAGATCGTGGGCGAATGTCTGGAAGACGACCTTGATCCCCGTCCCCGCGAAGGCCTTCGCGTGGGCCGCGTACTCGGTCTTGTGGTGAGCGATCAGCGTGATGTCGTATCCCCTGGCATGAAGATCCAGCATCGCGTCTGTTGCCAGGCGAACCGCGCTCTCACCGGTGGCCTGATTGATGATCCCCGCGCGGACGGGGAGTTGAATCGAGAACCCGATTCGCTGAGCGCGCCGGCCCATCGGGACCGCTTTCACCCGATCCACGCTCAACGGTGACGGGCAGGGGAGGTGGGCATACGGAGTTCCGAGCGAGCGGAGAAAGTCCGGGGTTTTCTCGGTACGCCCCACGATCAGGCGAGCGTTCCGGAAGACGGTCGCTTCGGGCTCGGCCGAGCAGTGGCGGGCGACATACTCGTTCTCGTAACCGGCACCGATCATGATCACGCGGTCTGTCAGATCAGCGTCGATGATCCAGCGATAGAGGTCCTTGATTTCTTCTCCGGCGCTCAGGCCCGCGATGACGACGGCATCGATCGTCTCGCGGAGATCGTTCAGATCACCCTCCGCGCAGTCGTTACCGACGATTCCTGTGTGGCCGTGGGGCGCTTGGACATTGGCACTGAAGTTGTAGAAAAGACAGTTAATCGGCCTCGGCGCGATGGCGTTGCGAACAGCGGCAAGGACACCCGCCCTCACGAAGTCATCGCCCGGGTTCCACATCGTCGTCCCGGAGATGACGATGTTCGCGGGCGCCGTGTCTGTTTCCGGATCGCAGATCAAAGCTTGCGAAAGATGATCCAGGTGTGCCACGGGAAGTTCTCCTCGTTCGGTTCGCCGATCGCGCGGTGAAATCGCCTTCCGCCCAGATCGCCGTGCCCGTCGTCAAAGCCGAAGTTGTACGCCAGCGCCTGTCGGTTACCCCATCCCGCTTTCACGAGGATCTCCGCGCCGTCGAAGAGTGCACCGAGCCCATCGGGCAGAAAGCGGTAATAATCGTGGAACGCGGGGGGGCCGTGCCGCGGATTGCTCGCACAAGTCGTGTGGATACCGAGCCCTCCCGGTTTCGTGACGCGCAGCAGTTCGGCAGCGGCGACCCAGGGCTTCCGCAGGTGTTCGAGCACTTGGTGGGAGTATGTCAGATCGAACGAATCGTCCGGGAATCCCGAGAGATCGTGCACATCGGTCTCCGGGAAGACCGCCTCCGTGACTTGCAGCTGCGGCCAGCGTCGCCTCAGAATCTCGGTGATCGTCGGATTGCGATCGATGCTCAACGCGCTGGAGAGATCGTCGCGATCGGCCCCGAGCACCCAGTCTCGCAGCGATCGCAGCATCGCAGTCTGCGGTGTCCAGAACTCGCCGTCCAAGAAATCGCGATCGCCGTCGAGCCCTGAGTTGGTAGTCTCGCGCGACTGTGTCATGCGGCGTTCTCCCTGGCGGTTTGTTCGGAACCGGCACGAGCGCACCCGAGGACGGTCTCGAAGAAGCGATCGGGATCATGCGCGTTGCGCCACGCGGGCGCTGCCAGGGCTGCCTTTGCGAGGAGAGCGTCTCGATGTTGGATTGCGTGTCGCACAGCGTCCACGACCGAACTCGCGTTGAATGACTCGAACTCGACCGCCCCGAGGCTGAATTCGCGGGCTTGATCAGCCATCCAGGTGCCCCGGGGGAGCACAATGATGCGCCCGAGTGCGGCGGCTTCGACGAAGACGCCCGAACCCCTGCGGCGGTATGCCTCGGGCTTGTAGGGCAGCAGCACAATCTCGGCAGAAGAGAGTCGTTGACAGTACGCGTCAGGCGCGAGGGGGCCTCGATGCACTTCGACCGACTCCATTCGCGTGAGTCGGGCATCCGCTTCCTCGAGCCCGGTTGGATCCCAATAGTTGCTCTGGATGAAGAAGCGAGCGTTCGGCTCGAACCTGTGGACCTGTTTGATGCACGCCGGGAGGAGGGCGAAGCCTCGTTCGACCTTCGAATAGCCGAGATAAGCGATGCGGGGCTCGGGAGCAGGCTGGCTCCGGGCGGGGCCGAGTTCCGGGAGCGTCACCGGCCATTGGAGAGGACGGATTTCCGGTGCGCCAAGCTCTCTGAAGACCTCGGCGATCTGCGGCGTCTCCGCGAAGAGTCTGGCGCGGGAACGGGGCACCTTGGACAGAAGTTCAAACGCTTCCGCGTAGAGCGCGCGTTCCGCGTCGCGGAGAGAAGGGGGGCCCGCGAAGCCGGGCGGGAACATCAGCAACAAGGAAACGGAAAGCGAGTGGGAGGGTTGCTGCACGATCCACTGAGCCGCGCCGAGAACAAGGCGTGATGTCACGGTGGGGAACAGGACATGGGCACAACGGAGGTGCTCATTCAGCGTGCGGAGATCCGTGAGCATGGCGCGGTTCAACACGCGCAATTCGTTGAGTGGGTCGGCTGATCGGAGCACGGCGTACGCGGAGTTCCGGAAATGACGCCGGATCGGGAGGCCCTGGGGGGGGTGATCGATCCGGTGAAGACCGACCAATTCACAGGGGACCCCGCGGCTCCGAGACACCCCGAAGATCGTGCGGGAGAACGACGCGTGATGGCCGCCTTCAAAGAAGAGGCCCGGGTCGAGCACCCAGAGCGGATGTTCAGCGGCGCTATTCACGCGGCCTCCTCGGAACGCGAATCGCTCGCACGCCGCAACAGCCTGCATCCGATCTCTTGCATCACGCGGCGGAGTGCGCCCGGATAGGAATAGTGCTCGCGAACGAATGCCCCTTGCACCTCGCTGATGGACTCGAAATGTTTCGGGTCCTTCTTCAGCCGATCGGTGAGAGCCCTCAGGCCGGCCTTGTCAGAGAACACGGTCTCGAAATAACGAGGCGGGATCGGAGAGTGCTTGTAATCCTCAAGAAGCCCGTGCTTGACTCGGTACTGGTATCGCTCCAGGACTGCTTCGAGGTTGGCAAGGCCGAAAGCGTCCCGAAGCGATTCGGCGTGTTCAAGGAAGGCGCTACGCACGCTCGGAGGCACGCGTTCGAAAGCCTCATCAGTCGCGTACTCGGTTCCCGCGAGATGCTCGAGGAAGCAGGAAACGAAGGCGTTTTCTGACTCATGCCACGAGCCGTAGGAGCGGCTGAGAACACGCCCGCCCGACGCGAGCGCGTCGAGCAATCGCTGGTGACTGGTGGGGGGGTAGGGCTCGAGGCGCAGCGTCGCGCCGGCGGATGCGTGCAACTCCGCGAGCTCGTCGCCGTAACGAACCGGCCCCCTGGCATACTCCGCGAACCGGGGGTGCTGCTCCCAGCCCGGACCAAAGACCGCGAGCGTCAGACCGGATTCCTTCGCGATCTCCGCGGCCCACTCAAGACCCTGCTGACGGTACAGCGTGTTGTTGAGCCGGTGTTGAACCATCTCAGCCAGATCCGCAAGCCGAGAATCCCCCGGAACATCTATCGAGCGTGATTCGCACGCGCGGGTGAGCATCCCGGCGATCTCGCGAGGGAGGGTCACCGAGTCGCCTCTTTCATAGATCCCGAGCAATTCATCGCATACCCGTTCAATCGCGGGGAACTCGGGTGAGCGACTCACGGATTCAAGCAGCTCCTCGCGGGCGCTGCCGGGCGTCCGCGAGTAGCCGGAGATGTAGCACAGGTCGATTCCATTGAAACGGGGACTCGACGACCGAGGCGGGCGTGCGTCCGTCAATCTCGGCATGCTGACGCAGGCGCTCGCCGGATACCCCCATTGCTGGATGTACCGATGCACCCATGAGCCGATCGCAAAGTCCGTGTCACCGAGCGCCCGCGCCGCCGCCGGACTTGTGAGTGCTTCCAGATCATCTTGAATCCAGCACACGAACGGGATCGACGCGGGCAATGCGGGGAAGGAAGACCGGTGATGATCGATCGCGAACACCAAGTCCGGGCGGAAACGGTCCAGCAAACGCAACGCGGCGCGGAGCGTGACCCGCTCGTGATCGCGCGGCTCGCAGAGCACCTCGACCTTCCAGCCGAGTTGCTCGAATGCCCGCGCCGCTGCGTCCGCGCTGTGTTTGAGCACCGTCGTGAAACGCGAGGTCATGATGAGGACGCGAGCCGCTCGGTCCCTCTCGCCCCGTATCGCCCGGAAAGACTCGATCGTGTCCCGTGCTTCCGCCCATGCGAAAGCCGCCCCGGCGAGCGATCGCTGCTCCGCTTCGAATCTCGCATTGACCCGAGACCAGATCTGATCGGGGATCTTGGCAGATGGATCGGGACGGAGGATCGCCCTTGGAAGCGGGAGCATGGGTCGGCTCTCGAACCGTTCCAGAATTTGTGCTTCCCAGTTCTCTCCGACATACCACTCGACATCTCCGCCCCGTATCGGACCATCAGGATCACTCAGGTCGATCATCGCGAGCGCAGCGAGAAGCCGTTCGGCATCGGGCTCGACGATGTGCACGGCCGTCCGCCGCCCATTCATGTGAGTCGGTCGATCTTGGAGCGTGCGGAGCAGAGCGCCGTCTCCGATCCCGTGCACTGCAACGACCGTTTCTGCATCGAGTGATCCGCGGAGATTGTCAAGAACGGTTCCATTGGTGCGAGACGAAGGAGTCCGGATCGGTCGGGACCGGAGTCGCTCACGCAGAGCGTCGCTGATCTCGGGAAGGACTTCGTCAAGAGCTGCAAGATTGCGGTCCAATGTCCCGGTCGGCAACCGGCCGGTGTCCGTCCCACCGATCTTTGCGTGCTGCCCGAGCCGGGCATGGACAAATCCCGAAAGGCGACGCCAGAAGCCGTCGAAGGTGTTCTCGCGTCGCGTCACGCTCCGGTGGTCGTCGATCACACGCGATCGCCAGTCGCGATCGTTGATCGCCTTCCTGATCATGCCCTCAAGTTGCTCGGGGGACCAGAACAGCGTTTCTCCCGAAGTTGCGAAGGACCAGTCGGGATACAACTCAAGCGGTTGCTGGGGCACCCAGAGTGGACGCAACGCCGCGAACGCTGCGGGGATCTTGAGCCGGCGCGCCCCCGACGGGGTCGGGATGACCTGCACTTCATGCCCGACACTCGCTTGCAGGCGGTCGCTCAATCGCGCACCCGACCGCCCGGGTCCGTTCTCCGGGGGTTCTTCGATGATGACGCTCCCATCCGGAAGCGTTACGCGACAGGGCTCGAGATCCAATTGACGCGCCACTTCGGTCTGGAATACGGACCGATCCGCGGTCGGCCCGCGACGCAGCATGACGCCCCCCGCCAGGGCGCACTCGAAGACACGCTGGTGAGCGTTGGTCTGCAGAGACGCGTGAAGATGGCATCCCGCGTGCGCGTACGCATCGCGCAGTTGTGGGCCGTGCGGGATGCCCGGCGCCGCGCACGCCGCGAACTCGGGGTGGCGATCCCAGCCGTTCCCGAAGATCCGCATCGACCATCCGTTCCGAGAACACGCGTGAGCCGCCCAGCGGAGCGTTTCGTGTCGAAACGCACGCTCGGCGAGCGGCAGAACAAAGTGCAGATATAGACGATTCGTCGCGGCCTGCTCGGGAAGAGTCCCCAGCGCTTCCTTCGCGGTCTCACAGGTCAGCGTCCAGAGGTCCGGGGTGACCGAGAGCGATTCCCGAGAGACCGCTTCGATCACTCGCGGCGCGAGCAGCTTCAGCAGCCGGACCGTTCCGGGGGCGGAAGCCGAGCCCTGAACCGCTCGGTCCACGAACGCATCGACGGTCTCGCTCTGGTGGGAGATATACGCGACATCGACCCCGAAGCGTCCGCAGTCATCGGCGGGCCTGGTGCCAAAGAGCCGTTCGCACGCCGGGACCGGGGCGAACAGGCGATTAGTGACCGGGTACGCGTAGTCCCTCGAGAGCGAACCGTGGACCTGCCCCGCAATGAAGTCGAGCGGCCCCATCGCCTCGCCGACCGAGCGATCAAACAGGTGGGGCATCGCGTCCTGAATCCAGCACACGCTCGGCACGCCGCCAGGCCAGGACGACGCGAGCGAGGGCCGAGGCCAGTTGATCGATACCACAAGATCCGGGTCGTATTCAGCGTGCAGCCGGACCCCGGCGAGAGCCGAGAACCGCACGCTGGGATCCGGCTCGATAAGCAGGCGCGCGGTGTGTCCGGCTCGTTCGACAGCCTCGGCGAATCGGGACGCCGCGTGCCGGACGAAGGTCGAATACCTCGATGAGATCACCGCGACGCGGAGGGGCGTTCCGCCCGAAAATGCTTCGTCATAGCGCGACGCCCACCACGCGGGGGTTCGTCCTGAGCGATTCCGCTCGACAGCGTTCCGCAGCCGGTCGAGTTCGACCGCCTGCTCCGACCAGATCGCCCGCAGGTCGTTCTGCAGGGCAACGGTGAAGGAACCCTCAGGCTGGAGCGAGAGGATCGTCTTCGGAAGCGCCTCGTCGAAGCGACTCCGGAGCACCGAGACGAACCGCTCCTGCGCCTGTTCACCTGCATAGATCTCGACCGAGGCATGCGCCGGGATCTCGATGCAGGAGAGGGCCGTCCCGCACCGCGTGCCGTCGGGTTCAACGACCAGAACGCGTGGGACATATCCGTCCGAGCAAACGCCGCACGCCTTGATGGCCCGGTCGAGCAACCATGGATGCGGAAGCCCCGCGAGAACAACCGGAGCGGGCGCCGTGGGCGCGATCGTCGTCGAATCAACAGGGTCGAATCCAAGCGGAATCCGCTCGGCGATCGCTCGGTCGCGTTCAGCGTTGGCAAGCAGCTCTTGCTGCACACAGAGATCGACCCGGAGCGAATCTTCTCCGCAGACAACCCTCGACCCGAGGGCCTCGCGGAGTTCCACCGTGTCCGAGATCGTGTGTGCTCGACGGCCGCTTGTCATGCCGCGGTCTCCGTCCGAAGCCGAAAACGATCACAAAACCCGTCCATCGCTTCCTCGCAGAGGGAACCCTTCGCGGCTCGCACGAATCCCCAGGTCCGCGCCGTTGTTCGCCACGACTCGATCGACGCGACGATGGATCCGACTTGGTCGGGAGTGAATCGCTGGGCGGGCTTCGACGCCGTTTCGCAGAACACTCGAAACGCCTCGATTGCAGGGCTAAGGTCGGCCCCGAGCTCGGCGCAACGGTCAGCAAGGAGGTCGGGGACGAAGCGTCCGCCAAACATCGACGCCGCGAGCGCGTGATTGATATCCGCGAGCCTCCACGCCTGGTGACCGAGCATGACCTCGCGACGCGCCAATTCAATTGGGCGATACCAGTGATGGTGCGTGACCACCGCCTCGGGGCGGTAGAGGACCGGCGCGCCGTAGCGCCCCGTGACGCGCGTTGCCCATTCGATATCGTCGAACATCGGATAGGCGAGCCGCTCACTGAATGGTTCGCAGATCGAACGGGGGAGGCTCAGATTGAGGGTCCAGGCGTGTCGCGGGCCCCAGTCGTGGTCTCGTGGGGCGTTGCTCATCCGGTCGTAGAAAAAGACCAGCGAAGATTCTCGAAGAACCCGGTCAATCAGCAGGTCGGGTTGGCGAACCGCCCATCGGGCGAGCCCAAGGACCATCGCCGGGCGGTCCCGCGCCTCGCGGGCCGCGACGATGTGCCGCTCGATCAGGTCCGGTTCGGGCACGACATCGTCGTTGAGGAACAGGAGCAGATCTCCGGTTGCGGCCGCGATCGCCCGGTTGCGCGTCCCGCCCGGCCCGACCTTCCGGCCGCGGATCACCAAGGCCGGAAACAGAGCATCTGCATCAAGCGGTCGCTGGTCCCCATCGACGGAAACGATGATCTGGTGAGGCGGGCAGGTCTGTGACGCGAGCGAGCGCACCAACGCAGCGAGACCCACGGGATCCGATCCGTCTCGACATGGAACGGCGACAGACACGCGCACAGAAAGCCCCTTGTTCTGTTCAAGGGGGGTATCGGCCTGTCAGGTCCGCGGTCGTTATTTTCGGGGGACGCTGTCTGGGAGGAGGCCGACGCAGTCCATGCGCTCTGGGCAGAGATGGGGCAGGAAAATCACGCGGGACCCAAACAATACGCGACCGAAACAGAAGGCCGGCTCGCACACGCGGCAGGAAAATCCGATCAGAAACCTTTTCCGGGTTGCATCAAGCAAATTGGGGGATTATTCTGAGATCCGGAAGGCGGCATCGGTGCCGTCCAAACGAAGCGGCCGCGTGCCGCAGACAAGACAGGACCCTGAGGGAGTAAGACAGATGAACAAGAAGACCATGACCGCCGCGCTGATCGCCGCGACCGTTGCGGGCACCGCTCACGCCCAGTCGCTCGAGGACCTGCTGGTGATCGACCTTTCCGTGACCAACCAGGTCACCATCAGCTCGACGGGCGGCCTGTCGGCCGTCTCCGCGTCGGGCAGCGACACCACCGGCGTTTATTTCGACAACTTCTACGGCGGCTCGGGCGATTCGCTCAGCGCGAGCTTCGTCTCCGGTGACATCACCAACGCCGAGAACCCCTCGGATGGCAGCCCCTCGCTCTTCCGCGGCGGCGCCGGCTCGGACTCGGGCCTGAACATGTGGAGCTGGTCGTCGGACTTCACCGTGACCTTCACCGCCGGCTCGCAGGCCTTCATCGGCTCGGCGACCTGGGACCTCGACGCCAACGAGTATGCCGACATGCTCGCCGGCAACAGCAGCGGCGTGATCTACTTCCCCGCTGACACCGCGGACGACGTCGCGGGCGCGGTCGCACTCGGCACCTACAGCGTGATCGTCCCCGCCCCCGCGGGCTTCGCGGTCATGGGCCTCGGCGGCCTGGTTGCGGCGCGTCGCCGTCGCTGATTCAGAGTCGGCACCAGCCGAACTCAATGACACACAAGCCGGCCCTTCCTCATCGGAGGGGCCGGTTTATTTTTGGGGCTCTCCAAGGGGATACGCAACAGGGCGCAGCCATCGGGCCCGCCGATGGGAGAACGCCTTCGGAATCGGAACTCGCACAAGGCCGCCCGCGATCGCAATGCCGGAGGGGGGACTCGAACCCCCACTCTGTTTCCAGAAGCGGATTTTGAATCCGCCGCGTCTGCCAATTCCGCCACTCCGGCTCGCCTTGGAGTCTACGCACGACGCCGCAGAGTCGTCGCGCGACGGCGAAACCCCGAACTGCCAGTGAGGGCGCTCGTGAGAGCGAGACGGCCGGCGTCCCGTCGCAAGGACACCGCGTCGTTGCAGCCTCTACACCGTCGGCTCCCAGCCCGGCTCGTACGCACGGCCCCACAGATTCTCCGCCGCATCCTGGCCCGGCAGGATCCGGCCCGTTGCCGGGTCCAGTTTCACCGCGCCGCTGGTGCGTTGCGCAACATTGCCCATGTGGCACAGCAGCACGCTTTTGTGCCCCTCGTCGATCGGGCTCGTGTGCGCTTCTGTTCCCCTGATGGCATTCAGGAAATTCTCGATGTGCGCCCGCGTGAGGTTGCTCGTCGGACTGCGCGTGTCGGTCGTATCACCGATCCGCTCGGCGCCGTATCGCTTGACGACGCTGTCGTCATGATCTCGGACTTCAAAAGAATTCTCCATGATGTGCACCGAGCCGGCGTCACCGAAGACGATCGTTCCACGCCCCCGCCCGAACTGGTTCACCTGGTCGACGCTGTGCCCTTCCCAGAAGATCGTCTTGCGGTCTGGAAACTCCATGCCGACCTGCTGGATATCCCACGCTTCCCAGTCATCGTTATAGCGGTGCCTCGCCGCGGCCGAGGTCACACGGGACGGAAACCCGCATCCCAACGCCCAGCGTGCGACATCGACCTCGTGCGTCGCGTTGTTGCAGGTCTCGCCGGTTCCCCAGTTCCAGAACCAGTGCCAGTTGTAGTGAATGATATTGTCCCGGAACGGCACCCGCGGCGCGGGCCCCTGCCAGAGCTCGTAGTCCAGATGCGCGGGGACCGGTGCGGGTTTCCCGGCCCCGATCGGTCCCCGTTTCCGGCAGTACCAGGTCTTCGCGTGATAGGCCCGTCCGATGACGCCTTCGTGCAAAGCCGCAACCGCCTCCCGGACCGCGAGCGACGATCGCCGCTGGTTGCCCATCTGAACAACGAGGTCCGGGTGCTCCGACTGCGCCCGAACCAGCATCTCGCCCTCCGCGCTGTTGTGCCCGCACGGCTTTTCGAGGTACACATGCTTGCCAGCGGCGAGGGCGAGCAGCGCTGCGGGCGCATGCCAATGATCCGGTGTCGCGACGACGACCGCATGGACGGATGCATCGTCGAGCGCGCGGCGGAAATCCCGGACGACCTTCGGCTCGACCGCCTGGTGCTCGAGGGTTGAGCGAACACCCTTCGCCGCCGCGAGGTCATCGGGATCACAGATGTAGGCAACTTCCGACCCCGCGATCGACGCGAATTGCGACGCGAGATAGCCGCCCCGGCTGTTGGTCCCGAGGACGGCGCATCGGATGGTTTCGGGTTTTCTCGCCCTTGTCTTTGCGAAGGCGGACGCTGGTGCGTACATCGCCATTGCTGCGGCGGCGCTCGCGGCGGTCGCATTCCGCAGGAACGCTCTCCGTCGGATCAGAGCGGGGGGGTGGTCGGTCATGCGGGTCTCCCGTCCAGAATGCTGTCAGTCCAGTTCGCGGATCTTGATGCTTCGGAATCGCACATCATCGCCGTGATCCTGCAGCAGAATGTGTCCCCGCTCAGCGAGGCCGAAATTCTCCCAGTCACGGTATTTGCTGCGTGCGACGAGCGCGCGGTAGGTGCCAGAACCGCGAACATACGCGAGGACCTTGTACTGGTTCAGCCAGTGCTCGACGCGGCCATCGGGGTGCACGATCAAACGGGCGTGGTTCCAACCGTCGATGTTGTGCGGAACCCGGCGCCCACCCACCAGCGTGTCGGCAGGAATGAGGTCGTAGAGGCTCGCGAGCGTCCGGTTTCCGGCGGCGCCGAGTTTCGCATCCGGGTGACGCTGATTGTCGAGGATCTGGTACTCCAACCCGATCGCCGACGCCTTCTGCTTGGGTTCGAGGTAGTCCTCGGTGACGAAGTACTTGATGCCGCTGTTGGCCCCCTTCGTCGGGTAGAACTCGAGTTGGAGTTCGAATGCCCCGAACTCCGCTTCGGTTACGATGTCACCCCCGTTGAGGCTCTCTCCGCCTCCCGACGGAAGCACGCGCAGCGTTCCGTCTTCGATCGCCCAGCCGTCTTCCGGGAACCGTTCTTTGTGCGCACCCCGCCAACCGTCGGGGCTCGCACCATCAAACAGCAAACGCCAGCCCTGCATCGCTTCGGACACCGAAAGATCGTTGGGGTTCCGGTTGATGATCGGCGTGTCGTCAGGCGGCGTCGGGGAAACAAGCCCGGTCCAGACACGGATATTGCGCCAGCGGATCGTGCGACCAACCCCCGGGTCGTTCTCTCCGATCGCGTGCACCTGCAGAGCGATGAAGCCGGGTTCGGCGCGGTCGTCGATCAGGTGCGCGACAGGCTCTCCGTTGAGCCAAGTCCGAACGGACTTCCCGGCGCACTCGATTCGCGCCGTGTTCCAGGCATTGCGCTTCAGCAGGCTGCGCGCATCGGGGTTGACGCTGACTTGATACAGCCAGCCCCGACGCGCTTCGTCGTAGACGCCTCCGGACCAGGCCCGATCGGATGGGTCGATCTCATACTGCGGCCCGTGGACACGACCGCTCTGGTACTCATCCAGGCTCCGGCTGCGGAACTGAACACCGGAATTGATCGCATCATCGGGCTTGAACTCGAACTCGAGCACGAAGTCCCGGAACTGCCGCTCGGTCGCAAGAAACGAGTTGGGAGACCCCGTGACAGAAGTACCAACGATCGCACCATCTTCAACGGTGAATGGCGCCTCTCCATTCACCCGGCGCCAGCCCTCGAGATCCCGGCCATTGAACAGGTCGACCCATTGCGCCCGCCCGAGGCCCGCAAAGCTGCACAGAACAAGAGCAATCAAACAGGAGCGGGTCATCGCAGGGCCTCCGGATTCGCGTGTGCGCGTTCAACATACCGCCGATAGACGACGGGAGGCAAGCAAGGTCGATTGAGGGGAACGGTCCGGCCGGAGGAAAGGGTTGAAAGCGATGGGGCGAGGACGACCGTTGATGCCATGACCGGGAGAACGCGACACGACTCCATTTTCGATCTGCAGATCAGCTGAACAACCGCGCGACGCTAGACCCGATTCGGACCCTTGCCCTTGTGAGCATCGCGGCCTTCAGCGCCCGTATCACGCGTCTGATTCCCGGCGACCGCGGATGCATCGCTCGATGCCTTCAGATAGGCCTCCGCAATCTCGCCGATCTCGCCGAAGCCGCGCACGCGACCCTGGTCGAGCCAGAGCCCATGGGTGCAGAACTCCCGCAGGAGATTCATCGCGTGGGAAACGACAACCACCGCGCCGCTCCGCGCGACCATGTCCCGGATTCGGGATTCACAGCGCACGCGGAACGCCTCGTCTCCCACTCGGATGACCTCGTCGAGCACCAGGACATCGGGGTTGATCGCCGTCGCGACACCGAACCCGAGCCGGGCTTTCATCCCGGCTGAGTAGCTCCGGATAGGCTGGTCGAAGAAGCGTCCGATCTGCGCAAAGTCACGGACCTGCTCGATCAGTTCCGGGAGATCCCGCCGCGGAACACCCAGGAACACGCTCATGAGTTCGACATTCTGCCGCCCGGTCAGGTCCGCCTTCATCCCTCCGCCGAGCGACATCACCGCGGACACGCGTCCGCTGCTCTCGATCCGCCCCTCGTCCGGATCCGCGATCCCGCCCAGCAAGCGGCACAGCGAGCTCTTGCCCGAGCCGTTATGCCCCATGACGCCCACGATCTGCCCGGGCTCGATCGACAGCGAGACTTCGCGCAAGGCCCAGAATCGCTCGGGCCGGAGCCGCCACGAGCGGCGAACCAGTTGTTTGATGCCCGGTGCGGGGGCAATCAACCGGTACTGGATCCCGACATCCTCCAGGCGAACCAGGCTGCGCCGAATCGGGTCCCCGTTGCCGGCGGCGGCTTGCGTCGGTGGCATGCTGATACCCGCTGTCATTCAGATCACCTTGATGATCCAGCGCTCGACACGCCAGAACAACACGGCCCCGAGGCTGAGCGCCGCGACCGCTTCACCCGCGAGCGCGAACCACATCCAGCCCGGAACCCACACGCCCTCATAGAGACCCCCGCGCACCATCTGGGTCGCGATATTCAGCGGGTTCGCTGAGTACACGACATACACAAAATCCGCAAGCCCGGGGTTCTCCACGACATTCCCGATCAGACCCTCGACGCGGCTCAGCGGGTACACGATCGGGCTCGCGTAGAGCAGGAGACGGAATGCGTACCCCACAACATTCGAAAGATCCCGCACAATCAGCGTCCCCGCCGATGCGATGAGGGCGAGACCGCACAACAGAACCCCGAACAGGGGAAGCATCAGCACCGCCTGGATCGCCGCGGGGGTGATCGGCCGCCCAACAATCGCCGTGATCACCCCGACGAGAAGCACCCCGAACG
>DLBY01000043.1 GCA_002480345.1 Phycisphaerales bacterium UBA7812 | reverse complement strand
GCCCGGGTCGCTCGATCGGCTCCTGGTCAAGCACGGGCTCTCGGGCGTCGAGTCGGTCTCCGATCCTGAGCGTCGGCTGTATCGCGCACTCGAACTGCCGCGAGGATCGTTCTCGCAACTCTTCGGGCTGCGTGTCTGGTGGCGCGGGCTGATCGCGACGCTGAAGGGGCATTTCGTGGGCACGCTCGAGGGTGACGGATTCCAGATGCCCGGGACGGTGGTCATCCGCGACGGGCAGATCATCGCGCGGCACGATCACGACACCGCGGCGGACCGGGCGGACTTTGCGGGCCTCGCCTGCGGCACGGACGGGTGCGCGATCGGTTCGGACGCGGACGCGGCAGACCGGCTCCGAGGCGGGGCGAGCCCGGCATGACGATCGGAGATTCCGATCTTCTACCGGCGCTGCTCGCGACGCACGCCGCGGCGACGATGCTGATGACCGGGCTCGACTGGTTCGTGCACGCGGTGCACTACCCGATCTTCGCGCGGGCCGCGCTCGCGGGCGACGACCACTACCGTCAGTTCCAGCGGGAGCACCTGCAGCGGACCGCGCCGCTGATTCCGCCGATCATGCTGCTCGAGCTGGGAACGGCTCTCGCGCTCGTGCTGCTCCCCGATCAGCGGGTGGACTTGGGCCTCGCGTGGGCCGGGGTCGCGCTGCTCGCGGTGGTCTGGGTCGCGACCTTCGCGGGGGCGGTCCCGATGCACCATCGGCTCGAGAAAGGTTTCGACGCGCGCGCCCACCGCTGGCTGATGCGGTTCGACCTTGTGCGCGCCCTGGCATGGACCGCACGGTCCGTGCTCGCGTTGCTGATGCTGATGCAGGCGATGTCGCGATCACCCCTGGGTCTTCAGGCTGGAGGCTGACCGATGCCCGCGTTCCCCGCGCTGAACGATCGCAACAAGGCGGCGCGGCTGATCGTCGTGCTGGGCGACCAGCTCGACCCCACGATCGGCCCCGTCGCGGACGCGACCGACGACGATGTCGTCCTGATGATGGAGGTCGACGAGGAGTCGACGCATGTGCCGAGCCACAAGCAGCGCACCGCGCTGTTTCTCAGCGCCATGCGGCACTTCGCGGTCGACCAGCGCGAGCGCGGGAACCGCGTGCGGTATGTCGAGATCACCGACTCGCACAACACGCATTCGTTCGAGGGCGAGATCAAGCGGGCGGTCGACGCGTGCCGCCCCGCGTCGGTGCATGTCACCCATCCGGGCGACTGGCGGGTGATGCAGAAGCTCGAGGTCCTCGCAGACGAGCTGGATATCCCGGTCGAGATCCATCCCGACGAGCACTTCCTGACCCCCCTCGAGACCTTCCGCGAATGGGCGGACGGGCGCAAGCAGTGGACGATGGAGTATTTCTATCGCGAGCAGCGCAAGCGGCTCGGCATCCTGATGCAGGACGACGGGAAGACGCCCATCGAGGACCGCTGGAACTTTGACGAGGACAACCGGGAGACATTCAAGCAGTCGCCCAGGCCTCCGAAGCCGTACACGCCGCGGGCGGACGAGATCACCGAGGAGGTGCTCGATCTCGTCGCGCGTCGGTTCACGAAGAACCCGGGGAACCTCGACGATTTCCGCTGGCCCGTCACGCGGGAGCAGGCAAGGCGGGCGCTCGACGACTTCATCGAGAACCGTCTCGCGCGGTTCGGGCCCTACGAAGACGCGATGTGGGAGGGCGAGCCTTTTCTCTATCACTCGCTACTGAGCGCGGCGGGGAACCTGAAACTGCTCGACCCGCGCGAGTGCGTGCGGAAGGCGGTCGGGGCGTACGAGTCGGGCGGGGCGCCGCTGAATTCTGTGGAGGGCTTCGTCCGACAGTGGATCGGGTGGCGCGAATTCATCCGCGGGGTCTACTGGGTGCAGGGCGCCGACTACCCCAGCCGGAACGGCCTCGATCACGACGGGAGCCTGCCCGGGTTCTACTGGGACGCGGAGACGGACATGAACTGCATGCGGGACTGCCTCTCGCAGGTCCGTGATCACGCGTTCGCGCACCACATCCCGAGGCTGATGGTGATGGGCAACTTCGCGATGCTCGCGGGCGTGCACGCGCGCGAGGTGGCGGACTGGTACCTCGCGATGTTCGTCGACGCGGTGGACTGGGCGAGTAACCCGAACACGATCGGGATGAGCCAGCACGCCGACCACGGGGTGGTGGGCACGAAGCCCTACGCCGCGAGCGGGAAGTACATCGCGCGCATGTCCAATTATTGCAAGGGGTGCAAGTACGACCCGCGCGAGCGATCGGGCAGCTCGGCCTGCCCCTTCAACACGCTCTACTGGGATTTTCTGCTGCGCCACGCGGACCGCTTCCGCTCCAACAACCGCATGGCGATGATGATCAAAAACGCGGAGCGCATCAAGAAGGGCGAACGCGTCGAGCTCACGACGCGGGCGAGCGAGCTGCGCGACGGGTGGGGCGTCTCCTGAGCGAGCCGCCCGGGCTCAGGGCGTCTGGTAGCTGAGCTCGCCCGTGAAATTGCCCCACAGGCGTCGGTTCCGGCGCAGGGTGCCCTCGTCCTGGTCGAAGCGGACGCTTAGGTCGTCCTCGCCGCGCATGCCGGCGGAACCGTCGAACAGCGACACCACGGCGCGCCCGTCCCAGCGCAGGTCGATGTTGCCCATCGAGGCGGGGTCGCGTTCGTCGTAGGGCGAGTTGGTCGGGGTGATCGCGAAGTAGCCCTGCTCGAAGAGGAACCCGTTCCCGCCAGCCTGCCCCGCGTTGCGCGCGCTGCAGAAGACCATGAACGACGAGGGCGAGACGACCTGGTTCTCCGTCTCGATCTTGACGAGCCCGAACCCCTCGCCCACGGAGGGGAAGCCCGGGAACCCGCTGTCGAAGCTCAGCGACGGGAGCCCCCCGATCGCGGCGTTCATCCCGAGGCTGGGCGCGATGTTGGTGTTGTAGGTATAGACCAGTTCGTCGAGGTTCGATCGGTCGAACTCGTGGAGGATGCGCGCCTGCTCGTTGATGAGCAGAGCGCCCTCGATCTGGTAATCGAACGACGGCGCCAGGCGCCAGGGGTAGCCCGTCACCGCGGGGGATTGCCCCCAGCCCGAGGGCGTGCGGCGTGACTGCGCGTCCCAGATCTTGGTGCCCAGGTCGTTGTAGATGTCCCGGGACCAGAACGGGAACGCGTCCGCGTGGATGTTGCTCGTCGCGCTGTAGACCGGGAGCAGCTCGCCCCGGTTGTCGAGCGCGTAGGACGAATAGCCCATCTGCAGCTGCTTCGCGGCGCTGAGCTCGACGGTGCGGCGCGCCGCGTCGCGGGCCTTACCCAGCGAGGGCAGCAGGATCCCGATGAGCAGCGCGATGACCGCGATGACCACGAGCAGCTCGATGAGCGTGAAGCCCCGTGCCCGATTCGCGTGGTTGGTCCCCGGGCCCTCGTCAGCCACCCGTCGCTCCCGCGGCAAGCCCGTCACGGAGATCCGCGATCATGCCGATGATCGCCCCGATATCCGCGAGGTCGGTGTCGCCGTCCCCGTCCATATCGGTCAGTTTCTCGGCCTCCAGCAGCGGATGGGCCCGGTTGAACCCGATCGGGTCGGTCAATGCCCACAGGGCCGCCTCGTCATCCCCCGGAGCGATCAGGCCGTCCCCGTTGAAATCACCCGGCGGGATGTAGAGATAGGTGAACTCGAGCGTGCTGGGATCGAGATCGAAGACCGGGGGCAGGGTCGCGGAGCCCTCCTTGGTGAGCCAGTAGGAGTAGGACCCGTTGAGGCCGATGTCCGCGTACGCGAGCTGGCTGGCGACGAACGAGAGCCAGCCGTCCGCGAACTGGCTCCGCAGGTACGACTGCACCGCGGGGTCGTCGACGCGGACCTCGAAGCGGAGGCGGTGCCCGGGCGGGAGGTCATCGCCCAGCGAGATCGCCTGCTGCCCGAACCCGTTGATGCTGTGCCCGGGCGTGTTGTTGGGGATGTCGAACGAGAGCCCCAGCGCGAACGGGCTGGGATCGAACCCGTCCACCGGGTCGGGCAGGAAGTTGCCGGTCGGGTAATAGGTGTCGTAGGTCTGCCCGTCGTCGCCCACATAGTCGCCCAGCACGAACTCGACCGCGGTCTCGCCCATGCTGTTGAGCACCGAACGCTCGAGGCCGTCTTCGTCGAAGTCGATCGGCTCGGCGTTGTACACCCCGTTCTGGAACGCGGGGGTTCCCACGCCCGATTCGATCCAGGTCGATGCGGTCCACCCGTTGTTGAAGCGGGCGCCGAACAGTTCGACGGGCTTGTTGCCGTCCTCCTCGGGGCCGAGGCTGATGTAGCGGGGTTCCGCGGGGACGAACTCGCTGCCGACGGGTGTGGAGCCGCCGAAGAAGTCGTAGATGATGATGTCGCCCCCGGCCCACAGCGTGTTCTGCCACGGGTCAGGCGTCGGGTCATACGCCGCGCGCGGCCCGCTCGGGTAGGTGCACGCCGTGAAGGTCATGCGTCCCACGAGCACGCGCCCCGCCTCGGCGCCGGTGGGCACCCCCTCGGACGCGGTGTCGAACATCGTCACGAGATTGCTCTGGCGCCCCTCTCCCGGGAAGGTGCTCATCCACACAAAGGGGCGCGTGTTGCCGGTTGCGCCGATGTTCGAGTAGGTCGTGGTGTCCTTGGTCGGCGCATCGAAGGTGACGGTCCGGATCTCGGGGAGGGAGAACTCCGCGTCGGGGGTGCGCGGGTCGAGCACGACACCGCTGATGACCTGACCGCTCGCGCTGCCCGCCGCGATCACGAGCAGTGCCGCGGTCGCCTCTCGCTGGAAGTTCTGAGCAGTCTTGGCCATCGTGTCCTCCCTCGTTCTGGGTATTCAAAGGGCGTCCATAGAGTATAGATCATTATTGAGACTGAGTCTCAACTGCGAACTTGATTTTGGGGGACGAATTCTCGTCTCCCCGGAATTCTTCGCTCTTTCGAGGCCCGCGGTTCGCCCTTTCGTCGGCGGGCGTGGTCGAAAGCCCGTGCTTGGGGGTTTCCCCCGACCCGCCTACGCTGCTCTGTGAACCACCCGGTACCAGAAATCTGTGTCGTCAAGGTCGGGAGCGCGGTTCTTGTCCCCGAGGGGCGGGTCGATCGCGCCGTTGTTGGTCGTCTCGCGGGTGAGATCGTCGAGGCCCGGGCGATGGGCGTGCAGATCGTGCTTGTCTCGTCGGGCTCGGTCGCCTGCGGTGCGCCGATTCTGGGGCTCGACCGGATGCCCGAGCGGATCAGCGACCGGCAGGCCGCCGCCGCGCTGGGACAGCCCGCGG
The DNA here is from genome assembly GCA_002480345.1 of Phycisphaerales bacterium UBA7812. GTDB lineage: Bacteria > Planctomycetota > Phycisphaerae > Phycisphaerales > UBA1924 > UBA1926. The sequence continues at coordinate 1,212 of DLBY01000043.1, read as the reverse complement.
TCACTGCTGCTTGGGCCGACAGCCTCGCGGACCACGGCTTGAACGCGGCGCAGGTTCTGCTGACCGCCGACGACATCGATTTCCGCGAGCGGTTCGTGAATGTGCAGCGCAAGTTCCAGACGCTGCTGGGCGTCGGCGCCGTCCCGATCGTCAACGAGAACGATTCGGTGTCCTTCGCGGGCCTCTCCTTGGGCGACAACGACCGGCTCGGGGCGCTCGTGTCCTGCCTGCTCGGGTCCGACATGCTCGTGCTGCTGTCGAGCGCCGCTGGCCTGCGGGGGGACGGCGGGCGGGGCGATGTCATCCCCGTGGTCGATTCCCCGGAAGCCGCCGCGGAGCATGTCAGCGACCAGAAGAGCACGGTGGGAACGGGCGGGATGGGCGCGAAGCTCGATTCCGCGTTCGCGGCGCGGAGCATGGGCACCGAGGTCGTGATCGCGGATGGGTCGCTCCCCGGGGCGCTCGGTGCGATCCTGCGCGGCGAGACGATCGGCACGCGATTCCCGGCGCTCAAGGGCGGGCTGAGCGACCTGAGCCGACGCAAGCAGTGGATCGCGCACGCGATCAAGCCGCGCGGCCGGCTCGTCGTCGACGACGGCGCGCGGCGTGCGCTCGAGGAGCGCGGCGCGAGCCTCCTCCCGGGGGGCATCGTGGGCGTCGAAGCGGAAAAGAACGAGGGGTTCCCCGTCGGCGCCGCGGTCGACATCTGCGGGAAGAACGGCGAGTCCTTCGCGCGAGGCCTAGTGGACTACCGCTACGACGAGATCGCCCGCATCGTGGGCGTCCAGTCCGGGCTCATCGAGGCGGTGCTGGGCTACGCGCGAGGCGACGCGGTCATCCACCGCGACGACCTCGTGCTCCTGCACGGCGTCGAGCGTGTCCCGGCGCGATAGGCGAATCGCGCCCGCCCCGGAACCGAACCACTTCATGAGACTTTCGAGACGAGAGGATGCCATGCCAGAGACCCTGACAATCGAACAGACCGCGCGGGAGGCGCGCGCCGCGGCCCGCGCGGTCGCGTCGCTCCCGACCGAGATCAAGGACCGCGTGCTGCGCACGCTCGCGGAAGGCATCGAGTCGAACGCGGACGCGATCCTCGCGGCCAACGAGGCGGACATGGACGCCGCCCGCGCCGGGGGCACGCCCGACGCGAAGCTCCGCCGCCTCGCGCTCACGCGCGAGGGGCTGGGCCAGCTCGCGGAGGGGGTGCGG
>DLBY01000169.1 GCA_002480345.1 Phycisphaerales bacterium UBA7812 | reverse complement strand
GTGAGCCAGGTCGGTCCCTATCTGTCGTGGGCGTTCCAGACTTGACAGGAGTCAACCTTAGTACGAGAGGACTGGGTTGGACCAATCCCTGGTGCTCCAGTTGGACTGCTAAGTCCACAGCTGGGTAGCTACATTGGGCAGGGATAACCGCTGAAAGCATCTAAGCGGGAAGCCCCCCTGGAGATGAGGTCTGGTTGCATTGCGTGAGACCCCCGGTAGACCACCGGGTTGATAGGCCGCAGGTGTAAGGGTTGAGAGGCCCTCAGCTGAGCGGTACTAACGGTCGAAGGTTTGACCACCCTACCAGCCGCCGCGGCGTGTAACACACGACGCGTGCAGCGCTGCGAGGTATTCAAACGACTCGCTCTGAATCCGATCCAGGATCAGTGTTTCAGAATTAGTCGATCTGCCCGTTGATACCGGCCGCGGTCCGGTGCCGCCCTTTCCTTAGGGATCGGGCCTTCCGGATCGCTCGCCGCGTGTGGACACGAGAGTGTCCTCCGTGGTTTGTCGGTGACCATAGGCTTGGGGTAACACCTGTTCCCATCCCGAACACAGCAGTGAAGACCAAGCCGCCGATGATACTGCACTGCGGGAAAGTAGGTCATCGCCGACTTTTGGGCCCGCTCGGGTAAAGCCGAGCGGGCCCTTTTCATTTTTGCGTATCGTGCCGCGAACGCTCCAGTGGCGGGACCGATGTGGCGCCGCGGCGGAACCGACCCGGGCTTCTCCCCCGTATCGAGACGAGTTGCCGGACGGTCTCGGGGATCGGAGGCGCCATGCTCAGCATCTCGCTTCGAAGATCCACCGTAACCCGAGATCTCCGGGTCCGATCGCTCTGGGCGGTTGTCGCGGTGCTGATCGGTCTCGTCGCCCCTGCGGCGGCGGATGGCAAGGCGTTTCCGACCCACCTCTACGACCCCGCTTCGATCACGATGCCCGACCAGCGGGCGATCATCGCCTGGGACGGCCAAGCCCAAACGCTCGCGATCGAAACCACGATCAGCGGCGCCGAGGGCGAGACCGCGTGGATCATCCCGCTGCCCGCCATCCCCGAGATCGATGCCGGCACGCCGGGACTGTTCCCGACGGTCCAGCGCGTGTTCGCGGATCCGATCGTCCACCCGAGTTTCGGGGTGATCGATATCTTCCTCTGGTTCTCACTGCCGATGGTGATGATGGCGGTCGCGCACCAGTGCCGCTCGCCGATCGGACGGGTCGTGCGTGGGGTCGCGTTCACGGTCGCGCTTCTCATACTGCTCAGCCCGATCGAGTTCCCGTCGCTCGGCACCGCTCGGGCGTCACTCGGTGGGGCGAGAGTGCAGGTCGTCGCTCGCAATCACATCGGAGGGCTCGATGTGGCGACGCTCCGCGCCACCGACGGCGATGACCTGCTCGGGTGGCTCGCGTCCAATGGCTTCGTCCACGACCCCGCGATTGAACCGGTCGTCGCGGGCTACATTGCCGACGGTTGGATCTTCGTTGCCGCAAAGCTCGCGGTGCCCGCCGGGTCGGGCGCTGACGCCGCGACGCCCATGCCCCTGGTCTTCCGGTTCGAGACCGATCAGCCTGTCTACCCGATGCGGCTCACCGGCGTGCAGAACGGGCCGCTTGAGGTCGAGCTCTTCGTCTTCGGAGGTCAACGGGCCTCGGCGCCGGGCCTCGCCGTTCGGACCTGCGCCGAGACGATCGTGCCCGAGTTCGATGAAGACGGCTACGCCGAGGGCATCAGCGTTTGGTACGGCTACGAGGGCCCGGAACTGGTCATCGCTCACCCCGGGCTCAAGGCGATCGTCGGGGATCTCCCGATCGGCACGCACCTCGCCGGGACGCTCGCGCCGGATCAGATGACCGAGGACCTTGCGATCGGCTGGTCAGGATTTCGTCAGACCCGCCGGTTCGTCCACTCCGAGGCGTCAATGGAGCAGCAGACCCGGCGGTGGGGGGGCATCGCGCTGCTCGCGGCGCTCGTCGTCGCGTTCGCGGTCCGGCAGCGGACCGATCGTGCTAGGTGGTTCCTCACTCTGCCCGCGGTGCTGGCGGTCGGCGGGATCGGTGCGGCTGGGCCGTGGGTTTTTCTCGAGCGGCTCGAGATCGACAGCCTCGATTCATCGCCACGCCGGTTCAGGGCGTGGACGCACCGAGGGGTCGCAGAGGCCGTCTCCTCCGCGATGGTTTCCGGAGAATGCACGGAGTGGTCCACCGATGTCGAGCTGGCGAGATCGCCCGATGAAGAGGACCTGCCATGGGCCTCGCGCGTTGCGCTCGAGATCCACTCGAGCGAGGCCTTCGTTTCGCGGTCTGGTGATCCGCTGTTCCCCGCGATCGACGCACCCTTCGGCTACATTATCCGCCGGAATGCAGCGGCCGATCGTCTCGAATATGCCTGGTACGGCGCGTACGGGCAGGAGATCGTGATCCCGCTCGAGAATGAGGAGTCGGAACGATCGGCGGATTGATCCGCCGACGGACGGAGACGCCCCCATCCCATGCGCATCCCGATCGCCAAGGTCCATCGGGCATTCCCCGAGCTTGATCCGTTCGACGACGCGAAGTGCGTCGAGTTCGTGCGCCGGGCCCGTCGGGCTCGGCGGAGGCGGTTCTGGCTCCCCTGGCTCTCCCTGCTCGTCGACATCCCGTTGGCCTTCGTGGGCACCGTGACGCTGCTGAGCTTCCTCCAGGTCTCGACTTGGCTGGAACGCCTCGATCGATCGCTGTCGTTCCTCTTCAATCCGGCTTCGGGCGTTCCGTCTACGGTCGTTCTGGGCGTGGTTCTGATCGTGGGGCTTGTGCTGCCCCCGGCGATAGGGTTCCTGTGGATCCGCGATACGATCCTCAAGCGGGCGATCCGCGCGGCCTTGAAGAGCGCCGCGTGCATCGCCTGCGGGTTCGACCTGGCTGGGCTCCCGGTCGTGGAGGCGGAATCTGGGCCGCGCGTGCGCTGCCCAGAATGCGGACTGATCATGGACCTCGACGAAATCGGATTGAAGCCGATTGACCTGCAGGCGACGCCGAACGAAGACCGTCAGCCCGCCTGACTCGAATCGGCCGGCGACGCGGATTGCTGCTCCTCGCGCATCTTCGCGAGCGCCTTGCGCAAACCGCCGCTGGGCGGCGCTTTCGGCTTGACCGGTGGTGCGTCCGCCCTCGCCTCGACGGCGGGCGCTGGCGTTTGGTCGACCTCGCGCTCCGCGCTGTCCTCGATCGACGCCTTCTTGACATCGAACGACCCGTCGCTGGAGACATGGTCGAACCGCACGCTGACGCGCTTCGAGACCCCGCGTTCCTGCTGGGTGATGCCGTAGAGGTGGTCGGCGAGCTGCATCGTGCGCTTGTTGTGGGTGATGACAATGAACGCGGACATGTCCGTGAACGCGCGGACGGTGTTGCAGAAACGCCCGACATTCGCCTCGTCGAGCGCCGCGTCCACCTCGTCGAGCACACAGAAGCAGCTGGGTTTGGACCGGAAGATCGCCATCAGCAGCGCGACGGCGGTGAGGGTCTTCTCGCCGCCCGAGAGCTGGCTGATCGAGCGGGGCTCCTTGCCCGGGGGCTTGGCGATGACCTCGATGCCGGATTCGAGCAGGTCGGTCTCGTCGGTGACGACCTTGCGCACCGAGCCGTCCGCGTCCTCGACTTCTTTGACCAGGCCCATGAGGCGGACCTCGGCTCGCCCGCCGCCGAACAGCCGGCGGAACATCCCGTTCTGCCCGCCGAAGTTCTCGCGGATGCGCTCGAAGACCTCGCCGAACCGTTCCCTGCTGGCGATATTGAGCCGGTCGATGAGCTCGGTCAGGCGCGTGCGGGCCTCGTCGAGGTCCGCGATCTGGGCCCGCAGGCCCTCGTCTGCTTCGGTGAGCTGGCCCTCCTCCGCGATCGAGTCGAGGTTCACATTCCCGAGCTTCTTGATCTCGCCCCGCAGCACATTGATCCGAGCTTGCGAGTCGGCGATGTCCACGCGCTCGACATCGCCCGGCGCCATCATCGCGCGGTACTCGAGGTACTCAACACCCAGATCGAGACGCAGGTCCTCGCTGGTCCGTTCCTCGAGCGACTCCCGCTTGACTTCGAGCTCGCGGCGGGACGCCTCGACGCCGTGCCAGTCGCGTTCGACCAAGCGGGCCCGCTCGCGCGACGCGTTCAGTGTTTCGGCGACGCGTGTCCGCTCTTCGGAGGCCTGCTCGACCGCGGTTCGCTTTTTGTCGAGGCCCGATCTTGCCTCGGTCAATGCCGACTCGGCAGCCCCGAGTTCCGCCGCGGTCTGCTCGATGGTCCGTTCGTGCCCCGCGAGGCGTTCGCGTGCCTGGTCGGCGTGGCGCTCGTGCTCGCCCCTGCTCTGACGCGCCTCGTCGAGTG
>DLBY01000120.1 GCA_002480345.1 Phycisphaerales bacterium UBA7812 | reverse complement strand
GCTACAATGGTACGGACAGAGCGATGCGAGACCGTGAGGTGGAGCAAATCGCAAAAACCGTGCCCCAGTTCGGATTGCAGGCTGCAACTCGCCTGCATGAAGCCGGAATCGCTAGTAATCGCGTATCAGCTACGACGCGGTGAATACGTTCCTGAGCCTTGTACACACCGCCCGTCACGTCATGGAAGCTGGCAGCGCCCGAAGTCACCTCGGTTCAGGGGTGCCCACGGCGAGGCTGGTAACTGGGACGAAGTCGTAACAAGGTAGCCGTAGGAGAACCTGCGGCTGGATCACCTCCTTTCTAAGGGATTTCCTTAGACCCGGATGGCTCGGACCTCGTGAAGAGGACAACCCCCGAGCCGCAGAGCGATCTGCACCGGGCAAGTGAACTCGCTCTCGCCCGCCATCCACTCTCGCCTTCTCTAGAGAGGCGAAAGTCGGCGGATAGCCGTGCGGCGACGCACGGCGAAGGCTGGACCCAACTGTTCATCTGCCAAGGGTATTGCCCGAGCAGTCAGATACAGATCGCCGCCCACCGCAAGGTGGGCGGTTGTCGTTTTTGAATGCCGGCGACAGACCAGGCCGTGATTCCCGCAAATACCATTCGCTGTGCGGCAAACTCTCTTAATGACCATGTCCCGAACTGCAGCAGCAGGCACTCGTGCAGTTGTCGCCGCGGCCTGGCTCGGCTCTTTCCTCGGTGCGGTCCTCACCGCAGAGTCGGGCGTGCTCCCCGACTACGGCTTCGAGTGGGCGACGATCGGGGATCCCGGGAATCGCGCGACGCTCCCGAACGAAGTGCTGCGCGCCGCGTGGCTCCTCGACGACGGTGAGCCCTTCCCCGAGTACGGCGCGGTTGGGTATGTCTACCGCATCCGAATCACGGAGGTGTCGCTCGGCGAGTGGATGGAGTTCGTCGCGGCGTACATGCCGTTCTACATCGCACGCACGGGCAACTTCGTCGGCGAGGCCGGGCTGACGGGGGATCGGATCCAGACGCCCTTCGGAGAGCCCCGCCTCGTGTCGTGGGCGCACCCCGACGAGCCCGCGGATATGTCGTGGGAGTACGCGGCGCGGTACTGCAACTGGTTGCACAACGGGAAGGTCGAGGCGGAGTGGGCGTTCGAGTCTGGGGTCTACGACACGACGACCTTCGTTTTCGACGGCCGCCGCGCGTTCCACCAGATCGAGCCGGCGCCGGGGTCGCTGTTCTGGATGCCGACGCGTGACGAGTGGATCAAGGCGGCGCACTACGACCCGGATCGGTACGGGCCGGGGCGGGAGGGCTACTGGACGTACCCGAATCGGTCGAGTCGCCGGCTGGTCGGGGGCTTGCTTCCTGAAGATGGGGGCGAGCGGAACGCGGGCCCGAGTTTCGCGGCCGACCCGTTCCCGTTGGCGGTCGGGTCGTTCCCCGACCAGCGCAGCCCCTGGGGCTTGCTCGATTGTGCGGGTGGGATGCGCGAGTGGTGCTCAGAGAACAGCGAGAGCTGCTATATCGATGATCGTCCAGGGTGCAGGAGCGTTCGCCTCTTCATGGGCTCCTCAACATACGACTACATCGCGCCGCATTTCACGGACTACGAAGAGGAGGACCTGTTTAACGCGGACCGCATCGAGTTCTACGGAACATCGAGCGTCCGTGCCTCCGAAGGCCTGCGTCTCGCGTCCGTCGAGAGGGCCGCGATCGACTACGAGGCGCGGTTCGGCGTGCTCGACCTGAGCGATCTCGCGGCGTTCGTACGGCTCTATCTCGACGCGGACCCGCGGGCGGACCTCGCACAACCGTTCGGATCGATCGATACGCACGATGTCAGCGCGTTCGTCGATCGGTTCCTCGCGCAGCGTGACTGACGCTCAGCGGTCCGCGAGGGCCCGGATACGCGCGAGGCGTGTCGCGTGCCGCTCCACGCCCGGCTCGATCACCGTGAGCGCTTCGATGTGCCGTTCCGCGTCCGCGAATCGATCCCGGTCCCCGTCGAGTGCCGCCTTCAGGGCGACCCGTGCCGCGAACTCACGCGTGTCCGCGTCGAACGGAGACACCCTCGCGGCCCGCTCGGCGTACCGCAGTGCTTCGCCCGGGTGCCCCGCTTGTGCGTGCAGCGTCGCGAGCTCCATCGCGTAGGTCGCGCTGTTCTGCTCGCGGGCATCCAGGAACGCCAGATGTGGGATTGCCTTGATCCGCTCATCATCGTCGCTCGCGAGGAAATGCCGCGCGAGCAGGCGGTGGGGCGTTTCCGCGACCGGGATCCGGGCCGCGAGGTTCTGCAGGGCAGCGATCGCTTTGTCGGAAAGGCGGGCGTCCCGCGGGTCCGCGTCCTCCATCGCGAGAGAGACCGCGAGTTCGGCCAATTGCGGGTGCTTCGGGTATTGGGACGACCAGCGAGCGAGAAACTCCATGTCCGGGCGGACTGCCTCGGGGTCGTCCGCCTCGCGTCGGTCCGCGTCGAGCATCTCGGGGATGGTGGGGGTGTCCTCGGGCGAGAGCAGGCCGACGCGTCGAAGATCTTCCGCCGCCCAGGCGAGAAACGCCTCCATAAACGCGTCCGTGCTGATCCCCAGCTCCGCCTCGAAGGCCGACGCCTCACGCTCTCCCGCGGCGTACCGGTCCATCAGCGCCGTCGGCGTCGCCACGCCCCAGCGGTCCACGATGAATTGCACCATCCAGTGACCCTGCGCGTAGGCCTGCCCCCGGTCGGTCGGCTTCTTCGGGCGGATGAACGCGGTGTTGATGTCCTCGAGGTCGAACAGCGTTTCGGTCTCGTAGGCCCGCGCGAGCAATCTCCAGGTCGATTCGTCCCGTGGGGCGTCCTCGCAGAACACCGCGGTCGCCTCCGTGAACCAGTGCGGGATGCGGTTGCGCGTTTTGCTCAGCGTCACGGTGTGGGTGTACTCGTGCTGCAACACGCGCGGCCAATCGAACGGGCCCACGGTGAAACCCCTCCCCTCGCGTGGGCTCTCCATCGCGATGATGGGGCCCGTCGCGGCCGCCATCGTGTGGATCCGCGTCATGCCGGTGATCCGAACGCTGAACCACGCGTGGCTGGGCATGATCTCGATGAGCGTGCGATCGGACGGCTCGTGTCCGATGCCGCCGACCCGGTCGTTTGGATCGGCGCAGACCCGTGCGTGGATGGCCTCGAGCACGGGGAGCATTTCGCGGGCGAGGAACGCGTCGTACGCGGGCTGCCCTTCCGCGGGCGGTGCATATCGCACGACGAAGTGGTCGCTCCGCACCGTGTCGAAGGCCGCGAGCCCGCGGACGAGTTCGAGGCTGTTGCGGGCCCGCGCGTTGAACGGGTCGAGTTCCACGGCCCGCGCCAGCGCACGCTCCGCTTCGGCGTCCCGCCCCGCCTGGATGAGCACCAGGCCCTGCTCGATCGCGGGAGAGGACCAGTTGGGAAGACGCTCGCGCGCGACGGCGAGTGATGCGATCGCCTCGTCGTACTGGCGGGCCTCGGACAGCACCTCCCCGGCGACTGAAAATCCCAGCGGCGTGCCGGGGCTGAGTTCATCAAGGCGTGCGAGCAGGCGGTTGCTTGCGTCTTCATTGAAAGCCGCCGCCTCCGCCGCGGCGTGCCATGCGAGCAGTTCGCGGTGTGTCGGCAGTGCTTCGCGTGCCGGAGTGAGCGTCTCCAGCGCCGCGTCGGGATCGCGCTGCCGGAGGCGCATCCGCGCCTCGATGATGGTGGCGTTGGGATTCGCCCCGCCCATCTGCTCGGCAGACTCTCGGAGGTCCGCGACGATCGATTCCGCCTGATCGAACGCGAAGGAATTCACAGACAGGTGCGCGATCATCTCCATCGCCGCGGCGCAACGGGGGTTCCGGGCGAGAACTTCCTCGATCGCCTCGGCGGCGCCCTTCAGGTTGTGCTTGTCGTACAGAAGCTCCGCCTCGACGAGGCGGATCCGCCATGACAGCGCGTCGAGGGTGTCACGACCGCTCTCGATGATCCGTTTGAGCGTGCGGAAATCCCCGCCCGCGGCCCGCTCCGAGCCCCGGATCCGCGCCCGGATCATCAGCGCGCGGACGCCTTCTGCGAGTTCGCCCGCATCGTCCACTTTCTCCTGAAGTAGGCGATCGACCGCGGTCTGGACCGCGTTGTCCGAGTCCGCGAAGCGGGCGAGGTCGAAGAGCGCCTGCGCCCGGACCCGCGTCGCGTGCAACGAGGTTTCGTTCTCCAGCAACGCGAGCGCCGCGTCGGGCTCGCCCCGTCCGAGCATCGCATCGGCACGGATCACCGCCGGGACTGCCGGGTCCTCGAAGATCTCCGCACTCACCGCGCCCGCGATGAGCGCCGCCCGGGCCCGATCCTCAGGCAACGCAAGATCCGCGTCCTCCCAGAGGCCGTGCTCGATACGGATTGCTCGCCGCTCCTCATCGCTCAGATAGTCCGCGAGGAGCAACGCCTGCAGGGCGGGATGGATTTCCGCCCGTGCCTCCTCCTCATCGCCGATCCGCCGGTCGATCATGTCGAGCAGGAGGCGGGTCGGGTCCACGCCCGAGCCTCCAGGGGTGTTCTCGGGGAGCGCGGGTTCCGCCGGCTCAACGGGGCTTGGTTCATCCTGCGCCGGCACCGTCGCGGCTGAAACCGCAAGGCCCGCGAGCAGGGGCATCAGTCGGCTGGCGAATCGGATGGTCTGGGTTCGGGGCATCGTGCCTCCCGTAGCTTGCGGCCGGTCATGGCCCGCGGAACAAACGGCGCAAGCGCGTCGTGAACTTGCGGGTCACTCGTCGACGGGCTCGCGGTACTCCGAGATGCTGACATTCCAGCCCTCGCTCGGGGGCGGTGTCGCGGTCGAGAAGACCGATGCAGCGATCGGTTCGTTGACCGCGGGCTTGAGCAGCACGACCTCGGACTCATCGCCGATCGGTGTCACCGTCCGCGCGATGCGGGGCAGCAGGCGGCCGTCGGGCTCGTACCAGATGCGGATCTCCTCGAAGTCACGGCTCTCCGCCGTCCCGGGGCGGGGCGCCAGCCGCAACTGCACGAGCCCCTCATACTCCGCGAGCGCGATGAGGCTCGGGTCGCTCAGGGTGTCCGAGCCCGGCAGGATCTCCGCGTCGAAACGGTCGAGGATGTCCGCCTTCCGCTGGCCTACCGGCACGGGGAAGGGCCCCTCACCGATCCGCAACGGGTCGAAGTCCTCTCCCGGTGGGACGACCTGCCGCTTGGTGAACTGCTTGTCGGCGGGTGTCTTCTCGACCACCCATTGCCCGTCGAAGGCGTAGTGCTGCCCGATTGACTCACGCCGATCGGCGACGATCAGCGTGTCAAAAGTCACCGCGAAGCGGCGAACCGGTTTTCCTTTGCCGTCGCTCTCCGCCCGCTGCGTCTGGAACCAGAGCGTCCCCGATCGCGTCTGCTCGTCGCTCTGGATCGCGTAGAACTTGCGATAGACGATCGGGCTCGACAGCGTCTCAATCCCCTTGTTCGCGGTCTCGAGCGCGTCCAGCAGCGCTTCGGCGGACTCGAAACGCGGCGCGGCCGGCTCGGGCTCTCCGTTTGGCTGAGCTGCAGCCGGGGTGAGCGGCGCGACCACGCCGGCGGCCGTCAACATCCCGGTCATCCCGATGAGCCATGCGCTTCTGTGTGTCCGCCGCATCTCGTTTCCTTCTGTTGCTCTGGTCGACACGCCGGTCTCCAGTCCGGCACGCCCGACTGTCTATCGGGCTTTTTCGCCCCTTCGCTGTCCTCGTCGCGCCGGACCCGACCGGTCGGAGAAATCGCGGGATCGAACGATTTCACAGTTTCGAGACCCCCAGATCCGGTAAACTGCGGGAAGGCCCGTTTTCTTCCCACCCCGGGGCCGATCAGAACCCATCGGAGCAGAGAGCATGACCCGCCGCACCCTCGCCGTTTCTGTCCTCGCCGTTCTCCCCGTGCTGGCCGCGAGTGAGTCCGCCCAAGCCGCGCCGCCTTCGTACGAAATCCACGATATCGGGATCGTGAACCCCGGCGATTTCGGCAGCCAGGGTTTCCGGGTTTCCAACAACGGTATCGCGACGGGGCGCTCACTGGGCTCGATCGCCCAGGCCTTTCGCTGGACCGAATCCGGAGGTCTCGAGCCTCTGCCCAATCTCCCGGGTCGCGATTTTTCCGCCGGGAACGGGGTCAACATCAACGGCGTCGTTGCCGGCACCGCCGCCCAGACCTCGTTCGGCTCGGGCCCCCTCCCGGTGCTCTGGACCGCCAACACCGTGCAGGAACTCCCCATGCCCCCCGGGTTCGCCGCGGGGCGGGCCAACGACATCAACGACAGCGGGGTCGCGGTCGGCTCGGTGGGCGGCGGGATCCAGGAGGTCGCCGTGATCTATGCCGAGACCACGGAGATCATCAGCCAGGCGACGCCGACCGGGGCCGTCATCCGCACAGCGTTCTCAATCAACAATAATGGTCGCATCGTCGGGTTCGGGATCGATCCCAACAACGCCGCCCGGAATGTCGGGTTCGTCTTCGATTCTGTGACCGGCGACGCGTTCGAAGTGGGGGCGTTGCCCGGCGCAAACGGCGCCCTCGCCTTCGATGTCAGCGAGGCGGGGCATGTCGTCGGATCGTCGATGCAGAACCAGGGCTCGGGCCGCCCCTTCATCTGGTCCGACGCGGACGGCATGCAGGAAATCCCCCTGCCCAGCGGCACCAGCCAAGGCAGCGCCCGGGGCGTGAACTCCGCGGGCTGGGCGGTCGGCACCGCCTCCAGCGCCTTCGCGATCCCGTTCCTCTACGACGGCGACGCGACCTACCGCATCGCCGACCTCATCCCTTCCGGGACGGGCTGGGATCTCTCGACCAACACCTCGTCCTCGGCGCTGGGCATCAACGACGACGGCGTGATCGTCGGCACCGGCGTCCTGAACGGCGAGGTCCGCGCCTATGCGATGATCCCCGTCGCCGGCGGCTGCAACGACGCCGACCTCGCCGAACCGTTCGGCGTGCTGGATCTTGCCGATGTCCAGGGCTTCATCGCGGGGTTTGTGTCGCAGGACCCGATCGCCGACATCGCGCCGCCCTCGGGCGTGTTCGATCTCGCCGATGTGCAGGCCTTTATCGCGGCGTTCACTGCGGGCTGCCCCTGATCAGCAGAAAGTCGGCGCGGCCGAAATGAAGTCGCCTATTCCCCGTCCTCGATCCCACCGCTGTCGAGGAAACGCTGCAGGATCACGACCGCCGCGATGGCGTCGCGGCGGGCCTTCTTCTGCTTGTGGGTCAGGCCGGTCTGCGCCATGCGCGCATCCGCGGCCATGCTCGATTGACGCTCGTCTTGGAAGTGCACCGCGCGTCCGGTTCGTTCGCCGATCCGCGCCGTGAACGCGCGGACGATCTTCGCCCGCGGCCCCTCCGTCCCGTCCATGTTGACAGGCAGGCCGACGACGAGGTCCGCCGCCCCGGTGCCCACGAGATCATCGATCGCTCCAACGATCGCGCCGAGCAGCGCGTCCCCGTTCTGCCGATCGATCGGGATCTTGAGGAGCCCAGCGGGCGAGGCGATCCCGGTCACGGTGTCGCCCATCGCCAGGCCGGTGCGCTTGTCGCCGAGGTCGATCGCGATGAGCCGGCTCATTTCAACTCGTCCGGCAAACCTGCATGCAGCGACTTGATGTCCTGCGCCCGGTCCCGCGGCATCACGAGCGTCGCGCGATCGGTACGAATCACGATCAGATCCTCGCAGCCGACGAGGGCGATCGTGTGCTCCGGATCGTCGCTCACCACAAGGTTGTTCGACGAATCGTGCACCGCCACCGGCCCGCCGCTCGCGCGGTTCCCGTGGGTGTCGGGCTCGAGCGTCTCGCCGTAGCTCGGCCACGACCCGACATCGAGCCATTCGACATCCATCCGCACGCCCGCGAGGCTCACCTTGGGGTCGCTCGCCGCGGGTTCCATGACCGCGTAGTCCACGCTGATCTTGGGCAGTTCGGGGTACACCTCCTCGAGCACCGCCCGCTGGTCGGGGGTGCCCCAGGCGGTGCGGATCTTCATCAGGCCCTCGTGGCTCTCGGGCCTGTGCCGGGCGAGCAGGTCCATGAAGGTCTGCGCGTGGAAGACGAACATGCCCGCGTTCCAACTGAAAGTGCCCGAGGCGAGATATTCCTCCGCCTTCTCCAGTGGGGGCTTTTCGACGAAACGGGAGACGGTGAAGCCCAGCCCGTCCGTGCCGGGCAGCTCGCCCCCGTTCTCGATGTACCCGAACCCCGTCGCGGGATAGGTGGGCTTGATCCCGAACGAAACCAGCTGGGTGGGGTCGTTCTCGACGATCGAGTACCCCACATCCATCGCCTTCGCGAACTTGTCCGCGGGCTGGATCAGGTGGTCCGCCGTCAGCACGCTGAGCACCGCGTCGGGGTCCTCCTTGCCGAACACCGCCGCCCCGAACCCCACCGCGTTCACGGTGTCGCGGGGCATGGGCTCGCCCAGGATCCGCTCGTCCGTGAACGAGGGCAGTCGCTCGCGGATCAGCCCCCGGTACCGCTCACCTGTGCAGATGAACTGGCGATCCGCGGGCACGAGCCCGTCGAGACGCTCCGCGGCGATCTCCAGCAGGCTGAGGGCCCTCGCATCGCCCGGCCTCCGGATGAACCGGATGAGCTGCTTGGGTTCCCCGTCCCGGCTGACCGGCCAGAGACGCGTCCCGGATCCACCTGCCATGATCATCGCGTATCGCATGGGGCGAGTGTAGAAGGCATCGCGTCTCGGCGCGATCAGCCGACCGCGAACGATCTCGCGACGATCTCGTCGGCCCCGAGGTCATCCGATTCAGCCGAGAGCACCTTTGCGACCCGTTGTTCCGCATCGCTTCGGGTTTGTCCGAGAGCGACCAATGCCGCAACCGCGTCCTCCGCGGGACCTGTCGCGGGAAGCGGTGCAGGCTCAATCTCCGACCCTGCCGCAACGAACCCGTCCACCTTGCCGTTCAGTTCCGCGACGACCGTTTCCGCGAGCCGCTTGCCGATTTCCGGGAGCGTCTGCAAGGCCTTGGTGTTGCGGGACGCGATCCATGCCGCGATCTCGCCCGGAGGCGATGCCATCGCGCGCATCGCGCGGCGTTGCCCAAGCCCCTTAACGGAGGTGAACAGCTCGAAGAACGCGCGATCACGCGCAGATGGAAACCCGAGCAAGCGGGGCGCGAAGCTTGCGCCCTGGTTCTGTGATTCCAGATGCAGGCGGCAGAAGACGGTGATGGATTCGCCCGCGTGCGTCGCGAGGGCCGGGAGCCAGTACGCCGGAACGAGCACTTCGAGCGTGAACGCGCCGCCTCCCGGACAGATCGCCGCGGTCTGGCCGTCGATCGAGAGGAGCGTGCCCGTAAGGCTGTGGATCATGGCAGGACAATAGCAAATCGCGGTCCCGCGAACCGCTGAGAATCAAGGGCATCCAAAATAAAACCAAACAAATGTTCCGATTGCTGCAGATTGCATGAGCACCCTGAGCCGCGAATCATTGCCTTTGCCGCCCTCATATCCGCTGGGCGACCAACGACGGGACAGGGCGCGCGTTCGACCCCCCGGTCGAGGAGTGTGAATGGCCGGGATTCAACAGGTAATCGCGGAAACGAGAACGCGTCGGGACGAGGCCCGCGTGCTCCTCGATGCGCTGATCGAGGCGAAGTCCAAGGCATCCGCGGCGGCGGACAGCGCCGTCCCGGACGCGTTCGCCGGTGTGACGGGTGTGAGCTCGATGGACCGGGCGATCGACCGCACCAGGCGTCTCATCGACTCGTTCGATCGGGTGCTCGACGAACTCGAAACCGACTTGGACAATGAGGACCACTTACTCCTCGAGGAGATCTCGCGGGAGGTGTCCTGATGACCGAGGCGCCGGGTCTCGAGATCAAGCCCGTGAACCACAGGCTCCCGGTTGAGTTGCCGGTCCGCCGACTCGATGCGCGTGCAACGCTGCCGGCGTACCACAGCGAACTCGCGGCCGGGCTCGACATCGCGGCTTGTCTCGGGCGCGATCCGATCGCGGGAGACGCGTTCGTCATCCACCCGCACGAGATCTTCAAGGTGCCGACAGGTCTCGCGATGGCGATCCCCGCGGGCTTCGAGGGCCAGGTCCGTCCCCGCTCAGGACTCTCGATCAATCACGGGATCACGGTCCCGAACGCGCCGGGGACCATCGACGCCGACTACCGGGGCGAGCTGTTCATCGCGCTGATCAATCTGGGCGTTGAACCCTACGAGATCCGGCACGGCATGCGGATCGCCCAGCTCGTGATCGCGCCCGTCGCGCACGCGCGTGTCGTCGAAACCGACACGCTCGACGAAACCGCACGAGGTGAACGCGGCTTCGGGAGCACCGGGCACCACTGAAGCGTTGGCGATTGATGGCGAACCGCGGCAAACAGGGCGACGATCCAACAACGACCCCCGCGGCTCCGTTGGTCTTCGTGCACATCCCCAAGGCCGCGGGGACCGCCCTGAAAGAGCTCATCGCGCAGATCTATCGCGGCAGGCCGATGCTGCTGTTCGCGCCGGGCGACGGGCGGCTCGAACGCTTCCGGACGCTCCCTGCGTCGTCGAGGGCCTCGGTCGCGGTGCTGGGTGGGCACGAGCCCTTCGGTCTGCAGGACGCCTTCGAAGGGACCGGCGCGGAGCCCGCGGTCATCACGGTGCTCCGTGAACCGGTCGCCCGGGTGGTCTCGCTCTATCGGTACATCTTCGCGGAGTCGGCGCACTTCGCCCACGCTCGGTTTGTGGCGGAGCGCCCGACGATCGGAGAGGTCCTCGGCGCACAGGATCTTCCGCCCTTCGACAACCACCAGGTTCGCTACCTCGCCGGACGCGAAACGCTCGGAAAGCCGTTCGGATCGCTGGGTATGGCGGATCTTGAGCGTGCGAAACGGAATCTCGAACACGGGTGTCGCGCGTTCGGGCTCCAGCACCGGATGACCGAGACGCTCGGGCTTTTTCGCGATGCGTTGCATTGGCCTCCCGAATCGATGCCCGTACGGAACGCCGCCCGGACCCAGATCGAGACCCCGCCGGTCACGGACGCGGACCGTGCGGCGATCGCCGAGGTGAACAGGCTCGATGCCGACCTGTTGGCGTTCGCCGAAGCGCTGTTCGATCAGCGCTACAACGCCCGGAGCGAATCGTGATCGATGGAACCATCGCTGCGATCGCCTCCGCCCAAGCGGGGTCGGCGCGCGGCGTGGTCCGACTGTCGGGGCCGGAAACCCTCGGCGTTCTGGCTCGCGCGTTCGGAGATTCGTTCGGGTCCGGTGCGCATCGCCGGGCTCGGTTACCCATCGAGGACGGCGCTGTACTTCCCGTGAGCCTGACGGTCTTCCACGCTCCGCGGAGCTACACGGGTGAGGACGGCGCCGAGGTGATGACGGTCGGGAACCCGCTTGTTCTGTCCCGCGTGCTCGAGCGGATGATCGCGTGCGGCGCTCGGCAGGCGCAGCCGGGCGAGTTCACGGCGCGGGCCTTCCTCGCGGGCAAACTGACACTGGACGAGGCCGAGAGCATCGGGGCACGGATCGCCGCGGAACGGGACGAAGAGTTGGACGCGGCGGACCGGGTTCGATCGGGTGTGTTCGGCGCCCGCTGCGCCGCCTGGGCGGATCGGCTCGCGGGCTTGCTCGCGCTCGTCGAGGCGGGCATCGATTTCACGGATCAGGAGGATGTCGTCGCGATCGAGCCCGGTCGGCTGATCGAGGAACTTCGGGGGCTGTCTCGCGAGATCGGGGCTTCTTCCGACGGACAGGGCGTCCGGGAAGCGTCGAGCAGCGTTCCGACAGCGGTCCTCGTTGGGCCGCCCAACGCCGGCAAATCCACGCTCTTCAACGCGCTCATCGGACGGGAGCGATCCGTGGTCGCGGATGCGGCCGGGACCACGCGTGACGCGATCGTCGAATCGCTCGGGATCCACGGGAATGAAGTGACCCTCGTGGACCTCCCCGGTCTCGACGCCGCGGCGCGGCGATCGGGGGCGGGGACAACCGATGCGCACGCGCAGGCGGCAGCCCGCAACGCGATCGGATCGGCAGACCTGCTCATCGCCTGCGATCCAGCCGGGCGCTTTGAGGCGGTGCCGAATCGTGGAGCCATCCCCGTGCTCCGCGTGCGCACGAAGGCGGACCTCTCCGGGGGCCCGGGCCCGGTTTCTCCGGAGGGCGAGCCACCCGGGCTCGCGGTGTGCGCACTCGACGGCTGGCATCTCGAAGCGCTGCGGCACGCCATCGCGGATCTCGCGACCCGCGGCAGTGGGGGGGATGCTGCAATCCCCAGGCACCGTCGGGCGATCGCGAACGCACTGGGGGCGATCCGCGATGCGCTCGAATCACTCGAGCAGGGAGACAGTGGGGTCTCTGAGCCGGAGACGGTCGCCGCTCTGCTGAGGCTCGCGTTGGATGAACTCGGCTCGATCGTGGGATCGATCACGCCCGACGAGGTTCTCGGACGGGTCTTCGCGTCGTTCTGCGTCGGGAAATGAGCGGCCCGACGCGTCCGCCGCTCGCTGGTGTCAAGCGAATGTCACAGAACGGGCCTGCGATTTCCGACCCGTGGTCGACCGACCCGCGAGAACGGACTGAACGCGGGTCCGTTGCTGGTTCTCTTCTTCAGGCACACTCGAACCGGGGTGCAATCGACCGATGCAGCATTCGCCCGCGGGGAACGGCCCCGGTGCGAGTGCGGGCGAAGGGGAGGTAGGCGACATGCCGATGCGACTCGGAGACTTGCTCGTTCAGCGGGGCGTCATCGATGACGAGCAGCGCGCGGAGGTCCTCCGCCAGCAGCGCGTCACGGGGCGGCCGTTCGGGCTGCTCGCGGAGGAGATGTTCGGGGTTGACCCGAGGGCGGTTGAGCGTGCATGGGCAGCGCAGTACGCGGGATACGCCGAGCGGATCGATCTGGACACCGAGACGCCATCTGTTGATGCGCTGCGGGTCCTTGAGCCGAGACAGGCCTGGCAGTTTGCGGTGCTCCCGCTCCGCATCGAGCAGGACGAACTGGTGCTCGCGACGACCGAGGAGCATCTCGCCAGGGCGCTCCGTTTCGCGGGGTGGCGTGTGCCCTTCCAGTGCCGCTTCGCGATCTGCGATGAGCAGGACCTTTCCCGGGCGATCGAGCAGCACTATCCGATGGCGGGATTGACGACCGACGCGATGCGTTCGCTCCGACTCGTCATGGATGGCTGATCCCGGGGCCGGGTCAGGTGGGATCCTGAGAAGCCGCTTCGAGCACATGCTCGGCGACATAGATCGGGACCTCGTTGGCGATCCCGATCGCGATCGCGTCGCTGGGACGCGAATCGACCTCGACAACATCGCCGTTTTCCTTGACGATGCGGAGCATCGCGAAGAAGGTGTGTTCGCTCAGGTCGTGGATCGAGATCGACTCCAGGTCGGCACCCAGGGCGTCGAGGAGATTCGCCAGCAAGTCGTGCGTCTGCGGGCGACGGATCTCGATGCCCTTCAAACGCCGCTCGATCGCTTGCGCCTCAGGGAGGCCGATCACGATCGGAAAGGTCCGGGGCTCCTCGCCCGGAGCCGGTTCGGATTCCCGCAATTCGATGATCTGGTGATCGATCACCTCGCGGATCAGGATGCGTGAGAGTTCCATGCGGATGTCCATGCGACACGCTCCGTTGCTCCGACCGCTTGCGGGTGCGGGTTTCTGGTCACTCCTCGGGTAGTTTATCACCCTCTCTGTTGGACGCGGTTCGCCCCGCCGCGAGCGGGCGACGGGGTGCTTCGGAACCCCTCGGATCCGCGTGGCGCCAGCGCCCGTCGGGAGTGAGTTCAAGGGGGACGCCGAACCGTGCAGTCAGCCCCGGGGGTGTCCCGATCGGCACGATCGCGATCGTCCCGAGTTGAGCCTGGGCCTCGACTGCCCCGAACCCCGCTTTGCACGCGGCGAAAGTGATCGTAAGGTCCGCTCGAACGCAGGGGGTCAGAGCCGATCCAGTGTCCGCATCGAGTCCCGACGGGATGTCGAGAGCGATGACCCGGGGACCGGGGGCGCCGCCCGGCTCCTGTTTCGAAGCCCCGTGAATCGCGGACACGAGACCGGCCGCCGCACCTTGGATCGCTCGGGACAGACCGGTGCCGAAGATCGCGTCCACGATGATCCCCGGGGCGAGCCTTCGAATGGTCGCCTGCGCCGTTGCCGCCGCGTCGTGGGCGGGGGCATCGGGGGTGATGAACCCGACCGAAACAGAATCCCGAATGGACCCGAGGTTCATCGCGGTATCCGGCGCGAGGCGATCGGCACAACCGACCACCAGGACCTCGACAGCGAACCCGAGGGTCACCAACTGCCGCGCGAGCGCGAGCCCATCTCCCCCGTTGTTCCCCGCGCCCGCGACGATCAGGACCCGGCGATCCGCGGGGATCTCCGCGACAGTCGCGATGACCGACGAGGCATGAATCGCGGCGTTCTCCATCAGCACAGCGGAGGGGATGCCGAGTTCGTCCGTCGCGGCCCGGTCGAGTGCCCGGAGTTCATGCCGGGTGAGCACCCGCGGTTCGGGCATCATGGAAACGAGGCCGGACGCGCGGACCGCCCAGGTTGGCGCTGAGAATGCATCGGGGGGGACGGGCCTGACCATGAAAGGAGCGTACCCGAGCGTGAGGGCGCCGGAACGCGAATGACCGTCAAAGGGGGGATGTGTTAGACAGGCTGGATGCGCTACGGTTGTTCGCTCATGAGTGCCCCCGAGGTCGTCTTTATCGCGAGTGCCGCGCTGCTGTTCGCGTGGGGAGTGCCGCTGATCGTCTATTGGTCGGTGGTCATCGTGCGGATCGAGCAAACGCTCCGCGGGTTGCCGACCGGGATGGACGGCGTGCAACTGGCGGAGGCCCGTCGGGCGGCGGATCGCGCGGTGCTCGTCGTCGTCCCGGCGCACAACGAGGCGGGGAGTATCGCCCCCCTGATCCGGTCGCTGCGGGAGCAGGACCATGAGCGATTCAGAGTCGTCCTGGCGCTCGATCGCTGCACGGACGCGACGGCGTCTGTCGCTCGCGCGGAGATCAACGGGGATCACCGTTTCGAGATCGTCGAGATCGACGAGGTCGAGGAGGGCTGGGCCGGGAAGGTCAACGCGGTGCGCGTCGGCATCGACCGGTCCTCTTACGCCTCGGAGGCGGAGTACTTTCTCTTCACCGACGCGGATTGCCTGCTCCATCCGTCGTGCCTGCGCGCAACGGTCGCGCTCGCGGAGGAGAGGAATCTCGATCTGCTGAGCTTCCTGAACGAGTACCCGGCGGAAGCGTGGTACGAATCACTTGTGCAGCCTGTCGCGGGTTTCGAGTTGATGCGCCAGTATCCGCTGCTCAGGGCGAACCGCACCGACGATCGGCAGCGTCCTTTCGCGAACGGTCAGTTCATGCTCTTCCGAGCGGGCTTCTATCGAGACATGGGCGGGCACGCGGCCGTGCGCGAAGAGCTGCTCGAAGATCTCGCACTCGCGAAAGCGGTCAAGTCGCGGGGAGGGCGCGCCGGCGCGCTGCTCAGCGGGGGAATCGTCCGTTGCAGGATGTACGAGACCTGGGGCGATTTCAAAAGGGGCTGGCGCCGGATCTACACCGAGGCGGCCCACCGCCGGTCGCGGCGCCTCCGAAACGCCGCGTGGAGAGCGAGACTCCTCGGGTCGATGTTCCCCATCGCCTCGGCGGTCGCGGGGAGTGTCGCGGCGGCGGCCTTCCACCTCGGGGGCGCGAGCGTCCCGCTCGGTATCGCGGCCTACACGCTCATGACGGTGAGCATCGGCGCGTATCTGCTCGCATCCGCGCGGATCCTGCGGATCGCCCGCGAGCCGGTCGTTGTGGCGCCCCTCTCCCCGATCGCGTTCTGGCTCGTCAGCGGCATTCTCTTTCGCGCGGCGAACCACCTCGTGAGCGGACGACCGACCAACTGGGGTGGGCGTTCCTACCTCCGCGAGGATCGTTCGAAGTCGGGAGTCATGTCCGTCTCGGGAAGGGAGCCGGGATGAAACTGCGCCGGCGCTATCACGAGATTCGGCTCGAACTCACACCGCTGATTGATGTGGTGTTTCTTCTGCTTGTGTTCTTTGTGTTCGCCCTTGTGCTGATGGTCCGTGCCGACGCGCTGGATCTTTCGCTGCCCGAACTCCGGGCCGGCAGGCCCGCGGAACGCGATGAATCGGTGCGCGTCACGCTGAGCGAAGATGGTGCGATCGCCGTCGAGGGCGAGGCGGTCAACCTCTCAACCTTGGGCGAAGCGTTGGCAGAGGCGAGCGCCGGCTCGGAGGGTGTGCCCGTGATCATCAGCGCCGACGCCCGCGCACCGGCCGGCGCTCTCATCGAACTCGCCGATGCGCTGGTTGCGGCAGGCGTCACCGAGTTCAGCGTGCTGGGCAGCCCCGCATCACCGTCAGACCGAGATCCGGGCGTGGATCCCGAGGTCGGCCCGAACACAGATGCCGGTCGAGACGAATAATCAGAGTATGACCCGCCGGAGCGTGAATCAGGTCCCGACGACCCGCGAGGGGCTCCGTCGCCGCGGCGTCGCGTTGTGCCTGCTCGCGAGCATGGCGCTTCATCTCGCCGCGACGGGATTCGCGGCTCAGGGGTGGTCCGCCGGGGAAGTACCGTCGGGAATCTCCGAACAAGCAGCAAAGAACTCGGAGCCACGCGATGAGCGAGCGACCCGACTCGGCATCGAGTCCTCGACGCGGGCGACGATCACCTGGCTCGGGTTCGCTGAACCGACACCGCACCGGGCAACAGAGTCGGAGTTGGATCAGGCGGCGCTGCGGATCGCCCCGCTCGGTGCCCCGACCCCGCCGGGCGGCGTGCCCGGTGCGACGAGCACGAGCGTTCCCCCTTCCCCGGCGTCCAAGAGCTCTGCCTCGACTTCGACGGCCGCCGAACCCTCCGAAGACGCCGCCGAAGCAGAGGCCGAGTCTGTTCCTGCGACAAAGGCGGGGTCGGGCTTGACACCTTCCGCTGAAGCGATGGGGGCCGAGTCGGATCCCCCGAACTCTCCGCAAGAGATTGGCGAGGAGTCTCCGCAGGCCGGGGAGGATTCCACTGTCCTTGAGGCGAACGAGGGTCAGGCCTCATCGTCGGAGCGAACGGACACCGATTCGCCGACAGGTGACGAGCCCCGAGATCGCCAGCAGGGCTCGCCGGAAGAAACGAACGACAGCGAGTCCGCCCAGGATTCAGCGTCGACGGAGTCTCGGGAAGAGCCCGAGGCGAGTTCTCAGTCCGAATCCCAGGAGCCCGCCGACGCCCCCGAAGCGAACGAGCCCGGTGAAACACAAGGGGATTCGGATCCGGCGTCTCAACCCGACCCCGGTGCTTCGTCGAGACCGGGGGAACTCTCGGATCGCGAGTCGACACCCACCAGCAAGACGATCGATCTACGGATCACCAACTGGGGGAGACCCGCAGCGGGTGAGGGGATCGAGATCCGGACACGACACCCGCGGTTCCCCGACACGCTCGCGGTCTTCCGACGCGAGTTCAACGCGACTGTTGTGATCGACTTCGGACCAGAAGGCTTCGTCCGCTTCGCCGATTTCGAGCGGGTCAAGGTTGGGAAGCGAACGCTCGTCCGGAATACCGGGAATCCGGAAGCAGACCGTGTGATCCTCCTCTGCGTGTACAACTGGACGGCGAAGGGAAAGGAAATCGAGGCGCTCCGCGATCGGGGACCCGATGCGCGGGTGACGATCCGGATGGAGATGCGGATCAGGCCCTGACTTTGGGGATGCGACGCGAGCCCGCCGATCGGGAGGCCGATAGAGTGCATCAGGTGGTGCAGGTGGAACACAGCCGGACACACAAGGCATCGGCAAAGGCGGGGCGTGGTGCGACCACCATCGGTGCCGTCGCCGCACTGGCATGCGGCGCGCCGATGGTCTTCGGGCAGGCATACCTGGGCGGGACACATCCCTACAGCCCCGAGTACCGCGCCGGCAGCGCGTGGGATCGTCTCGAGCCCATCGACCCGGGGGCCGCGGACCTGGGCCCTCTCGGGTTGCAGGCACGGGTGCTCCCCACGCCGCTCAGGCTCGACCAGAACTTCGGGATGCTCTACCGCGCGATGGCCCCCGATGGCTCGGCGATCTTCGCTCGACGCGACGGGGGCATCACGGCGGTCTTCCCGCGGTCGGCCTATGTGGGGACCCCCATGGGTGACCTCCCCCTCATCCCCCCCGACACGCGGTTCATCATCGGTGAGCCTGGGCTCGCTTCGTCGACGGCGCTCGGGATCGGGCCCGGAGAAGGCCCATCGGGCGATCCGTCGAACGGACTCCGCTTGGACGGGCGGATGGACCCGGGTGCGCCGGCTCAGCCCGCGTTCCCCGAGCGTGAACGATCGGCCCGCGTCGGGATCCGGGCGCTGCTCGAGCGTGCCGCCCGACGCGAGCGAGCGAGCGGATCGCTCGATTGAGCGCGACTATTCGAACACAGTTCGGTTTGAGAACGGATTGAAAGGCGTCCGCTAGGGTGGGCCAACTCAGGAGCCGCTCTGCCCGTTCTCGCCGCCCGGGTTGGCGATCGACTGCCGCATGTCGGTGTCCGCGACGACATTTTTCATGCGGTAATAGTCCATGATGCCCATGTTCCCGCTGCGGAAGGCCTCCGCCATTGCCTTGGGAACCTCCGCCTCCGCAAGCACGACGATCGCCTTGTTCTTCTGTTCCTCGGCGCGGAACTCTTGCTCCTGCGCGGTCGCCATCGCGCGGCGCTGCTCCGCCTCCGCTTGGAATCGTTTGGTATCCGCCTCGGCCTGATCGGCCTGGAGCGCCGCGCCGATGTTCTGCCCGACATCCACATCCGCGATGTCGATCGAGAGGATCTCGAACGCGGTGCCGGCGTCGAGGCCGCGGGCCATCACGGTCTTGGAGATATTGTCAGGGTTCTCAAGCACATCCTTGTGGGAGTTTGCCGAGCCGATCGAGGAAACAATGCCCTCGCCGACGCGGGCCACCACGGTTTCTTCCGTCGCACCGCCGACAAGCCGGGCGAGGTTCGTCCGCACGGTCACGCGGGCCCGTGCCTTGAGCTGGATGCCGTCCTTCGCGACCGCGTCGATCGTCGTCTTCCCGCCCTCGCGGCTGGGGCAGTCGATGACCTTCGGGTTCACAGAGGTGTTCACCGCGTCGAGGATGTCGCGCCCCGCGAGGTCGATCGAGCACGCCGTGTTCCAGTCCAGTTCGATCCGTGCCTTCTGGGCGGCGATCAACGCGCTGACGACATTCGGGACGCGGCCGCCGGCAAGGTAGTGCTCCTCGAGTTGGGCGGTGCTGATCGGGATACCGGCGCGGACCGCGCGGATCCGGCTCAGCACGATGATCCGGGCATCAACCTTCCGGAAGCGCATACCGATCAGGTCGCCCATGCCCACGCTCGCCTTGCTGAGCAGCGCCTGGAACCAGAGACCCAGGAACTGCCACAGAATCGCGATGATGACGATAAGGACGAGAAGGCCGACGATGCCGGCGATGATGAGCACGATGTCGGGCAAGGCTGTTCTCCGTGGTCCGAGCTGCGAGACGGGATGCCGTACAGGGGAGTATACCGGTCGGGACGGGCTTCAGATTCTCTCCCGGGACGCGGTCTGGCCCGCCCCTCCGGTGCCCATCACGGCATCATTGACAACGCCGAGCGGATCGGTGCCCCTGAGATCCATCGCGAACGCCTCGTCCGCGGTCAGGGGAATGCCCGCTTTGTCGGCGGCGATGAGTGCGCTGACGACGCTCGGGACATTCCCGCCGGAGAGGTCGTGTGATTCGAGCGCGCGGACCGGGATCTCGACGCCGGCCCGCTTCGCCCGAATGTAGCTCAGCACGACGATCCGCGAATCGCTCTTCCGGAAGCCCATTGCGTAGAGCTCGCTGAAGGAAACGGGAGCCTTCATGAGTTTCGCCTGTAGCCAGAGCCCGATCACCCGGTGAACCGTCGCGTAGAACAACGCGGCCACGAACAGGACAACGAACAGTTGGATCGCGGTCATCGGTGACACGCCGGTTCCCCTCAGGCCCTCCGGACCTTGATCTCCAGCCCGCTCGCGGCGGTGACGACGACACGCTCGCCCGATTCGATCCAGTCATGCTCGGCGAAGGCCTCGATCGTCTCCGGGCCGTCCGGCGTATCGATCTCGACCTCGCCGACGGGTCGCATGTCCGTCAGCGCCACGCCTTCCAGACCCACGAGCGCCTTCCGTCGCAGAGCGAGCTCGCGCTCCGAGCGTTGCATTTCTTCGAGTTCTTCCTCGGACCGCCCGCCCAGGATCGCGCGACCGACGGGCGTGTGGGGGAGCATCTTGAATGCGAACGCGAGCGCCATCGGGCCCAGCACAAGCATCGTGAGCAGGCCCGTGATGCCCCAGATCGTTTCGTAGCGCCAGAGCATGCCGACTCCACCGATGGCGCAGATCGCGGAGACCACCGCGATGATCCCGCCCGAGGGCACGAAGACCTCCACCACGATCAGGACGATCGAGACCGCCATCAGCGCGAGGCCCCAGATCAGCATTGCGTCGGAACTCATGAGTCGGCATTCTCCTGAATCTCACCCAAGTCGCCGCTCGGCCGGCTCGTCCTAGGCGGGCGGACCACCCAGCTGAACCCGCGGCGTGCGACGACTTCGACCGGATCGCCGTCCTCGATATATCCCCGCTCCGCGATCGCGTCGACGATCTCACCATTGATCTTTGCTCGCCCCGAGGGCCGGAGGTCGGAAGCCGCGACGCCTTGATCACCGACGCCCACGCGTTCCTCGGGGGCGGGCCGCATCGCGAGCAGATCGGCATCGGGGTTGTCATCGGATGACGACGCGTCCTGGAGAATCAGTCTGCCCAGCAGCGGGATGGACCCGAAGTGCCGCGCGATGAAGTAGATCGCGATCCCCGCTGTAGTCGTCGAGAGAAGGATCGTGGCGACGCCGCCGAAGAGATCGTCGCCCGCATCCCCGGGTCCGAAGAGCCCCCCTGTCCCATCGGGGATGAAGGTGCCCACCATGCCGACGAAGAGCGAGACGAGCCCGAGCACCCCGAAGACACCGAACCCCGGGATCACCAGCAACTCGATGAGCAGGCAGGCGATGCCGCCCGCGATCGCGACAACCTCCCACCAGCCCGCCATGCCCACGAGCATGGGGGGAGCGAGCAGCCCGACGAGCGCCGCCCCCGCGACCGCGCCGGGCACCACCACCCCCGGGCTGCTCATCTCGATGAACAGCCCCACGAGGAGCACGACGATCAGCACGCCGCGGACAACGGGGTGCATCATCGCCTTGACCATCACCTCCGACCAGGTGGGCTCGGTGCGCACCAACTCCTTCGCGCCGAAGAAGGCCTTCAACTCCGCGTCGTTCTCGATGATCGCGCTCGTAAAGCCGAAGGCGAGCATCTGGTCGTCGCGGAGCACGATCGGGCCCGTGCCGTCCGCGATGTAGACCGGATCGACATACCGCCCCCGGTCCGCATCGCGGAAGGTCGGTCGCGTCGATCGGCTCGTCAGGCCCTCGCTCGCGGAATCCGAGAGATCCGCCAGCCCCGGGCTCGCAGGCGTGAACGAGGTCGGATCTTCAGAAGGCGCACCCACTCCGGACGACTCAGACGCGATGGGGTCATCACGCTGGGTCGATGGTGCGTCCGCGCTGTCTTCCCCCGTCTCCTCGCTCCCCGTCCTCTCGCTCTGTGGCTGCGGTTCGGGCCGCGACGCGGCCTGCTCGCTCGCACGCCCCCCCGTCACGCTCGTGAGCACGGGCTTCCCGCGCGGCGGCTCGTCCTCGAACAGCACCCGGTATTCGCGCTCGTTGATGAACCACCGCTCGCCCGTTTCCGAGTCCGTCACGCTCCAGAGTTCGATGCCATCGACGACCATCGCCTGAACGAGGAACTCGTCGTACCCGTTGCGGCGGGCGGAGTCCGCGACCTCCGTGAGCAGCGGGGGGAGGAATTTCGTCCGCTCATCGGGGCTCAGCCCCCGGACGCCTTGGGGCCCGAAAGTGATCGGGAACGCGTCACCCATGCTCGCGGGGCTCGTGGTGACGATCTCCCCGCACGCGAGCGCGATGATCGCGCCGCCGGAATAGGCGTCCGGGTGGACCCACGCGACCGTGTTCGTGACCGACGACCCCTTGATCGCGTTGCAGATCTCCAGGACCGCGCCGACCTCGCCGCCCGGAGAATCGATCTCGATCACGACCGCGTCGGCGCCGCTCTGCTCCGCCTGCTCGATGCGTCGCTTGACGCTCCGCTCGGTCCATTGGTCGATCTCGCCCTCGAGCGTGATGACCACGACCCGATCCGCCTGCCGTGAGGCGGGGATGGACTGCGCCGCGGGCGCGGTCCCCCCCTCGTCGGGCGAATCCGAAGACGACGCGGTTTGGGCGAAGACCGGCGCGATCGCGATCAGTGCGCACAGCAGCGACAGCGCGCGCCGGAGAGGGGGCCACCCCGCCATCCCCGTGTTCAGCGTTCCGGCGCTCAGCCGATCAGGCTCCATGCACACCCTCCCAAAGCCACTCACACCCTCCAAAGCCTCGTGGGCCAAACCGACCTCGAGCCGAGGAGCAGGCATTGCACCCACCGATGATTCGGCACCGGGGCCCGTCGGTTGCTCGGCGGCCCCATCTTTCAGAATAGCGGCGCCCGGATCCGCTCGACGCGCCGACACCGCTCAGGCGGGAGGAAACGACTCCTCGACCGTCCAGGTGATGCCGCCCATGTCCGTGCAGTCGATGTGCAGGGCAAAGAAGCCCGGGCGATCACCCCCGCCGTCGTGCTTGGTGATCATGGGCCAGATGACCTTGCGATCGGTCTCGGGCAGGGGCAGGCTTTCCAGTTCGCTGGGATGGTGCCAGGCGAGCCGGCCCTCCGGGATGTCCTGCTCGGGGACATCCGTGACCGAACTCACCGCCCCGAGGACGCGGTAGTAAAAGAGAAGCCAGTGCCCGGTGCCCTCGAACGCGGTTTCCGCGATCAGTCCGCCCAGATGGAGGCGTTCGATCGGGAGTCGGATCCCCGCTTCTTCCATGATCTCCCGCTGGGCGCACTGCGCGGGGCTCTCGCCCGTGTGCATGTCGAGTTTGCCGCCGATCGGGCTGCAGAGGCCCTTGTTGGGCGCACGCTCCCGGTGGATCAGCAAGATCCGCCCCTGCTCGTCCCGCAGGTCACACAGGCAGGCCAGTTTGTAGGGAAGGGGCTCGGGCATGGAACGCGATGGTAGCGGGGAAGGCGGGCGAGGGGGCTCACAGCACCGTGATCGACCCGCAGCGGGGGACGAACCCGCGGTCGGCGCCGAGTCCGAGGAAGGTCGCGAGGGCCCGCTCGCCCCGCTCGCCCATGTCCACGCTCAGGCGGCTCACATACATCGACAGGTACCGCTCAACGAGTTCATCGTCGTCCCATTCGGGGCGGTCGGCGCTGTGCAGGCGGAGATACGCCTTGCTCTCGTCGAGATGTTCGGTCGCGTACCGCACGCTCTCGGAAAGCAGCGCGCTGACTTCGGCGCACGAGCCCGACCCGAACCGGTCATCCAGATCACGCCGGATCACATTCAGCCCGAGCGGGAGGGGGAGGTCCTCCGGACCCGGCTGCGCGCGCGCCCACCAGGTTCCCAGATTCGCGACCTCACGGAGCCCCATCTGAGCGAAGGTGAGCTGCGCCTCGTGGATCAGCAGCCCCGCGTCGGCCTTCCCGTCGAGCACCAGCCCGGGGACATCGCTGAACAGTGTCGCGATGGGCTCGAACCCCCGATCACCCTGGGTGCCCCCGATCATCATCGAGAGCGCGAGGAACGCGCTGGTGCCGATCCCCGGCACGGCGATGATCTTCCCACGCAACGCATCGGGAGAGCGGATGGGCGAGTCCTCCCGCGCAACGAGTCGCGGCCCATAGCCCTCGCCGAACGACCCACCACAACGGGTGATGGCCCAACGGTCGGCGATGTACGGATAGGTTGCCGCGGAGATCGCGGTCGCGTCGAAGGGCAGGTCGCGCTCCGCTCGAACGCCCGCGTTCAGGGTCTCGACATCTTCGCCGACGGTCTCGAACACGAAGCGTTCACTCTTCACTCGGGGGACGCCGCGGGGCCCCGGGAGCGGATTCCCGTCGGGCGTGCGCATGCCGGTGAGCGGCCACCACATGACCAGGTCATCGGAATCGGGGGAGTGGGCGAGGCGCAAAGGAATGGTCATCGGGCGACGCTAGGCCTGCAACATCCGCGGGAAGCACGACGCCGCGGTTCTGGGGTGCAGGCGGTCATCTTCGGTCTAGGAAATTTTCCTAGACCGTGCATCGGCGCCTCGGGCGCTTCCGAAATTTCAGATGCAACCAGCTTTCGTTCGGGGGCGGCCTTTCTGTTCCGGGGGCCGCTCCCTGTTTTTTTGGATCCGGTCACTCCGGGGCCGTCGATTGGGCCTCCTGGACGAGGTCGCGGAGGACATCGAATGCCTGCATGGGGCTCATCGATTCGAGCTTGAGTTCCCGGAGGCGATCGACCGCGGGGTGGGGGACGAACTCAGTGAACAGGCCCATCTGGTCGCCCGACCGGGCTTGCGGGACCTTCGCGGGCTCGACCCGCGTGCCCGACTGAACGCTCAGCGAGGCGAGCACTTCGTCGGCCCGCTCGGTCACCGCCGAGGGCACCCCCGCGAGACGGGCGACATGGACGCCGTACGAGCGGTCCGCCCGCCCCGGTCCGATGCGGTGGACGAAGACGATCTCGGTGTGCCCGCTCTTGTCGGTCCACTCGCGGACCTGAACATGCAGGTTGCCGACCCGTCCGGGCAGGCGTTCGGCGATCTCGGTCAGTTCGTGATAGTGCGTCGCGAACAGCGTCCGCGGGCCTTGCGTGCCTTCCTCTTCGCCCGCGAGCGATTCGCCGATCGCCCACGCGAGGCTCAGCCCGTCGAGCGTCGAGGTGCCCCGTCCGATCTCGTCGAGGATCACGAGGCTGCGGGGCGTCGCGTTGTTGAGGATCGCCGCGGTCTCGGTCATCTCGACCATGAAGGTCGACCGACCCCGGTGCAGCGCATCGTCCGCGCCGACGCGGGTGAAAATGCGGTCGCAGGTGCCGATGGTCGCCCGGTCCGCGGGGATGTACGACCCGATGCTTGCCAGCAGCACGAGAAGGGCGGTCTGCCGGATATAGGTGCTCTTGCCCGCCATGTTCGGGCCGGTGATCAGCGCGAGCCCGGGCGAGGCCTCGTCGCCCCGGCCCAGGCTCGTGTCGTTGGGCACGAACCGGTCGCCCAGCAACTCGTCGAGCACCGGGTGCCGCCCGTCTTCGATTTCAAGCACCGGCTCGTTCGTGATCGACGGACGCACCCAGCCCCGGTGGTGCGCCTTGCCCGCGAGCGCCGCGTACACATCGATCCGCGCGACGGCGTCCGCGTATGCGCCGATCGCCTCGACATGCCGCGCGGCCTGTGTGAGCAGGTCCGCGAAGATCGCCCGCTCGCGGGCCAGCGCCCGGTCCTCTGCGGTGGTCACCTTGTCCTCGAAGGTCTTGAGCTCGGGGGTGATGTACCGCTCGGCGTTCTTGAGCGTCTGCTTGCGGCTGAACTCGGACGGTGCCCGGCGCGCCTGCGCCGCGGGCAGCTCGATGTAGTAGCCGAACACCTTGTTGTACCCGACCTTCAGGCTGGGCAGATCGTGGGTCTCGATGAGCTTCGCCTGGTACTCCGCGAGCCAGGCGCCGGCGTCCCGCTGCAGCCCCCGCGCCTCGTCGAGCTCGGCGTCCACCCCGTCGCGGATCAGCCCGCCCTTCGTCAGCGTTGCGGGCGCCTCCTCCACGCACGCGGCCCGGATCGTCGCCGCGAGCGGGGTGAGCGTTTCGGCAAGGTCGGTCAGTGTGCGCGCGAGGTCCGCCATCGCGGGGGTGCTGCCGATCGCGTCCGCCATCACCGGCAGCCGCTCCAGACCGTCCGCGACGGCGACCACATCTCGCGGCGTCGCCCGCCCCAGCGCCACCCGGCCCGCGACACGCGCGAGATCCGGGAACCGCTGCATCGCGTCGGCGAGCTTCTGGGCCGCGGTGCGGTCCTCGACCAGCGCCGCAACCGCCGCCTGGCGGGCGAGGATCGCGTCCGCCTCCGCGAGCGGGCGGCAGAGCCATTCCCGGATCAATCGCTTGCCCATGGGGGTCCCGAGAAGGCCGGGCACGCCGGTGAACACGCCCAGCAGCGAGCCCGCGGCCTCGTGCTTCGCGCTTGACCCGCCGCCCAGCTCGGCCCGCCCCGCGTCGCCCCGGATCGTGCGCACGACCTCGAGCGCCCGGAGGCTCACCGCGTCGAGTCGGCAGACACCCGACGACGCCTCCCGCGCGGGCGGGCGGAGGTGCCGCAGCGTCCGGCGCTGGCCCTGGAACTCGCCCCCGCTCGCGGCCCATTTGTCCCCGGTGTTCACCGCCGCCTCGGGGTCGTCCCCGACCGACTGTGTCTCGACGAGATAGGCAACGAGCGCCCCCGCGCCGGGGAGCGCCGCGTCGTCGTCCGCGACGCCGAACCCCTCGAGTGTCTTGACCCCGAATTGGGCGCACAGGCGTGGGTGGGCCTCGTCGGCGCGGAACTGCCACGCCGGGCGCGGGGTCAGCGCGACCCGCCCGTCCTCGATCGCCGCGTCCAGGTCCGCCTCTTCGACGGTGCCCTCGGGGAAGCAGACCTCGCGCACGGCGAGGCGGGCGATGGGCTCCGCGAGCCCGTCCCACGACGCCTCGAACAGCGTGAACGCGCCGGTGGACAGGTCGATCGCGCCTCCCGCCCACCGGCGCCCGGCCTTGGTCTCGACCGGCGCGACCGCCGCGACGGAGGCCGCGTCCTCGCCCAGCAGCGATTCGTCCACGAGCGTGCCCGCGGTGACGACCCGCGTCACGGCTCGCTCGACCACGCCCTTCGCGTCTTTGGGGTTCTGGATCTGGTCGCACACCGCAACGCGGTACCCCGCGTCGACCGCTCGTTTCAGGTAGTTCGACAGCTGGTGGTGGGGCACCCCCGCGAGCGGCACGCCCTTGGGACGCTCGCTGAGGGTCAGCCCCAGCACGCGGCTCATCTCCACCGCGTCGTCCCCGAACATCTCGTAGAAGTCGCCCATCCGGAAGAACAGCACGCACCCCGGGTGCTCGGCCTTGAAGCGGGTGAACTGCCGCATCGCGGGGGTGTCGTAGGGATTTTTCTTCTGTTTCGCTCCCATCCGGGCAGAGCGTAGCACGGAGGCGTCCCCGGTAGGATCGGGCGATGCGCTGTACCCTGATCTTCGTTTGCCTACTCGGTATTTCGGGTCTCGTGCGGGTGGTTTCGGGAGCACCGGACAATCCCGCGTTGGGGCTGCATCTGAAGACCCATCTCCACGAGGCGAGCGGCACTGAGATTCGCGCGGGGAGTTTTGGGGTCTACGAAGATCGCGAACGCGGCGCGGGGCGGGTGCTTCGCCTCGATGTCGTCGTGCTCCCGGCGACGGGTGCACGCCGCCCCGATCCGGTTTTCATCTTGTCGGGAGGCCCCGGGGTCTCAGCGGCCCAGCAGTGGCGCCAATATGTATCCCATTGGATGCGCGAGCACCGAGACATCGTGCTGGTCAGCCAGCGGGGAACGGGAGGGAACAACCGGCTCCTGTGCCCGATTCCCGGTGCCGAGGAGGATCCGCAGCGGTACCTGGAACCTTATTTCGACGCTGAGATGTTCCGCTCGTGTCTTGAAGACCTCGCCGCGCGATTCGACCTTCGGCACTATTCGACCTCGACCGCGATGGACGACCTGGATGACATCCGTGCGGCACTGGGGTACGAGACCATCAATCTCTACGGAGGTTCTTACGCATCGCGGGCGATCCTGGTCTATCTGCGACGGCACGCGGGGTCCGCCCGATGTGCCGTCCTCAATAGCGTCGCGCCCATCTCGTTCACCAATCCGCTGTACCACGCTTGGGCCGCGGAGCGGACGCTCGGCATGATTATCGACGAATGCGCCGCCGACCCGGCGTGCAACGAGCGGTTCGGTGACCTTCGCGCCACGCTTGACGGCGTGTTGGCGGATCTCGAAGAGGCGCCGGCGCCAGCGACGGTCACGCATCCGGTGACAGGCGCACTGACACGGGTCCTGATCTCTCGTGATGGTTTCGCGGAGGCGGTTCGGTTCGGGATGTACACGAATATCAGTGATGTCCCGCTGATCATCGACCGCGCAGCGAAAGGCGAATTCGATCTGATCGCGCAGCGCGGTGTTGATCAGGCTCGCTGGATCGAATCATCGCTCGCTTCGGGGATGCTGCTCTGCGTGACCTGCGGCGAGGATGTCTCGCGGATCGACCCCGCAGATATTGACGAACTGACACGCGATACCTTCCTGGGCGACAGTCGCGTGCGTCGGCAGATGGCGATCTGCGAATTCTGGCCCGATTCGATCGTGCCCGAAGACTACGGCCTCCCGGTCGCCGTCGACACCCCGGTGCTTCTGTTCAGCGGGACGCACGACGCGGTCACCCCGCCCCGTTGGGGTGAGGAGGCGGCCCGGCATCTTCCCAACTCGTTGCATGTCATCGCGCCGGGTACACACGGTTTGGGCGGGCCCTGCGTTGACGGAATGATGCGAAATTTCCTTGAGAGCGGGAGCGTCGACGGTCTGGATACGAGCTGTGTCGAATCGATGCGCCTGCCGCCGTATTCGCTGCGCGACTGAGCGGGCAGCGGGGCGTTTCACCGGCAGTCCCCAGGTATCGATCACGGGCATCCTGCGGTGAAGGCGGCGATGAAGAGTCCGATGTCCGCGAGGTCGAAGATGCCGTCCTCGTTGAGATCGCCCGCGGGGTCGCCGCTCGTGAAAGCGGAGACGAAGGCGCTGATGTCAGAGAGGTCGAGCCGCCCGAAGATCGGCGCGAGATCAGCCTCATTGCACGGCGGATCCGCAGAGACCAGCACGCGGATCTGGTCAGTCCCGGTGCCGGTATCGAACGCGAACACGACAGAGGTGCGATCCCCCGTGATCCGGACCGTATCGCCCGGACCGATCTGTCGCGCGGTGCCGTACACCGTCGTGGGACTCGCGGCTTCGGCATCGCTGGCGTCGAAGGTCGCCGGGCGGATGATCAGCCCGATGATCTCCCGATCGAAATCGACGCGTCCCGCGAAGTTCGTGTTGGGTGTGATTGGGTCCGCGTGGATGTAGACGCTCTCGATGAGTGTCCCGGGCGGGATGTCCAGCGGGCTGAGCGCCCCCGCGCCGTACAGATCGGTGCCGATGGGAGAGACCGGGCCCGGCTCGGAGACATCGACGAAGAACTCCGAGGCCGTGAGGCGCTCGTCCTGCTCGATGAACACCTGTACCGCGGCGTCGCTTTCGAGGACGCCCGCGTCCACGCTCGGGGGCGCGACGATCAACGAGGCGTCGCCCGAAACGCCGAGAATGTCGGCATCCGCGGGCGTGATGCAAACGGCCGCGGCTGCACTCAACGCAACAACTCGTGAGATCATGCCTTCCTCCCCTCTCGCGGTCCCCGCATGTTTCTCGCAGGGCCCTTCCGGCATGCTACCAGAATCAGGGGGAAGAGCCAGCGGCGTGTGCAGGAACGACGGGGACGCGTTGCGTTCCGACACTGGCTCCGCGAAACAGCCCGGACCAGGCCGTGCGGCGGGTTCGCCGTCCGTGCCGCGTCCGGACCTGCCTTGCGGCCTCTGACCGCGAGCCGTACGCTGCTCGCTTCCGGCGTATGCCACGCCGTTGCATGTTGAAAGGGCTCAGGTATGGCGCGTTTCGCGGGGACGGGTTTTGATTTCGCCATGGGCCTCGCGGGAGGGTTCCTGAACATGCCGACGGGGGCGCCCAGCCTCAAGGGGGGCGCGGGCGAGGCGATCGGCAAGGCGGCCCGCATGAAGGTCGACCAGATGACGACCGGCATGCAGTACAACACCGTGCGTCAGCAGGCCGCGACGCGGCACTTCGCGACCACCGGGCAGAAGGTCAGCCCGGACCTCTCCCTGCCGCCGAAGGGCTGAGTCCGCTTCGAAATCCGACCCGTGCGCGGTAGAATGTCCCGACAGGGACCTGGGCTCCCTCCGCGCGATCGGTTCGCGGCTCGACGAGGCCGCGCCCGACCGCCCAGCCTTCACCGCCCAAGACACCGGAGTCTCGACAGATGACCACCGCCGCGACCGCGATGCCCTCGACCGCGACCGATCCGCTTGCGCTCATCGATGTGGACCATGTCCGCTTCTATGTCGGCAACGCCAAGCAGGCCGCGTATTTCTACGCCCACACCTTCGGCTTCAACATCACCCAGGTCGCCGACCTGACGACCGGCAGCCGCGACGAGGCGGACTACCTGCTCACCCAGGGCAACATCCGCCTGCTGCTCACCACCCCGCTGACCAAGGACCACCCCGCCGCGGAGGAGATCAAGCTCTACGGCGACGGCGTCAAGGACATCGCCTTCACCGTTTTCGACGCGGAGAAGGCCTGGGAGCGGGCGGTCGTCAACGGCGCCCAGTCCGCCCAGGAGCCCCGCACCCTCAAGGACGACAAGGGCAGCGTCACCGTCGCCTCAATCAAGACTTACGGGCGGGCGATCCACACCTTCGTGAGCCGGGCGGGGATCTACGCCCTGCCCGACTTCAAGAAGGACCCGACGGGCAACCTGTTCATGCCGGTGTTCAAGCATGTCACCAGCCCGGTGAACGACTACAACCGCGCCAACCCGTGCGGGCTCAAGTATGTCGACCACTGCGTGGGCAATGTCGAAGAGGGCAAGATGAACCACTGGGTGGAGTGGTACGAGAATGTCATGGAATTCAAGATGTTCAAGCACTTCGATGACAAGGACATCTCCACTGAGTACTCCGCCCTCATGTCCAAGGTGATGGCCAGCGGCAACCACCTGATCAAGATGCCCATTAACGAGCCCGCGGAGGGCAAGAAGAAGAGCCAGATCCAGGAATACCTCGAGTGGCACGACATGGCGCCGGGCGTGCAGCACCTCGCCCTGCGGACCGATGACGAGCTGCACTCCGTCGCCGAGCTCCGCCGGCGCGGCGTGGACTTCCTGAGCCTGCCCGACACCTACTACGACATCGTGTGGGACCGGGTGAACAAGGTGCTGGTCGAGAACGGGCACGAGCCGGTCAAGGAGGACCACGAGCGGATCAAGGATCTGGGCATCCTCGTGGACGCGGACGACGAGGGCTACCTGCTCCAGCTGTTCACCAAGCCGCTGCAGGACCGCCCGACGCTGTTCTTCGAGATCATCAGCCGGCACGGCTCGCAGTCGTTCGGCAAGGGGAATTTTAAGGCGCTGTTCGAGGCGCTGGAACTCGAACAGGAGCGGCGGGGGAATTTGTGAGTCAGAAATAATCCCGCGATGAACCAGTCGTTGGTTTTGTATTCTTTTGTATTGCTTGGGAAGAGGTGAAGACAGTGAAGTGTCGATTTGTGATGTGCCAAGCCGCGTTGGCCTTGTTGTCGGCGTCGTGTGCAGCCGGCGTGACCGGGGGCGTGACGACGAGCCATTCGTACCATCTTACGCCGTACTACCTCGGTTCGCCTCGGTGCACAGTCAGTAATTCGGCGTCAACCGGCGCTATTGTTGGCGATGATCAGCAGGTGATCGACCGAGGCGATTGCGAGGACGGGAGCCGTGCGGTGCTATACAGCTCGTGCACTGCAGTCGACTGGGTCCCTGGAGAGAACACGTTCGCACGTTTCGGCGTATTCGTAGAGACCGAAGGACTTGGGGGCTCTTTTCGCAGCGATTCAACGGTGAGTTGCGATACATCTGCGACAGGTAAGATCACGCTGTCGCATCCTGTGCGTGCTTTCGTTGACTATAACTATTCAATTGCGAATGGATCTGGGTTTTCGACTGAATCGTCTGTTCGTATCACCGTGAGCAATAGCATCGGTTTTACCGTTGCGGTGTTCGACCGTTCGAGCACGGGCGGAGATTCCGAGGTTCACACTCTGGAGGGATGGAACACGAAAAACCTCAATCCCGGCACCTATACGGTCTCTATCAGCGGGAGCGAATCGCGGCACGGGCTGAATTCATTCCTAAGGGCTCAGATGTCTGCATCGGCGAGATTCGCGAATATCGAAATCATACCCTGGGCGGGTTGCACCGGGTCGAATGCTTGCAGCGATGTCAACAACGACGGCGAGTTCGATGTTTCCGATCTGCTCGATTGGCTTGCCGCGCCGTTTGATGTCACGGGAAACGGCGAAGTCGACGCGGATCCATACGGGATTGACGCGTCGTACCTCGCCGATCAGCTCTTCGCCACCGGTCAACTCGGCGACGACTGCAACGAGAACGCATTCCCCGATATCTACGACATCGCGGTCGGGCTCGCAGCTGGGGGCTCGGCCGACGCAAACGGTGACGGGGTTCCTGATGAGTGCGACGGGCCGTGCAATCTCGCCGACCTCGCCGAGCCGTTCGATGTGATCGATCTCTCGGATATCTCGGCGTTCATCGACGCATTCCTCGCGTCCGATCCTCTGGTCGATTTCGATGGGAACGGCGTCTACGACCTCGCCGACATCAATGCATTCGTAAACGCATTCACTACGGGGTGCCCGTAACACTTTTCCAACACCACCAACCCCCGGGCCCCCGGGTTGGCGTCCTTGAACAACCCGCTCCGCCCGGCTCCCAAAGCCCACGCCCGTGCGCACACCGGCGACGCCGATCGCGGGTGTTTTTGTTGAATGCCAAGCCGAATCCGTCACCGCCTTTGAACACGGTGTGGAGGGCTACACCGCCAGTTTCAGATTGCCGCTCTCGCGTGCCTCCGCATCCGCCACACCCAGATTCACGATGAATTGAGCCGGCTCGCCTCGCCTCGTCGACCGGGCCGCCGTGATCCGGTAGACCACGCTCGCCGTCCCCGCTGGTAGGGTCCGGTCCGTCGCGCGGCGTTCGCCCGCGAGGCCGAGGAACGCGAACGGGCCCCCGTCCAGGCTGCGGTGGATCTCGTACATCGTCCCGCTCGGCCCGCGCGGGTTGTCGCACTTCCAGACCAGCGCCAGCGCCCCGTCCGCGAGCAGCTCGGCCCGCAGGGCGTACGGCGTCCCCGGGGCCGGGGCCCGCCCGCGACGCTTCGGCGCCGGGATCTGCGC
>DLBY01000177.1:8233-9603 GCA_002480345.1 Phycisphaerales bacterium UBA7812 | reverse complement strand
CCGGCTTGGGTGCGACGGCTCGGCGCAGCGGAAGCGAACCGAACCACGCTACTCCTCGCGCTACTCCTCGTCGGCGATCGCGCGGCGGAGGCGGTCCATGATCGAGAGCAGTTGGTCCCGCTGGTCGTCGGGGAGGTGCTCGGCGGCCTGCTGGAACTGCTCGATCGTCACGCGCTTGGTCGCGACGGTCCCGTCGGGCATGCGGCGGGCGGCGGTCCCGGGCAGGGCGTTGACGATCTCGGGGGCGTTCTCGACCATCTCGGCCATCTTGCGGAGCATGGAGGCGACGGTCGCGGGGCTCGCGCCGTGGCTGATGCGGACATTGACCGGAGAGATCGGGGACTGCGTGTCCTCGCGACGCATGATGGAAGCGCTGATGACATGCCCGTCCGCGTCGGCGGTCGGATCGTCCTGGCGATCGAGGCTCTCGGCGTTGTAGCCGACAAGGTAGATCGCGATGGGTCGAGGCGTGTCGTCGCTCGGCGGGTCCGTCTGCTGCTGGTCGTCGGTCATGGGGTCTTTCGGTCGGTCGTCGGGGTCAATCGCGGGTCGCCCGCTCGATCCAGCCCCCGCCCAGCACGAGGTCGGGGCTGTCGGCGTCGTAGACAACCGCGGCCTGCCCCGGCGCGACGGCCTCGACTGGCTGGTCAAAGATCACTTCGAATCGGCCCGGTCGGCCGCTGGGGGTGGCCTCCCGGGTGTCGGAGATCCTGCGGACGCGGGCGGGAATCGCCTTGCTGTTGTACCGGTATTGGACGCTGACGCGCCGGGCGGAGCCTGCCGACTCGGCGTCGGGTATGTCGGCTTCGGGGACCAGCCAGTTGGCTTCGCGGGCGACGAGGCCGGAAGCCTTGAGGTCGTCGCGCCCCCCCACCGTCACGGTGTTGTCCCGGGGGTTTCGTTCGACGACATAGATGGGGTGCCCGAGCGCGACGCCCACGCCGCGGCGCTGCCCGACGGTGAAGCGGTGCTGGCCCTCGTGTTCGCCCAGGACATTTCCCGCGGTATCGCGGATCTCTCCGGTGCCTCGCGCGGCGGGGGCGAGGTCGGGGCGGCGGCGCTCGACGAGGCCCGCGTAGTCGTTGTCGGGGACGAAGCAGATCTCCTGGCTGTCGGGCTTATCGAAGACGGGGAGGTTCCTGTCTTTCGCGAGTGCACGGATCTCGGGCTTGGTGTAGGCCCCGATGGGGAGGATCATCTCGCGGAGTTTGTCGCGGGCGATGCCGAAGAGGACATAGGACTGGTCCTTGGTGTGATCGACGCCCCGGAGGAGTTGGTCGGTGCCGTGATCGACGCGGGCGTAGTGCCCGCTCGCGACGGCGTCGGCGCCGATCTGGGCGGCGTAGTCGTGGAGCTTGCCGAACTTGAGC
>DLBY01000177.1:0-7934 GCA_002480345.1 Phycisphaerales bacterium UBA7812 | reverse complement strand
TCGTGGAGCTTGCCGAACTTGAGCCAGTCGTTGCAGCGGACGCAGGGGTTGGGAGTGCGCCCGCTCGCGTACTCGTCGACGAAGTAGTCGATGATGCGTCCGAAGTCCTTCTTGAAGTTGCAGACATAGAGGGGGATGCCAAGGTGTGCGGCGACGAGGCGCGCATCGGCGGCGTCGTTGATCGAGCAGCAGCCCTGGTGCCCGATCTTGACCTTCGCGGGGTCGCAGGACACGCCCGCGGAATCGAAGGGCTGGAGTTCGTCGATCGTCTCGCCCGGCGAGCCCAAGCGCATGAAGACACCCACGACCTCGTGGCCCTGGTCTTTGAGCAGGGCGGCGGCGACGGATGAATCGACGCCTCCCGACATCGCGACGAGGATCTTGCGGCGCTGGGATGGGGGAACAGGAGCCGGCACGGGCGATGATATGAGCCCCGAACGGAGGCGCGGCGGGATTCTCAGTCCTCGGGCGCGAGGTCGTAGATCTCGGAATCGCCCGCGTCCGGGTCGTTCGTCGTTCCGGAGGGATCGGCACGCAGCGCGTCGAGTTTGCGATCGACGATGTGCTCGTGCTTGCTGCGGACGGGCTGGTCGCCCGCGAGGGGGATGGCGCCCTCGTCTTCGAGGGGGACGACGGAAGGGTCGTCCCTGTACGACTCGGGGGGGGGCGGCGCGCTGGCGGCGAGGGCTTCCGCGGCGGCGCGGGCGCGGGCGGCGTCGCGCATCGCCTGGCGGTGCTTCTTGTTGGCGATGCGGATCTCGCGTTCCTTCGCGGCGTGGGCGTTCTGGATCGCCCAGAGCGAGGCCTTGGCGAGCATGATGACCGACCAGGCGAAGATCGCAACTCCCGCGATCACGATGAGCGCGGAGATGACTGTCGCGAAGACAAAGAGCAGGGCGAAAGGCGGATTCACGAGCAGGACGATGGCGCACACGATGTAGAGCGAGCCGCAGACCGCGATGCACCAGGTCGCGGCGCGGAGGCGGGCGCCCTCGCCTGTTTCGCCCGCCCAGTCCGCGAGCGAGGAGAGGAAGATGCCCAGGGGGATGAGCCCGAAGAGGGCGCCGACGAGCAGGAACCCTGCGACGCCCTGGACGATGGTGGTCCGGGTCGCGACGCCGATCCACCCCAGGATCGCGGCGAGGAAGGCGAGCGACTGGCTGGCGCGCGCGGCGAGGCGGATGTGGTCGTTGTCGAGGATGTCGTCGCGGACGATGCGGTCGCTCTTGGGCCTGCGGATGGTGACAATCCACGCGGCGGCGAACCAGGCGAACATGCCGGTGGTCATCAGCAGGCCCTGGATCAGGGGCGGGATGATGGGCGTGCCGGCGTTATGGAAGCGGCTGAGGATCAGCAGGAGGGTGACGCCGAGGATGGTGGAGGCCTGGAGACCCAGCCCGAGCGCGATGAGGCGGATGTAGCCGATCGGAGCGTTGGTGAGGCTGTCGGCGAATCGGACGGACTTTTTGGCGTTCGCGATCGCGGTCCCGCATTCGGGGCAGGCGCCGCCGACCTGGAGGCCCTGGAGGTTGTAGCCGCACTTGATGCAGGGGCGTTCGGTCTTGATGACCTCCCCGGGCCCGCTGAGGGGGTGCGCGGTCGACATCGGCGGCGGTTCGATGGGCATCCCACGCAGTGTACCGGTCGCTCGGGATCGGGCTGCGGGGAATCAGGTTTCCGGCGCGGGTTGGGCACGCTGGGCGTCGTACGCGGCGGCGACGACGCGGCTGAGCCGGCCCACGACCCCGATGAACGAGAAGGCCCAGACGATCACGAAGCAGGTGACGACCCCCGCCCAATCGCTCATGGGGTTCGCGGCGAAGAGTTTCTGCAGGGTCATCGCGATCGGACCCGCGACGACGATGGGGGCGGTGAGGAGCAGTTGGGTCAGTCCGGTCCGGGTCCGGCGGACCGCGGCTCGCTGGGCGAGCCCGCGGAGGAGGACGAGCCCGAGCGACGCGGTCGCGAAGATGAGCGTTGCCGCGAGCGCGAGCGCGGCTTCGTCGAGGTTCCGGGCCCAGACGACGCCCCGCATGGGGGCGAACACGAGCGCGCCGAGGACGGCGGCGACCGAGGCGTAGTTCGTCGCGCGAAGCATGGCGCGAACGGTCGTCGAGGCGCCCGCGAGGCGACGGTCCGCGAAGGCGGCCTCGGTGATGCGCCAGCCGATGATCCACATGAGGAACCCGGCGGCGAGGCCCCCGAACGCGACGACGGTGACGATCGCCTCGACGATCCCGTTGTCATCGAGGCTGTGCCCGGTCGCGACATCGTAAATCGAGAGAATCACAACCATCGAGAGCAGAGCGATGATCGGCACGCAGATCCCGACGCCGATCGAGGCGTTGACGAGCCGGAGACCACGCGTGAGTTTGCGGAGACTCTCGGGGTCCGCGCCGGGGAGGTCGCTTCCGAAGCGGGCGCGGATCATGGAGACACCGCATTCGGGGCATTTCGCGTCCGGGTCGCGCCAGGAGGGCAGGCCCTCGAGGTTGTAGCCGCAGTTGGAACAGATGCCGGTCTGGGTGAGCACGGGGGTGGGTTCGGGGATCTGGCGTCCGCCCCACCACCGCCTCTTGGCGAGCGCGGGGATCTGACGCCGCCCGCTCCGCCCGGTTTTGCGATTGTCTCGGCCTTTCACGGGCGCCTCCCCCGATTCTTCTGGGGATCGGAGCGGACCGGTTTCAGGAGGTCAGACCCCGATGCGGGCCTCGCGGACGGCGGAGACCGCGGTCTCGAACAGCAGCCGCCCCGGGGTGAGCAGGCCCTCGCGGCGGGCGGGGTCGAGGCTCGTCCACGCGGGGTGGCGGGTCCACTCGAGATACCGCTCGGGGTGGGGCATGAGCCCGAAGATGCGTCCGGACGCGTCGCAGAGACCCGCGATGTCGCCCTGCGACCCGTTGACCGGTTCGGTGTAGCGCAGCGCGATGTGCCCGCCTGCGTCGAGGGCCTCCAGCACGGCATTGTCCTTCGCGACGAGGCGTCCCTCGCCGTGCGCGATCGGGAGCAACATGGTCGAGGGGTCGTATTCGCCCTTCGCCTGTTTCTCCGCGAGCCCCCTGGTCCAGATGCAGCGGTCCCCGGCGGCGGGCGCGACGCCCACCCAGCGGTCGATGAAGACGCCCGAGTCGTTCGCGGACAGCGCGACGGTGGGCGTGATCGGGTCGGTCGGCCAGTCGCTGCCCGAGGGGGGGCCCGGGAGGAGCCCGAGTTGGACCATGACCTGGAAGCCGTTGCAGATGCCGATCATGGGCACGCCCCGGTCCGCGGCGTCGCGGAGGGCGGGCCAGAGCGTCTCGCGCAGGCGGGCGGCGAGGATGCGCCCGGAGGCGATGTCGTCGCCGTAGCTGAACCCGCCCGGGAACCCGATGAGTTCGGCGCGGTGGATGGGATCGGGGTCGGCCGCGAGGCGGTCGACATGCAGCAATTCGACGGCGCACCCGGCGAGGCGGAAAGCCCTGACGAGTTCGGCGTCGCAATTCGTCCCGGCGGTCCTGAGGACCAGCGCCCTCGGCGTTTCGCTCATGGGGGCATCGTAAGCGTTCCGGCGATCGTGGGCGCGGGCGCACGATCCGGGGTCGATCGCCCGCTACCATCTCGGAACCGGGGGACGCGGAGGCGTCGCGCCCCGCGGGCGGCCGCGACAGGCGGCGGCAGTCGATTCCCGATCAGAGCGAAAGGCGATTCTCCATGCCGGCGATCCATCCGTTCCGGGCGGTGCAGTACCACAACGGTGAGGGCGATGTGAGCGACCTTGTCGCGCCGCCTTACGATGTGCTGAGCGCCGCGGACAAGCAGTCGTATCTCTCCAAGAACGCGAAGAACATCGTCTCGGTCGATCTTCCGCATGTGCCGCCGAAGGAACTCGGGCCTCCCGAGGCCTATCAGCAGGCGGCGGCGGCGCTGGAAGCGATGCTCTCCGACGGCACGATGACGCGCCGGGAGAAGCCCGCGATCTTCGCCTATCGGCAGACTTTCGAGGCGGAGGGGCAGACCTTCAAGCGCACCGGGATGGCGTGCGCCCTCGACACGGTGCCCTTCGGGACGCGCGAGGGCGGGGGCATCCTCCCGCACGAGCAGACCTTCAGCGGTCCTAAGGAGGACCGCAAGGCGCTGATGGAGGCGACCGCGACCCAGCTCTCGCCGATCTTCGGTCTGCACCCGGATGATTCCGGCGCCGCGACGAAGGTCGTGCACGGGGTGTGCGACAGCCGGGACCCGGACATGACCGCGGACCTCGGGGACGGGGTGCTGCACGAGGTGTGGACGATCGAGGACGAGGCGACGATCAGCGCGTACCGGGACGCGCTGGCGGGCGAGGATGTCTTCATCGCGGACGGGCACCACCGCTACAACACGGCGCTTAACTATCTCGCGTCGCTCGAGGAGCAGGGCGCGGTGCCGGCGGACCACCCGGCGCGGAAGACGATGTTCGTGCTGGTGGGCATGTCCGACCCGGGGCTCTACATCGGCCCGACGCACCGCGTGCTGGGCGGGATGAGCGAGTACTCGATCGACGCGTTCCAGAAGGCGGCGGAGGGGATCCTCCAGATCGAGCCCTGCGACAACAACCCCGAGAAGTTCGATCACGAGATCGAGCACTGGGCGGCGAAGGGGCACGACAATGTGATGGGCCTGATGGACTTCGAGACCGGGCTCTGCTTCGTGTGCTTCCCGGCGACGCCCGACCCGCTGGAGGACTCGTTCCCCGAGAAGCCCAGGGCGTGGCGGACGCTCGATGTCGCGATCATCCAGCACCTGATCGTCGAAGAGATCTGCGAGCCCACGCTCAACAGCGGGAACCCGGTGAAGTGGGCGTTCCCGCACTCGATCCGCGAGGTGCTGGAGATC
Source organism: Phycisphaerales bacterium UBA7812 (assembly GCA_002480345.1). Taxonomy (GTDB): domain Bacteria; phylum Planctomycetota; class Phycisphaerae; order Phycisphaerales; family UBA1924; genus UBA1926. The sequence goes on along the minus strand of DLBY01000177.1, from coordinate 3,083 downwards.
GGCAAGGGCAGCGAGACGGGCGCGGGCGGGGGCGCGGGCTTCGCGCAGCTCGCGGTGATCGTCAAGCCCACCCCCATGGACGCGGTGCGGGATGTGAGCCATGCGAACGAGCTGATGCCCCAGAAGTCGACCTTCTTTTTCCCCAAGCTCGCGACGGGCCTGTTCGTCAACCCGCTGAAGTGACCGCCCGCTGGGATGGACACGCGCACAGGAGGGCGCGGGCGCGATGCCGGACCTTTGCGAGATCGAGTTCGGCGGCGCCACGCTGACGCTCACCGGCGAGCGGGCGGTGTGGTGGGCGGACCAGCGCGTCCTGCTGATCGCGGACCTGCACCTCGGCAAACCGGCGAGTTTCCGCGAACGGGGCGCACCGGTTCCCGAGGAAGTGACGGCGCGCGACCTGTCGCGGGTGTCGGCGCTGCTCAAGCGATTTGACGCGGAGCGGCTCGTGATCCTCGGTGATCTCGCGCACGATCGGGCGGCGTGGCGCGAGGTCACGCTCGGTGCGTTCGCGGCGTGGCGGGACACACACGCGTCGGTCGGGGTCACGCTTGTGCGCGGGAACCACGACCGATGGGCGGACGATCCTCCGGAGGCGTTGGGGATCGAGGTCGTCGAGCCGGGCTGGGTGCTCGGGTCGATCGCGATGCACCACGAGCCTGTCGAAGAATCGACACGGGCAGCGCTGTGCGGGCACCTGCACCCGGGCGTTCGCCTGCACCCGATCGGTCGCACGAAGCGGGGCGGGATGCGGACACCCTGCTACTGGTTCGGCGGGTCTCTGGGCGTGCTTCCGGCGTTCGGGCGGTTCACAGGGTGCGCGATGATCCGGCCCGGGGCGCGGGATCGGGTCTTCGCGGTCGGGGATGGGAAGGTGGTCGAGATCCGGGGCGCCGCGCGGCCCGCTCAGACGACATAGTGGTCGGTCTTGTAGCGGGCGAGATTCGCGGGGTCGGTGAACCATTTGATCGTGCGCGCGAGCCCCTCGCGGAAACCCTCGGGACCGGCAAGCGCCGGGGACCATCCCGTCAGTTCTCGCACGAGCGCGTTGCTGGAGAGGAGGCGATCGACCTCGCTGCCCTCGGGACGCAGACGCTCGGCTTCGCAGACGACCGAGGCGCCCGAGCCCATGCATTCCTTGATGATCTCGACGGTCTCCCCGATCGAGACATCCCAGCCGGTGCCCAGGTTAACCTGGCGTCCGACCGTTCGGTCACTTTCGGCGATCGCGATCAGGCCCTGCGCTGTGTCTTCGACGAAGGTGAAGTCGCGTCGGGGCGTGGTTGCGCCGAGGCGGATCTCCGATTCGCCCGACGCGATCTGCGTGATCACGGTCGGGATGACGGCGCGGTTGGACTGGCGCGGCCCGAAGGTGTTGAAGGGGCGGCAGACCGCGACGGGCGTCTCGAACGAATGAAAATAGGAGAGCGCGATCTGGTCGGCGGCGATCTTGCTCGCGGAATAGGGCGACTGGGGCTGGATGGGGTGCGCCTCGTCGATGGGCGTGTAGCGGGCGGAGCCGTAGACCTCGCTCGTCGATGTGTGGACGACCTTCGCGACGGCGTGCTTCCGCGCCGCGTTGACGATGTTCAGCGTGCCCTTGACATTGGTGTCGATGTACGACTCCGCGGCGCGGTAGGAATACGGGATCGCGATGAGGGCCGCGAGGTGGAAGATCGCGGCGCACCCTTGCACCGCTTCGTCGACGGCGTTCGCGTCGCGGACATCCGCGAGGACGACCTCGAGGTTCGCGTGCAGGTCACGGTCGATGTCCTCGAGCCAGCCCCAAGAGGCGAAGGAGTTGTAGTGCACCATCGCGCGCACCCGGACGCCCGCGCGGAGGAGCGCCTCGGTGAGATGCGAACCGATGAATCCCTCGGCGCCGGTGACCAGGACTGTGCCGCTCGTGAGGTCCATGGGTGATCGTTAGCCGGCGAGGCCCGCGGCGACATCGCGCTGGACGGCCTCGTAATCCTCGGGCTGGCCGATATCCATCCAGTATTCGTGGATCGGGAAACTGACGACGGGCTCGCTCGCACTGACGAGGGCTTCGATGAGGTCGGTCATGTTGAACGGACCGTCGGCGTCGGGGAGATGATCGAACGCGCGGGGCTCGAGGAGGTAGATGCCCGCGTTGACAAAGCTGGTGTAGGTGGGTTTCTCGCGGAGCCTGGTGACGGCGGGTCCGTCGCAGTCGACGACGCCGTACGGGACGCTGAAGGCGTACTTGCGCACGCCGACGGTGAGGACGGCGCGGTGATCGGCATGGAACGCTCGCATGGCGCGGAAGTCGAGGCTGGTGAGGACATCCCCGTTGATGACCAGGAGGGTGGATTCGGGCCTCTCCATGAGGCGGAGGGAGCCCGCGGTGCCGAGGGGGCGGTTCTCGTTGAGGTACTTGACGCGGACCCCGAACGCGGCGCCGTCGTTGAAATGGCTCTCGACATGCTCGGCCTTGTAGCGGGTCGAGACGACGACATCGTGGACGCCCGCCTCGCGGAGATTCGAGATCGTGCGCTCGAGCAGAGGTTTGCCCGCGACGGGGAGCATGGGCTTGGGTGTGTGCTCGGTGAGCGGACGCAGGCGGGTGCCCAGCCCGCCGGCCATGATGACGGCGGTGAGCGGATCGTCGCCGGCGCGCTCCGGGACGAGATCCGCGAGGCAGACGAGGTCGACGACGCGTTGCCCGGAGTCGAGCAGCGGGAGGTGGCGGATCTTGCGGTCCTGCATCACGCGGAGCATCTGCTCGGGACTCGCGGACGCGGGGAGCCAGACGGGTCGGGGATAGACGGGGTTGGACTTGCCGGCGAGGAACTGTCCGGCGGAGCACTCGAACGGGTGGTTGGCGAGAATCGCCCGGCGGATGTCCCCGTCGGTGAGCGTTCCCATGAGACGCCGGTCGTCGTCGATGATCACCAGAATGCCGACGCGGCCCCGGTCGAGCGTGCGCACGGCCTCGTCCATCGGCACGGACTCGTGCACAATGGCGCGGCTGAGCGGGCTGTCGGCGGTGCTGGTGTCCATCGGGCTCTCACCGGATTGTGGGGCTGCCCCTGCGGCGGGCGGATCCTTGGGTTCATCGG
>DLBY01000119.1 GCA_002480345.1 Phycisphaerales bacterium UBA7812 | reverse complement strand
CGCAACCGACGGCGCCGTCTTGGGGCTCGCCGACAACGCCCTCATCGAGGGCGGGCTCGCCGTCACCGATACAGGCGGGCGCGTCTCGGTCACCAACGGGACCGCGACCGTCCTCGCCGGCTTCCGGAACACGGGCGACCTGTCGATCAACAGCGCCCGGACCCTCGCGATCGGTTCCGGCGGCATGGTCAACGACGGCACCATCACGGTGAACACCGAGCCCGGCATCAACAACACCTTCCTCAGTTTCGATGCCGACACCGCCATCAGCGGGTCGGGTGTCATCGACCTGAATGTCTCCGACGCGAACGGCGATTTCAACGACGCGCAGATCGTCACCGCCCTCGGGGTCACCGCGACCCTCGGCGCAGGACAGACCGTTACCGGGAAGGGCCGCCTCACGGGCGACTTCGTCCTCGACGGGACGATCGAGGCGGACCGCCCCAACCAGGACCTCCGCATCGCGGGCACCCTCGACGGCGCGGGCGGGGGCGTCGTCCGCGCCACCAACGGCGCCTTCGCGGTCTTCGACACCTGCGAGGTGACCGACGCGACGCTGGAATCCGACACCGGGGGCGCTGTTCTCGCGCGAACCAACAACAACACCTTCACCCGCGTGGTCAGCAACGCCGACGCGGGCCTCCGAAACAGCGCCGACCTCGCCCTCTTCGACGAGTTCACCAACAACGGGACCTTCACCGTCAACACCGAGCAAGGCGTCAGCACGACGACGCTCTTCATCAGCGGGGGCCCCGTGCTGCTCCGCGGGTCGGGCACCCTCCGCCTGAATGTCGGGGACGCGAACGCCGACCTCAACGACGCCCAGATCGTCTGCGAAGCGGGCAGCAGCGCCGTCAACGCGGGAACGCACACCATCGCCGGAAAGGGCCTCCTCGACGGCGACTGGATCAACAACGGCACCATCTCCGCGGACCGCGCGGGGCAGGACCTCCAGATCACCGGACCCGTCGACCAGACCGGCGGAGGCGTCATCCGCGCCGACAACGCGGGGAGGCTCCTGCTCCGCAACGCCCAGGTCCTCGGGGGCACGCTCGATTCGTCCCCCGACGCGAGCGTCGAGATCATCTTCGACAACTCGAGCCTCGACGCCGTCACGAACCTGGGCGCGTTCGGCCTGCTCTCGGGCGCGAACGCCGAGATCCTCGCCGGGGGCCTGACCAACAACGGCGCGATCACGATCAACAGCAGCGCCGGGGTCGGGTCCACCTCGCTCCTCGCCGCCGCCCCCGTCACCATCGACGGCACCGGGACCATCGCCCTGGGCGTCTCCGAGACCAACGCCGATTTCACCGACGCGACGCTGGGCAACCTCGACGCCCAATCGCTCACCCTCGGCGCGGGGCAGACGGTCACCGGCAAGGGCCGCCTCATCGGGGATATCCGCGTGGAAGGCACCATCGCGCCGGGCAACAACCCGGGGGGCGGCGCTGTCGAAACGATCCGCATCCGCCAGAGCGGGACGAGCCAGGCCTTCGCCCTCGCCGCCTCGAGCGAGTACAGCGTCGACGCGGACGCCGAGGAATCCAACGATACCCTCGACAGCACCGTCCCCGTCACGCTCGAGGGCGGGACGCTCCGCTTCACCCCCGTCGACGGGTTCGACCCGCCCCGCCCGACGCGGTACACCATCATCGAGGCGCCCTCGATCACCGGCACATTCGGCACCCTGATCTACGAGGGGACGCTCCCGGAGGGCGCCGTCTTCCGCGTCGTCTACGAGGATCAGGAGGTCATCGCCGCCGTGACCTGCAAGGCCGATGTCGCGGCGCCGATCGGGGTGCTCGACCTCGCCGACATCACGCTGTTCACCTCCCTCTTCCTCGCCCAGAGCCCGCTGGTCGATCTCGCCCCGCCGTTCGGCGTCCTCGACCTCTCCGATATCAACACCTTCGTCGTCGAGTTCCTCGCCGGGTGCGGCGGGTGACACCCGTCCGCCACACCCGCACGGGAGAAAGGACCACACCGTGCGCACCGCGATCGCCACGCTCGCCTGCCTGACCGCCCACGCCGCGGCCGGAGACCTCTACGGGATCACCGCCTCGGGTCGGTTCGTTTCCATTGACACCGAGACGGGCCAGGCAACCACGCTCTTCGAGACCGCCGCGCCGGGCGGCACGATGGCATACGCCCCCGACGCGGGCGTCTTCGCGGTCATCTCCAACGACAACGAGCCCGGGTCACTGATCCGCATCGACCTCGACGGCACCGTCGAGAACGCAGGCTCGATCAAGGGCCTCCCTCCAGGCCAGGAGAAGACCGGCAGCGTCGGGTTCTCCGGGTCGGGTGACCTCCTGTTCGTCACATTCGGGCAGACCGGCACCGTCTTCGAAACACGCATCGCCGAACTCGGCCTCGACGCCGTCGTCACACGGGTCTCCCCCGACCTGGGCATGGGCGACAACGACGGCGTCGTCTGGGACGCGTTCAACAACCGCACGCTCGTGCACGATTACAACGCCAACGACGGGCTGCCCCGTGTCGCCGAGGTCTTCAGCATCTTCACCGCGCCCTATTACATCGGGGTCGGCCAGCTCCCCAGCCGGGGCGATGTCGGGGATTCCGCGGTCGACCCCGACTCCGGACGCCTCTTCGTCACCGGGTTCGACGCCGCGGGCGGGTTCCTCGTCGAAGTCCTCGAAACCAGCTACGACGAGATCGGGCCCTTCAACGCGGGCGAGCAGGTCGTCGGCATCGCGTTCGGACCCTCCGCGTCCTGCAACCCCGCCGACATCGCGCTGCCCCGGGATGTCCTCGACCTCGCCGACATCGCCGCCTTCATCGCGGGATTCCTCTCGGGCGCGCCCGCCTACGACTTCGACGGCAACGGCGTCTACGACCTCGACGACATCACCGTGTTCGTGGACCTGTTCCTCGCGGGCTGCCCCTGAGTCCCTCCCACGCTATCGTCACCCGATGACCGAGCAGGAGCGCTTCACCTACCGCAAGCGACACCGCCTCTCCCGCGATACCGATTACCGCGCGGTTTATGACGCGAAGATCCGCAAAGCGCACGGCCCTCTCCTCGTGTTCATCAAGCCCAACAACCTCCCCGAGCACAGGCTGGGGCTCTCGGTGGGCAGGCGGGTCGGCAACGCAGTCGCGCGGGGACGCATCAAACGCCTGCTCCGCGAGGCATTCCGTTTCGAGCGCCGCGCACTGCCCGTGCCCTCAACCCCGCCCGGCGCGTACGACATCATCGTCTCCGTCCGCCCCCACGCGACGATGCCGCTCGCCGCGTATCGCGAGATCCTCGCCGACCTCGTCGCCCGCGCCGCGCGGGAACACGAGAAACGCGTCGCGCGCGCCGCCGCCGCGCAGACCACAGCCCATGACCCCGCGTCGCACCCCGATCCCGCTCCCGGATCCGATGCCTGAGCACCGCACCCATCCCCTTTCCCGTCCCTTCATCGCCCTCATCTGGGTCTACCGCGCCACCCTTTCACCGGTCCTGGGGCGCCAGTGCCGCTTCGAGCCCACCTGCAGTCGCTACGCGATCGAGGCCTACAAACGCTTCGGCCCGTTCCGCGCCTCGCTGCTCACCGCTCGCCGAATCGCCCGCTGCCATCCGTTCAGTGCAGGCGGGTACGACCCCGTGCCGATCAATCAAGAAACCGTTGATGAATCCGAGCAGACCGGCGCGAAAAATCTCGAAGATCGCGACCCCACCCCCCGGTCCGCATAAAGATACCCAAGGGGCACGCCGATCCTCCCCGTGCCGGCGTCCGCGAGGATGCCGCCCGAACGCCGACAATGCGGGAGAAAGGACGCGATGGGCCGGATGCCCGCGGCCGAGCGCCGCGAACAACTCCTCGATGTTGCCGCCGAAGCCTTCAGCGCCCAGGGCTACGCCCGCGCCACCACCTCGCAACTCGCGAAAGCCGCGGGCGTCACCGAGCCTATCATCTACCGGCACTTCAAATCCAAGAAGAACCTCTTCATCGCTCTGATCGCCCGCACAGGCGAGCGCACCCTCAAGCAGTGGGAGCGTGACCTCGCGAGCGCCAAGACCCCCGCCGAGCGACTCGCCCGACTCATCGGCGACAACCCGATGGTCTCCGAAGAGGGCCGCGACGCGTACCGCGTCTTCCTCCAGGCGATCAGCGAGGTCGACGACGACGACATCCGCGGCGCGATCAACGAGCACATCAGGAGCCTCCACGCCTTCATCGTCGGAGAACTCGCCGAGGCGCAGAAGACGGGCGCCGTGCGTGACCGTTTCAGCGCCGAGGTCCTCTCCTGGTCGCTCATCTCGATGGGCCTCGGATACGGCGCCCTCACCGCGCTGGGCGTCGAGGGGCACAACGAGCGCGACGCCAAGGGCATGCACCTCTCCGATGTCCTCGCCCGCGTCCTCGTGGGCAAGCCCGCCGAGGCGCCCCCGAAGGCCTGACCACGCGCCTCCGCCGGCCAATCCCCAGGCCCGCGCCCCGGGGGCGGTCCTCTCTCTACCATCCCCCGTGCCCTATCTCGACAACAACGCGACCACGCGACCGATCCCGCAGGCGATCGCCGCCGCGACCGACGCGCTCGAAACGCATTGGCACAACCCCTCCTCGGTCCACCGCGACGGCCAGGCCGCCCGCCACGCTCTCGAACTCGCCCGCGCCGATCTCGCGTCTCTCGCCGGGGTGCCGCCGCGCCAGCTCACCTTCACAGGCAGCGGCACCGAGTCGATCGACCTCGCGATCCGGGGCGTCCTGGGCGCCTCCGACCGCGAGACGCTCATCACCAGCAAGATTGAGCACGCCGCGGTCCGCGACCTCGCCGAACACCTCGAATCCACCGGGCGGGTCCGCCTCCGCTGGCTGCGGATCGAAGAAGGCGGCGTCATCGACCTCGACGATCTCGACGCCGCGCTCGCCGACCACCCCCGCGCGCTCGTCAGTGTCCAGTGGGCCAACAACGAGACAGGTGTCATCCAGCCCTCCCGCGAGATCCACGCTCGATGCCAACAGGCGGGCGCGATCTACCACTGCGACGCCGTCCAATGGATCGGCAAGCTCCCCTGCCCCGAGTCCGACGCGTTCGACACGCCGCCCGCGGACCTGCTCACGCTGTCCCCCCACAAATTCCACGGCCCAAAGGGCATCGGCGCGCTCATCGTCCGCCCGGGCGTGCGTCTCCGCCCCACGCTCCAGGGCACCCAGGAACTGGGCAGGCGAGGCGGGACGGAGAATGTCCCGGGCGCCCTCGCCGCCGGCGCCGCCGCCCGCGCCGCCCGGGAGTGGATCGCCGACAAATCCGCGCGCACAACCATCGCCGCCCGTCGTGATCGGTTCGAACGCGCCATCCTCGAGGCGATCCCGGACGCCTCCGTCAACGGGCGCACGCGCGACCGCCTCTGGAACACCACCAACATCGCCTTCCCCCGCCTCGAGGCGGAGGTCCTCCTGCTCGCGATGTCCGAGCGCGGCCTCGCCGCCTCCGCGGGCGCCGCCTGCTCGTCCGGCTCGCTCGATCCCTCCCCCGTCCTCCTCGCGATGGGCGTGCCCCCCGACAACGCGCACGGCTCCGTCCGCTTCAGCCTCTCCCGGTTCACGACCGAAGAAGAGATCGACGACGCGATCGCGATCGTCACCGAGACCGTCGCCCGCTTCCGCCGCGTCCCCGCCTGACGCCGGGCGCCCGAACCCGCGTCTTGGTCCGCGCCGCCCGTTCCCCTAGACTGATCCCGTGAACAACTTCGGAACGATCATCCAGATTCTCTTCATCATCCTCGCGGTGATGGGCCCCGCGATCGGCGCGATCGCGCGCAAGGTGAAGGCCCACACCGAGGAAAAACGCATCGAGGCCGAGCGTCAGCGACGCCGCATCGAGGCGATCCGCACGGGCCGCGTCTCGGAGCTCAACCAGCCCAAGGCCCAGTCCGTCACCGTCTCGACGCAGGCGCAGAAGCCGTCCCGGTCCGAAGCCGCCGAAGCGATCCGTCGCCAGAGGCAGGAGCAGATCGCCGAACTCCGCCGGCGCTACCAGGCTCAGCAGCAGCGACAGCAGCAGGCCCAACGCGCCGGACAGCGGGCCCAGCGCACCGGACAGCAGGGCCCGCAGGCACCGGGACGCGGCGCGCGCACACCCCAGCCCGCACCCCAACCCGCACAGAGTCAATCACCCGGCACCATCAGGCCGTCCGCCGGCAGCAAGCGGCAAGCCGAGCTCGCGCGCCGCCGCGAGATGATCCAACGCCAGCGCGAAGCCGTCGCCCGCGAACGCTCGGGACAGGGCGGGAAGCCCGCCCCGGCCTTGGTCCCGGATCCCGAATCACAGATCAAGATCGACGGGAAGCCCAAGGTCGGGTCGATCGCGGCGCCCAAGTCCCGCCAGCCCGCGATCCAGAGCGGCACCCCCCACGCCAGGCTCCGGGACCGCGCCGCCCTCCGCAACGCGATCGTGATGGCCGAGATCCTCGCGCCACCCGTCGCGATGCGGCCGCCCGAGCAGGCCAACTGATCCCGGATCGCCCGCTCCCGACGCACCGAACGCAGCGGCCGAATCAGTCGGGGCGCGGATCCTCCGCGACCACCAACCAGCGCTCGCGCGTGATCGAGACGCCCAGCACGCGCACGCCGTAGTCCACGAACTCATCGCCCGCCCGTCGCCCGTCCATGCGGGTGGTGGTCCGGCGCACGGCTTCCGCGGGCCCGACCCGGACCCGGAGCTCCGCCGCGACGCCCCAGCCTTCGCCCTCGAAGGGCCAGCCCGGGGAGGTGTGGTCCACGATCGCGACCCGCCGCAGCGCCCGCCCCGAGAGCACGGCGCGGGACTCGTCTTCCGGATCGCGTTCCGTCATCCGCGCCGTGTCCTCGAACACCGCGCCCGGCTCGATCGCGCCGGGATACCAGATCAGCGGGGGATCGAAGACATACAACCGCGGAGGCCCGTCGGGGTCCGTGTCCTTCACGCTTCGCGACCACGCGAGGTACACCCCGCCGTAGGGCCCCAGCACATGACCCGCGGATTTCTCCGTTTCGCCGCCTTCCGCGTCGGTCTCGATCGTGCGCACCGTCCAGCGACCGACACCGTCGTCCCGACCGGCATCCATCGTGGTCCGCGTGCGCACGAACCCCGCCGGCTCGCCCGTCGCGGGGTCGATCCGCGCCCGCGTGCGCTCCCCGGGCGTGAACTCGACGAGCGCCGTCCCGGGCACCGCGCCCAGCCCGGGGTCCGCCCCGGCGCGCACGCGATCGCCCGCGCACCCGCCGATCGCGAGCGTCAGCCCCCCGATCACGGGCACGAGCCCGCCCCGCCGATATACTCGCCAGATGCTCCGCCGGACCGTCCCGCTCATACTCGTCCTTTCCGCCGCGCCGCTCATCGGGTGCGACACGATGGAAGCCAACCGCGGCGCCAAGTCGCTGCTCGCGGTCTTCCAGCCCCCCGACCCCGGGGACGCGGTCGAACTCGCCCTCGACGAGTACGACGCCGACAGACGCTACCGCGGGACCGCGTTGCTCGCCAACGCCCCGTTCGGGGGCGAGACGCCCTACCTCGAGCTTTTCCGCGACGCGGCCAACGATCCGGACTCGGGCGTGCGCCAGGTCGGCATCCGCGCCCTGGGCATCCACGGCGAGCCGAGCGACGCCGCGGTCATCATCGAACGCCTGACCGACGAGGAGTGGCTCGTGCGCATGGAGGCGGCCCGCGCGCTGCAGCGCATCCACAACGAGCAGGCGGTCGTGCCGCTGATGGAGCGGACGACGATACAGAACGAGATGAACGCGCAGGTGCGCGCCGAGGCGGTCCACGCGCTGGGGCAATACCGCGAGCCCCGCGTCCTGCAGACCCTCGTGCGCGCGCTCAACGACCCCAGCCTCGCGGTCAACCACAACGCGCTCACCGCGCTCGAGATCCTGACCGGGCAGAATCTGGGCTACGAGCCCGCGGCCTGGCTCGCGTGGTTCGACGAGACCGACGACCCGTTCGCCGCGGGGCGCATCTACACCTACCCCGGGTTCGAGCGCGACAAGCTCTGGTACGAGTGGCTCCCCTTCTTGGGCAGCCCGCCCAACGAGGCGGAGTCGGTCCCCGTCGGGCTCAGCCCCGTCGTCGAGGGCTGACCGACGCACCCGGGTTCCACTCCCCACCGAAGCGACGCGAGCCAAGGACGGCGCATGAGCAGGGCAGTACGAAAACAGGGCGAGGATGTGTTCCTCGAGATCGACGGCGCGGCGCCCGAGCCCGCGCCGGGGGACGCGCTGGTGCGCCCGACGCTGGTCGGGATCGGGGTCACCGACCTCGCGGTCGCGCGGGGGGAGATCCCGTTCGAGGGGATCATGGGGCACCAGTTCGTGGGCATCGTCGAGGGCTTCGGGCAAGGCGTCTCCGAGGCCTTGGGCGAGCGGTTCCGGGGGAAACGCGTCGTCGGGAACATCAATGTCGCGGACGCCGACGACCCGCTCGCGAAGCGCGGGCTGTCCAACCATGCCACGGACCGGAGGGTGCTGGGGCTGGTCGGCATGGACGGGTGCTTCTCCGACGCCTTCACGATCCCCGTCGCGAATCTCGCGCTCGTCCCCGACGGGGTCGACGACGAGGCGGCGGTGTTCGCCGAGCCCCTCGCGGCCGCGGTCCACGCGTCGCGCATCGTGCACCTCGAGGGCAAGGGCTTCGTGACGGTGATCGGTGACACGCTCAGCGCGCTGCTGTGCGCGCAGGTGATGGGCCCGCTGAACAACACCGTGCGCCTGCTCGGGCGCCGGCCCGAGCGGTTCGAGCGCGCCGAGAAGTGGGGCGTGCGACACCGTCATCTCGACGAGGTCGGGCTGCGCGGCGACCAGGATGTCGTCATCGTCTGCAACGGGACGGCGCGCGATCTCGAGCTCGCGGTCAAGATGGCCCGCCCGCGCGGCAAGATCGTGCTCAAGACCGAGCCCATCCCGCTGCCGACCGCGCCCGAGCGCCCGGCCGCGGACGAGACCGGCCCCGATCTCACGCCCATCCTCACTGAGGTCATCCGCGACGAGATCGAGATCTACGGCGCACGGTGCGGGTCGGTCGCGGACGCGGCGGGTGTCCTCTCCACCGGGTCGGTCGAGGTCGCGAGCCTGATCACGAAGCGACTGAGATTCGACGACGCGATCGCGGGGCTCCGCGCGGCGTCGGACCCCGACCAGATCAAGGTCGTCCTCGAGTTGTAGACGGGCGCGCGGACCATGCCCCTGACGATCCTGCACATCTCGACGCGCCTGATCCTGGGGGGGAGCCAGGAGAACACCGTTCTGTCCTGCGAGGGGCAGGCGGAACTGGGGCACGAGGTGCATCTCGCGTACGGGCCGATCTTCGGGCCCGAGGGCTCGCTCTACGAGCGGGCGTCGTCGTTCCGCGCGAGTACCGGCGCGCGCATCGGCATGCACGAGCTGCCCAACCTCGTCCGCGAGATCCATCCGATCAAGGACCTCCGCTGTCTGCGTCGCGATCTCAGAGGCCTGATCCGCGAGATCGAGCCCGATGTCGTGCACACCCACTCGTCCAAGGCGGGGATCCTCGGGCGATGGGCCGCGTGGATCACGCGGGATCGGCGCGGGAGACGGCCCGGGGTGGTGCACACGATCCACGGCCCGCCCTTCATGCCGCTCGAAGGGGGGCTGCTCGCGCGCACGAAGACGCGCGGCAAGAACGCCCTGTACACGGCGGCGGAGAAGTTCGCCGCGTCGCGGTGCGATCTGATCGTGAGCGTCGCGGACGCGATGACCGAGCAGTTCCTTGCGCGGGGGATCGGGGAAGCGGGGCAATACCTCACGGTGCGCAGCGGGATGGAGACCGATCCCTTTTTGCACGCGAGGGCGGGTGAAGAGCGTGCGAGCGTGCGCGCCGAGCTGGGCATCCCGGAGGACGCGTTCGTCATCGGGACGGTCGCGCGGCTGGCGCAGCACAAGGGGCACGACGACCTGCTCGACGCGATGGCGGGCCCGCTGCGGGACGATCCGGCTGTCGTGCTGCTGTGGGTGGGCGACGGGTGGTGGCGCGATCGCCTGCTCGCGCGGGTGCGCGCGATGGGGCTCGAAGAGCGTGTGATCGCGCCGGGTCTGGTCGCCCAGGAGCGGGTGCCGGCGATGATGCGCGCGATGGATGTGCTGTGCCATCCGTCGAGCCGGGAGGGGCTCCCGCGCACCGTCCCCCAGGCGTTGCTCGCGGGGGTGTGCCCGGTCGCGTACGACATCGACGGGACCCGGGAGGCGTGTCGGGAAATGGAAACCGGTCGGCTCGTGCCCCACGGGGATGTGGGCGCGCTGCGGGAGGCGCTGCGCTGGGCGCGGGACAACCCGCGCGAGCGGCTCGGGCTCGCGGCGACGGGGCGCGCGTGGTGCGCGACGGAGTTCGATCACGGGGCGATGGTCGACCACCTCGAATCGGTGTACGCCGAGGCGATGAAGCGGGCGGGCCGCTGACGCGACCGGGGGCTCTTTCCCGACGGCGCCGGACCGAGCCGGACCGGGTCGGCGGTGGCGGCTGCGCGCGGACGGCTGTACGCTTTGGTCATGAGTGAAAACCCCTACGCCGAAAACAGTGGTTACGACGGCTACAGCGAACCCGAGCGGACCAGCGCGCTGGCGGTCACCTCGCTGGTGATGAGCCTGATCTGCTGCATCCCGGGTCTGGGCCTGCTGGGCGCGGGCCTGGGCGTGGGCGCGCTGATCGGGATCAGCGGCAGCCGGGGTCGTGTTGGCGGCCGCGGCGTCGCGATCGCGGGCATCATCATCGGGATCATGATGAGCGTCGCGTGGGTGGTCGTGATCGTGCAGGCGCAGAACTTCGCGGGGATGATCTCCGAGGCGCTGTTCGGCCGGGCGGACACGGTGATGACGCAGATCGAGACGGGGGACTACGACACGCTGCGCGGCGAGGCGCGGGGCGCGCTCGCATCGGTGACCGACGAGCAGTTCGACGCGTTCGTCGCGTCGTACCGCGCGACCTACGGATCGTTCCAGAGCGTCCCGACGGATTGGGCGGAGCTCTTCCCGGCGTACGGCGCCGTGGGGCAGCAGATGCAGACCTACCAGGGCCGCCAGGATGTGGTGCCGATGCCCGCGATCTTCGACAACGGGACGGTGCTGATGCTCGCGGTGCCCGACCCGAACTCGGCGTCGAACCCGAGCGGCAGCGACCTGGTGATCCCGCTGATGGACATCTGGATCGTGATGCCCGACGGGACGGAGCTGAAGCTCGTCTCCCCGACCCCGGCCCCGGCGCCCGGGCCGCAGGCGGACGACGACGATGATGATGACGACGCGGCGGGTGACGATGGCCCCTGACGCGGAAGCGGGGGAGCGCGGCGGGGTCTCGCTGTTCTCGCAGGGCGAGGGCGAGCCCGTGATCTCGTGCCGGGGCGTCGCGAAGCGGTTCGGGGGGCAGACGGTGCTGTCGGGGCTCGACCTGGACATCATGCCGGGCGAGACGATGGTGATCATGGGCGGGTCGGGCTCGGGCAAGAGCACGACGCTGCGGATGATGATCGGGTCGTTCCCGCCCAGCGAGGGCGCGATCGAGTTGTTCGGGCGGAACATCTGCGCGATGGACGAGGACGAGCTCAACGAGACGCGCAAGAAGATCGGCATCCTGTTCCAGTCCGGGGCTTTGTTCAACAGCATGACGGTTGCGGAGAATGTCGCGCTCCCGCTGCACGAGCACACCGATCTCGACCCCGAGACGATCGACATCATGGTGAAGATCAAGCTCGAGCTGGTGGGGCTCCGCGAGGCTGCGGAGAAATACCCGGCGCAGATCTCGGGGGGGATGAAGAAGCGCGCGGGCCTGGCGCGGGCGCTGGCGCTCGATCCCAAGATCCTGTTCTACGACGAGCCCAGCGCCGGACTCGATCCGGTGACCTCCGCCGCCATCGACCAGTTGATGGTCGATCTGACGCAGAAGCTCGGGGTCGCGAGCATCGTGGTGACGCACGAGATGGATTCCGCCTTCACCATCGCCGATCGCATGGCCATGCTCCACAAGGGGCGGATGATCATGGTGGACAAGCGTGAAGCCTACGAGGAGCTTCGTGACTACCCGAAGGATCGCATCGGGGAACTGAACGAAGAGCAGCAGCTCATCCGTCAGTTCCTGCGTGGCGACCACGAGGGACCGATGACCGAATCCCATACCCAGAACAGCTACGAGGCGGATCTGCTCGGTGCGGACCTGAGCAAACTCACCGGTGGCCGGGCCATCCAGACCACACGGCGGATCAAGTAGGACCGAGTACAGCGGCGGCCTGGCCGCCACGGAGCACAGCATGTCGAGCGCAGCACTTCGTTCCCAGAACAACATCAAGGCCGGCATCTTCGTGACCGTCGCCATCGTCATCGGGATTCTCGTCG
Source organism: Phycisphaerales bacterium UBA7812 (assembly GCA_002480345.1). Lineage (GTDB taxonomy): Bacteria > Planctomycetota > Phycisphaerae > Phycisphaerales > UBA1924 > UBA1926. The sequence goes on along the minus strand of DLBY01000119.1, from coordinate 3,412 downwards.
TCTTCATACTTGGCGACTTCGCCCGGTACTTCGGGCCGAGTCATGTCTCGTACACCGCCACCTACGAGGTCTCCGAGGGCGTGGGATCGCTGGGGTCCGGATCCTTCGTCAAGGTGGGGGGGATCGTGATCGGCGAAGTCAACGACGTGTCGTTCGACATGCAGGAGGGTCGGCCGCTGACCGAAATCGATGTCCTCTTCAGCATTCCCGCCTCGATGCAGCTTCGCAGCGATGCCCGGGTCGCCGTGGGAGCCGGGCTGATCAGCAACGACGCATGGCTGGAATTCTCGTCGCTGGGAGTGGACGGCTCGGTCATTCCCCCGGGAGGCCGGCTGGTGGGTTCGTCCCTCAGCATGATCGACAGCCTCATCGGCGGTGATGCATCCGTCAACATCGACAGCACCCTGGAGTCGCTGGCCGTCATCACCAAGCGATTGGAGCAGGATGGACAACTGCTCCGATGGATCGTGGGCGAGGGGCCGTCGGGCGACATCGAGATCGCCACGTCCGGACTTCGGCAGGCCATCGAGAATGCCAATGAATTCCTGGGACAACTGGACCGGGACTGGTCCGACTGGTCCGGTGAGGTGGATCTTCTCGTTGCCGAACTGGAGGAGTTCGCCCGGTCCGTGGACGCCGTCACCTCGTGGATCAACAACAACGAATCCAAGTTCCAGGACATGACGGACAATCTCGACGAAACCTTTGAGCGTGCGTCCGGCATCGCACGGACGATTCAGGAGCAGGCCCTGCCGAAGGTCGATCGGTTCATGGACAACCTGCTGGGGACGATGGACGACCTCATGGTCACGATGTCCGACCTGCGGCGTCACGCCGGACCGTGGTTCGACGACGTCGATGTCAGCCTGGCCAATGCCACCCTGGCATCCCAGCAACTGACGCAGCTGCTCGCCGAAGTCACCGCGAGCCCCTGGCGTCTGCTCTATCGGCCGACCGACACGCAGCTCCGTCAGGAGCTGATCTATTCCGCGTCCCGCAACTTCGTCTTCGGCGCCGCGGATCTGAAGTCCGCCGCCGAGTCGATGCAGCGGTTCATCGAGGCCGCCGGGGGGGCGGTGGATGCCGACGATCCGCAGCTCGAGATCATTCGTCGCAATCTGATCGACAGTGCCCGACGCTACGAGCGGGCCCAGGAGCAGATGATGGATCTGCTTCGCGACGACACCGTCGACAACCAGTGAACGGACCCCACCCGGTAACGGATCCCGGCGATTCCCGGGTCGAAGTCTTTCGCGATGTGCGGGACCGTGATCTGCGCGGACGTGACGGTCTGTTCATGGCGGAGTCGGAACTCGTCCTTCGCAGGCTGCTGGCGACGCCGGATCGGATCCAGTCGCTGCTGCTCTCGCACGGAAAGTTCGAGGCGTTGCAGGACGTGCTTCGCGTGCTGCCCGACCAAGTACCGGTCTACACGGCGTCGCTCGAACTGCTGGGCGGGATCGCCGGTTTCCATGTCCACCGCGGAGTGCTCGCGTCCGGACACCGGCCGGCCGATTCGGAGCTCCGACTGGATCGGGCGCTCGGCCATCTGCAATACGCCGAGCGGTGCACCTTGCTGCTCGCCGAAGGCATCACCAACGTCGACAACATGGGGAGCCTCTTCCGCAACGCCGCCGCCCTCGGGGTCGACGGGGTGCTGCTGGATCCCGCCTGCTGCGACCCCCTCTACAGAAAGTCCATCCGGGTCTCCATGGGTCATGTGTTCACCGTGCCGTGGGCGGTTGCTCCGTCCGGTGGCTGGCATGAGGTGCTCACGGACCTGCGCCGCGAGTGGGGCTGCAGGTTGCTGGCGGCGGAGCGGTGCCCGGGGGCGAAGCCGATCTGGGACATCGAATGGACAGCGCGTTGCGCTCTGCTGGTGGGCTCGGAAGGAGAAGGACTGACGCAGGATTCACTGGATGCGTGCGATGCGGTCGTGGAGATTCCGATGCACGGCGAGGTGCCGTCCGTCAACGTGGCCGCGGCGGCGGCGATCTGTCTCTACGAGCGGATGCGTTCGGCCTGCATCTGACCCGTCGGACTGTCCACGTTCGGCATGGGTCGTGTGGAGATCGCGGGCATGCTGCTGGTGACTTCACCGGTCTCCGCATTGACCCGTTCGATCATCGCTCCGAGATGGTGAAGCTGGTGTTCCAGATGGACGTATCCGCGATCGACGTGGTAGACGCGGCTGACGGTCGTCTCACCACGTGCCGCCAGGCCGGCAATGATCAGCGAGGCGGAACCCCGGAGATCGCTGGCCATCACGGGAGCCCCGATGAGTTCGGGGACGCCCTGGACGACCACCGTCGAGCCCTGGCGAATCAGTCGTGCTCCCATCCGACTCAGTTCGGGAACATGCATGAATCGATCCGGATAGATCTTCTCCGTGACGATGCTGTTGCCTTCGGCCAGGCACAGCAGGGCCATCAATTGGGCCTGCAGATCCGTGGGGTATCCCGGATAGGGCTGTGTGGTGAACAGTACCGGCTTGAACGGATCCGGAGCGGTGACCCGGACCGTGCATCGTTCGCAGGGCTCGCCGGGATCGGTGCGTTCGATCCGCACACCAATTTCGTTGAGCCGATCGATGAGGGCCAGAAGATGGTCCCATGGGAACTGCTCCAGCAGGACGTCGCCGCGGGTGATGGCGGCGGCGATCGCGAGCGTGCCGGCCACGATGCGATCGGGAAGCACGTTGTGTTCGGTGCCGTGCAGCCCTTCGACGCCTTCGATCATGATCCGCGGTGTACCGGCACCGGAGATCTTGGCTCCCATGCCGTTGAGCATGCGTGCCAGGTCGGCGATCTCCGGTTCACAGGCGGCGGATTCGATGATGGTCGTCCCCTCGGCGAGCGTGGCGGCCGACATGACGTTGGCCGTGCCCAGTACGGTCGATCCGAAGGGGCCTCCCAGAAAGATCGTGTTCCCCCGGAGCCGATCCGCCTCGGCGATGATGTCGCCGCCGTCGAAGGTGATCTTCGCTCCCAACGCCTCCATGCCCCGAAGATGCAGATCGACGGGTCGGTCGCCGATGGCACATCCACCGGGCATCGAGATGCGAACCCTCCCGCGGCGGGCGAGCATGGGACCCAGCGTGCAGATGCTGGCTCGCATCGTCTTGACGATGTCGTAGCGGGCGTGGAACCGCTGTTCGTCCTGGGCGTGCAGTTGGATGGTTCGCCCGCTTCGGGTCACCCGAAGCCCGAGTTCACCCAGGAGGCGATCCATGCTTCGGACATCGGCGAGCGGGGGGATGCCGTTGAGCACGACCGGATCGCTGGTCAGCAGCGAAGCGGCCATGAGGGGAAGAGCGGCGTTCTTGGAGCCATCGACGACCAGTCGGCCGGTCAGTCGGGTTCCACCCTGAATTCGAAATTCATCCATGTCCGGTCGGCATCCTGCACTGCGG
>DLBY01000059.1:9888-20757 GCA_002480345.1 Phycisphaerales bacterium UBA7812 | reverse complement strand
CGCGGCGGACAACCTCCCCGTCCGAGTCCCGCACCGTCAGGACAACCACGGGGGGCTCCTCCCGGTCTTCCTCACGCAGCGCCGCCCAGCCCGGCGTGGGCGTGTCCTCGCCCTTCTCGGCAAGCTCCGCTTCCCGCTCGGCTCGGCGCTCCTTCTGCGTCTTGAGCGTGTCTTTCAGGTAGTAGGTAAACGCGGCCCCGAACGGCGGGTTGGGCGCGACGAAGAACGCGTCGCCCTGCGATGCCTTCGCGCCGTACCCGAGCGTGCGCCGCGGGATGTACCACCACGCGTCACGGACCGGGAAGAGGACGGCGTCCTGCTCGAGCACATCTTCCGAGACCGAGCGGAGGGGCGTGTAATCGTCGAGCACATAGAACCCCCGCCCGAAGGTCGCGCCCACAAGGTCGTTCTCCCGACGCTGGATCGCGAGGTCGCGGAAGGGAATATTCGGGACCCCGCCCGTCAGCTTGACCCACTTCGCGCCGCGATCCACCGTGAAGAAGACGCCGAACTCTGTGCCGAGGAACAGCAGATCGGCGTTCACATGATCCTGCACGAGTCGCCAGACGAGGTGCCGATCGGGCAGGTCGCCCCGAATCGACGACCATGTGCGCCCCCGATCCGTGCTCATCAGAAGGTAAGGCGTGAAGTCCCCCGCCTTGTGATTGTCCAGGCAGATGTACACCGTGTCCGCGTCGTGCAGGTCGGCCTTGATGTCGTTCACATACGAGAACTCGGGCACCCCGGGAAGCGGGTCGATCCGGCGCCAGGACTCGCCCCCGTCCTCGGTGACATGCACGAGACCATCGTCGGTCCCCGCGTAGATCAGCCCCGGCTGTTTCGGCGATTCCGCGATCGAGGTCACGGTGCCGTACTGCGACATCGCGTAGAGGTCCCAGACCGCATCGATGCTCTGCACGCGTCCCATCATCGGCGCGGTGAGCCGATCAATCCCGCGGGACAGGTCCCCGCTGATCGCCTCCCATGAATCGCCGTGATCATCGCTGCGCCACACCCGCTGGCTCGCGACGAACACCCGGGACGGATCGTGCGGGCTCAGCAGGATCGGGGCATCCCAGTTGAACCGGTCCGCCTCTTCGCCCTCGGCAGGCTGCGGCTGGATGTAGACGATCTCCCCCGTCTTCCGATCGTGGCGGACGAAGTTCCCCTGCTGCCACTGCGAGTAGATGATGTCCGGGTTCGTCGGATCGATCGCCGGCTGGTGCCCGTCCCCGAAGACGGTGATCATCCAGTCCGAGTTGCGGATCCCGTGGTTGTTGTCCGTGCGGGACGGGCCGTACTGGGTCGCGTTGTCCTGCGTCCCCCCGATGATGTTGTAGAAGGGCTCGTCGTAATCGACATCGACCTTGTAGAACTGGGTTACGGGCAGATTGGCGACATACTTCCAGGTCTCGCCCAGGTCCCAGCTCTCGTAGAGCCCGCCGTCGCACCCTGCGAGCAGGTACTCCGGGTCGTTCGGGTCGAACGCGAGCGCATGGTTGTCGCTGTGCTTGTGCGTCGTGCGCAGCCTGCTGAACGACTTGCCGCCGTCTTCCGTCACATGCAAGCGCACATCCATCTGGTAGACCCGGTCGAGCTGGTGCGGGCTCGCGAAGATCTCCTGGTAATAGTGGGGTCCGGTCCCGCCTGAGAGATAATCAGACTGCTTGGTCCACGACTCGCCGCCGTCCGCGCTCCGGTAGAACCCGCCTTCCCGGTGCGCGAGCTCGACCGTCGCGTAAACGATGTCCGGATCGATGGGCGAGACCGCGAGACCGATTTTTCCCTTGTCGTCGTCGGGAAGGCCGTTGGTGAGCTCGCGCCAGGTCCGTCCCCCATCGGTCGATTTGTGGATCCCGCTCTCGGGTCCCCCGTTGATCAGCGCCGCGACATTGCGGTACTTCTGGTGCGTCACGGCGTAGAGCACATCCGGATCACGCGGGTCGAGGTGTACCTCGTTGACCCCGGTGTAATCGCCCCCCCCGAGGATCTTCTCCCAAGTGACGAAGCCGTCCGTCGACTTGTAGAGGCCCCGCTCGCCCCCCTCGGACCAGAGCGGCCCCTGCACCGCGACATAGACGGTGTCGGAATCCCGCGGGTCGATCGCGATCATCCCGATGTGCTCGGAACCCCGCAGCCCCAGGTTCTCCCAGGACTTCCCCCCGTCCCGGCTGCGGTACACGCCGTCTCCGAACCCGACATGCCGACCGCTGACATTCTCACCAGTCCCGACCCACACGACCTCGGGGTTGTTCGGATCGAGGGTGACACATCCGATCGAATAGGAGCCCTGATCATCGAAGATCGGCGCCCAACTCGTCCCGGCGTTCGTGGTCTTCCAGAGATTCCCGCTGCCAACAGCGACATACCAGGTGCTCTGATCGTCGGGGTGAATCGCGATGTCCGCGATCCGACCCGACATCAGGGCCGGGCCGATCGAGCGGAGTTCAAGCCCGTCGAATGTCTCGGCGCTCAGCGGCGACACGGGCTCCGCATCGGGCTCTTCGCCCCACGCGGGACACGCCGCGACGCCGATCAGCAGAGCGACACCGAGTCGAGAGAACAGACGGTGGATTCGATTACGCATTGTGGAACGCCCCGGAAAAACTCGGTTGCTGTGCGACGCGCACCGGAGGCGCGGCGCGACGCCGCAGTTTACGGCCGCCGCCGCACTGCTGCTGATACCGCTCGCTCCGCTGAGATCCGCTGGACGGGTCCGCACCGGACCAGCGAGAGCGCGTCGCGAACGCCCGTATCGCGAGCAGACGCCATCCGGACACCTCAGTGCTCGGCAAACAGTTGTGCCCGCCCCGTGCGCTTGCCCTCGGATCGCGCGGCGACGCGGATCGTTCCTGTATCACCGTCCGACCCGCGCAGGATCAGCATCGCCTTGCCAGAAAAGAGCGGGTGCGAGGCGTCATGGAACGGGTCGTATCCCATGGGGTTCCCGTTCCCGATCCCCGCGATCGTCGCGGGCCCCTCCACCTCGAAATCGATCGGCGAGTGGTCATTCGGGCACAGCCTCCCCTGATCGTCGACCGCCTCAACGAGGATGTACGCGAGAGCGTCACCGCTCGCGGGGATCACCAGGCGCTCCGGTGTCAGCCGAATCGAGGTCGCCTCCCCCGCGGTCTCGATCTCCGCCTGCCCGATCATCTCGCCCTCGCGGTACGCGACCGCTCGGAGCGTCCCGGGCAAGTACCTCACCCCCTCCCACCTCAGCCGATAGTGATCTAGGAGGTCGTAATACGGGGACTCGACCGACTCTGCCGGCGCGTCGCGGCCGAGCACCCGAAGTTCCCGCACGCTCGCCCACCACTTGCCTTCCGCAGCCTTCACGACGAGCCGAACAAACCGGGCTTCCGCCTCTGCCGCTGTGACCGACCGCCTCCCGCGCGTTGACGAAGAAGTTTCGTCCCCGATGACCCGCAAGGCATCCAGCTCGTCCCCTGCTTCGACGGTGTACCGGTAATTGGTCGCGGCGGACTCCCAGTCGATCGACACCGACCCGATCGGGGTTCGCTCGCCCAGATCGATCGTCAGCGATTGCGGAAAGTCCGCTGATTCCGCGGCCCACCGCGTGTCAACGCTCCCGTCGACCGCCTTGTCGGCGCGATTCTCCGCGATGACATTGCCCCGTCCTTTCTGGAGCAGTTGTTCCGAGGACGCGTAAACGATCGCGCCGCTCGCGAGGTTCCCGCTCGCCGCGCCCTTAGCGGACCGCTTCTCGCGACGCCCCAGGCTCTCCCCGTTCAGGAACAACTCCGCAGAATCTCCCGAGGTGTACACATACACCGGCGTGACTACTCCCTCGCGCCCCGGCCAAGTCCAGTGGGGCAGGAGATGGACGGTGTCTTGCGCATCATTCCATTCGCTCCTGTAGAGGAAAAACCGATCCTTCGGGATACCCACGAGATCGACGATGCCGAAGTAGCTGCTGCGGGCATCCCGCGTGTGCGGCGTCGGCTCGCCCAGGTAGTCAAACCCCGTCCAGACATACTCGCCCGCGACATACCCATCGCGCTCCACTCGATCGAACTCGATCTCGGGAATATCGCTCCAGGACGCCGCGGTCCGGTCGTAGGACGATTCCACGAAATCGGAGCCGTAGTCTTTGGGCCCCTCCGGGTGCGGGAACCGATACGCGCCGCGCGTGCTGAACGCAGACGCGGACTCCGAGTAGATCATCGGCACATCCGGATGCGACCGCCTCGCCCGCCGGTACTTCGCGCCGTAGTTCCACCCCTGCGTGTCGAGCGAGCGGAGCAGATCACCGTCCGCGGCGCTGTTCACATGCAGGCCCATGCTCGTAGGGCGTGTCGGGTCGTGCTTCTTGAACATCCCTTCGACCGCCGCGATGTGCTCGGCCCCTCGCCCGTCGGCATCCCGCAGCACATCCCCGATCTCGTTGCCGATCGACCAGAGCACCACGCACGGGTGGTTGCGATCGCGCCTGATCAGGTTCCGGACCTCCGCTTCCGCGTACTCACGAACAAATCGCTCCGTCCCGACATCCACGCTCGCCGTCGCACCCCACTTATCGAAGAGCTCGTCGATGACCAGCAACCCCATCTCGTCGCACAAATCGAGCAGATGAGGCGAGGGCGGGTTGTGACTCGTGCGGATCGAGTTCGCCCCCATATCTTTCATGATCCGGAGTTTCCGCTCGATCGCGTCGCGAAACGCCGCGGCGCCAAGCGGGCCGTTGTCATGGTGGAGATTCACCCCGCGGATCTGCACCCGCCGCCCGTTGAGGTGGAACCCGTCGTCCGCGGTCCACGCGAAGGTGCGAACACCGAAAGCGTCGTCCCGCTCATCGATGATCCGTCCCCCCTTCAACACCCGCGTGCGCAGCGTGTACAGGTGCGGATCATCGATATCCCACCGGCGCGGCGCCGCGATCTCCAGGTCGTGAGTCAGCGTGACCGAGCCCCGAGCCGGGATGCGCACGCCCGAGCGCGCGCCGGACGCGACCAACGCACCGTCCTCCCCGCGGATCTCCGACTCGATGACGACCGCCCCGGGCTCGTCGAGCACCGACTCGATTTCTGTGCGCACCCGCACCAAGGCCGCGTCGTCCGACACGAGCGGGGTTTCGATCGCGACTCCCCAGATCGGAACCGCGATCGGCGCGAGGCTCACCCGCTGCACGCGTCGGTAGATCCCCGCGCCCGGATACCACCTGGAATAGTGGGCGGTGTTGTCCGCGTGCACCGCGATGTGGTTCTCGCCCGTGCGCACGAACTCCGTCGCGTCCACCACGAACGAGTTGTACCCGTAACGCCAGGAACCCGCGAGCCGGCCGTTGACAAAGACGCTCGCATTCGACATCACGCCGTCGAAGACAAACAGCGTGCGCCGTCCCGCCTCGACCGATGCTGGATCAACCGTGAACCATCGCTGATACCACCCCTCCGTGCGCCACGGGAGCTTCGCCTGCTCGCCGCTCTGCTCGCGATCGAAGGGCCCCTCGATCGCCCAATCGTGCGGCAGCCGGACCGGTACCCAGCCGGCAGCATCGTCGCCCGTGGGCACCGCATCGAGCCCGCCTTTATGGAACAACCAGTCCGAATCGAACGCCTGGACGACGCGCTCGGTTCTCGCCGAGCGTTCGGCTCCGGACACCCGCGTTGGGGTTGATGTGGTTTGATTCGAATGACACCCCGCGAGCAGGCCCAAGGCGATCGTCAGAACGGATCTCAGCATCACCCGAGCATACCGCGTCGGGGACGAGCGATGCCCCAGAGACCGCCCCGGTCAGCCGCCAACGCGTGCAGCGATCCGAAAGATCACCGCGAGCGCCCCAGCGCCGATCGCCGCGAGAACCAGCGAGAGCACAACGAGCGTCGTCGCGATGCTCGCCCCTCCGCTGTTCGCCTTGTCCGAGCCGCGCGCCGAGGCTCGCAGCGTTCGGTCCGGAACAACACCGGGCACGACGGTCTCGTCGTCGAGCGGATACCGATCGAGGATCTCTTCGGGACGCCACATCCCCTGGCGCGGCGCGTCCATCGCGCGCACCGACGCGACCCGCGACGCATCGACAGGCGATGCGAAGTTCCCGAATGACTGTCGCACATAGGTCAACACGGAAGCGACCTGCTCATCGTCAAGCAACTGCCCGAGCGGTGCCATCGCGGAGTTGTACGCCTCATCCCCGGGCATCGAAATCTCCCCGAAAAGCCCGTGCAGCACGATCGCGATCGAGCGGTCAGCGGTCCCGTGGACCCACGCCGACGACGCGAGCGGCGGGAAGCCCTCGAGCCCCGACCCGTCCTCGGCATGACAACGCGCGCACCCCACCGATTCGGACAGGAAGACCGCACGCCCCGCCGCGAGCGCGGCATCGTCCGCCCGCTCCACGAGATACCTGCCCTCGATGTCCAACTCACCACCCGCAACGGAGGACACCTCGGCGAGCCCCAACAGCCCCGCGGCCGCGAGCGCGGACCGCCCGTCCCATCCCGACAGCGGGCGTGCTTCCGCCGGTCGAACCCACTCATCGAGGAGCGTCGTCACCAACCGATCGCGAAGCGATGCATCGATCGCGTGCGGCGCCAGCGCCCGCACCACGCTCTCCGGGTCGACCGCCCCGCCCTTCCCGGCGTCGAGGAGCCGATCGATCAGTATGGGATCGAGCGTCCCCGCCGGCATCAACTCCGCAAACTCGACCAGTCGACGCTCCCCGCCGGGCAGATCATCCGCGTCGAGAGCCCCGACCCGCGCGAGCACCGCGAGCCCGAGCGTCCCCGCCCTCCCCTTGCGTTCCGCGAGCCGTGTCGCGGTCGCCCGTGCGGTGCGGAGCGCCTGCGCGTCCTGCTCCAGGACGATCGGCGCGATCGCGTCCGCCGCCTCGTCGGGGCTCCGCGCCCCGAGCACAAGTTCTAAGAGCAGTCCCGGGTCATCCATCGCCCCGAGTCGATCAGCCGCCTCCCGACGCAGCGCCAGCGGCACATCCGCGCGGGCCAGCACGACGCGATCGCGTACCCCGCCCGGCGCAGCCGCGAGCAGCGCATCGACGGGCATCGCTTCGAGTTCGAGCGTCCGCGCGAAATCGGTTGGCTCGCCGGGCAGCCGGGAGAGGAACCGGATCGCCTCCTCGATCGCGATCGTCAACGCCGCGTCAGCCGGGAGCGCCGCCGCGGTCTCCACCACCGCCGCCGCGTCGGGCGAGGGCACAAACCCCGCGGCGATGACCGCCTCGAGGCGCACGCGCATGTCCGGGTCCGTCGCGCATCGTGCGAGCACGCGGAGCGCGGGCCCCGCCGCGACTCCACCCTCGTCGAGCCAGTGCCGGAGGACGCGAACCGCTCCCGCGCGCACGCGAGCATCGGGGGACGACGCGACTTCGTCGAGCAAGGGCAGATCGAACACGCCGTGCGCACGCGCCAACCACAATCGCTCCAGACGCAGCCTCTCTCGCAGCGGGTCTCCCGGGTCCAGCATCGACAGCCAGGCATCGAACTCCGGGAGCACCACCCCCGGGTCCGCCCGCTGCAAACGCCTGCGTGCGTGCCGCCGCGTGTTCCGCTCTGGGAGTCGGAGCAGGTCAAACAGCGCCAGTCTTCCCCGAACGGTCTCCGCGGACGGAATCTGGGGCGGGGTGAGCGTCTCGCGGGTCCGGTGCCGGATGCGCCAGATCCGCCCGTGGGTCGCGTCCCGCCTCGGATCGCGCACCGAGTACTGCATATGCCCGATGATCGGATTCGACCAATCCACGATGAACAGCGTGCCGTCGGGCCCGATCTCCATCGCGACCGGGCGGAAATTCACATCGCTGCTCTCGAGCAGATCCTGCTCCATCGCCTCCGCGCTCCACGCGCTCGCATCACCCGAGGGCTCGATGAGGCGACTCCACCGCGTGCCATGAAACCCGATGCTCTGATTGACCAGGAAGGTCCCCTGCACATCCTCCGGAAAGTGCCGGCTCGCGATGATCTCGCAGCCCGCGGTCGGGCGACCGCGGTTCAGGATCGGCGCGCCCCGCCCGGGCTTGCGGACCCCCTCGCTCCCGTTGATGACATGGCTGAACGAGAAGTTCGCCCCTCCCGACGCGTCGGCGAGCACGCTCTGCCCGAAGTCGTCGAACGCGTGCCCCCAGGGATTCGCGAACCCGGCGTGGGAGAGCCGCGTCAGGCGACCGGTCCGGGTATCGAACCGCCAGACCGCCGCATCCACCGATCGCATCGTCCCCCACGGTGTCTCGACCCCTGTCACGCAGAAGACGCCTTCGTGCATGAGGAACCCGCCGTGCGGATCCCACTCGAACGCGCTGATCGTGTGATGGGAGTCCGGCATCGCGAAACCCGTGTAGACCACCTCGCGTCGGTCCGCGGCGCCGTCCCCGTCCGTGTCGCGAAGCCGCAGCAGATCGGGCGCCTGCCCGACATAGACGCAGTCGAGGTCCACCGCGAACCCGGTCGGGATGTAGAGGTCATCCGCGAAGGTGGTCCGCCGGTCCGCCCGCCCGTCCGCGTCGGTGTCCTCCAGCACGATGATCTTGCAGGAGGGCCGCTCCCCGGGGAGCAGATGGGGGTAGGTCGTCGCGCAGATGACCCAGAGACGATGCGATTCATCGAAGGTCATCGCGAGCGGGTTCGCGAGATCCGGAAACGCCCGCTCGCTCGCGAACGCCTCCACCGTGTACCCGTCCGCGAGCGTGAAGGCGGAGACGAACTCCTCTGGATCCTTGATCTCGAGGTCGCCCAGCGAGGTCTCCGTCCCCTTCGCGACAACGGGATCAGGCGTCCACGAATCCTCAGGAAAATCCCGGCTCGTGGGCACATCCTCCCACACCGGGCGCTCGCCGAGCGGGGCCTCGAACAGCGCCGCGGGATTCGTGAGCCCGCCCGCACCCAGCGCGCGGTCGCGGGCATCGATCATCCGCTCCAACTGTTCGATCTCGGGCGGGAAATTCACGATCCCGAAAGGCTCGTGCCGCCTCCCGTAGACATACTCGGTGTTCGTGGGGCGGTACCACAACCGCTCGTGGTAGTACTGATCCGCCGCGAGCCGACGCAGGCGAGACGCCGCCTCGAGTTCCGCGTCCGACGCATCCGACCGAGCCTCCCTCAGCCATCCCAGTTCCGAGCCCAGGCGTTCCGTGTAGACCCGCGCTCCATCCTCGCTCGGGTGGATCCCGTTGGTCGTCAAAGGTCCTGCTTCTTCCGCGCCGGGTAACGAAAGAAGATCGCAGAAGACGACACCCGCATCCGCCGCCGCGCGCCGCATCGTCTCGGTGTACAGCGCGAGCAGCCGGTTCCGCTCCGCGAGCGCCGCGCCGGTCACCCAGGGTGCCCCGAGATCCTCGTGCACGATGGGCGATACCAACGCCACCCGCGGGGGCGTCTCCCCGTCGAAGGGCGTCCCCGTCAGCGTGTCGAGATACGCACGAAGATCCCGATCGAACGCATCGAGCCCCGATTCGCCCGCGAACGACTCGCTCATCCCGTAGCACGCGACGATCACCGACGCGTCCAACTCGTGAAGCCGCTCCAGCGTGGTGGGCACACCCCGCTCGCGAGGGCGGTTCCCCACCTCGTCGGCCGACCACGGGATGTGCCGCACGCTCAGGCTCAACCCGGGGTGCGCCGCGTGAGCCATCGCCGCGAAGTACCCGCTCGCGGCGAGCCGCTCCGCAAAGGTGTTCCCGATCAGCACGAGCCGATCACCCTCCCGCAACTCGAGCGTCGCGGGGGATTGTCTCGGCTCCTTTGCCCCACGAAACGGAGAGAAGGACGCCGGAAGCAAGCCCTTCCGCGCGCCCCCGAACCCGTAGGGCGAGGGCTCGAACACCCCCACGATCCTCGCGTCCGCACCGCCCTCCGGGATCTCGTCTCCGAGACCGCAGAGCCAATACACCGCATTGACCAGCACGCGCCGCGTGCCCGACGCGACCAGGTCCACCGATGCACCGATCGTGCTCGTGACGCTTTCGCCCGCCGCTCCTCCGGGCAGGCGATACCGCTTCGCCCACACGATCGGCATGAGCGGGTCGTTCAATTCGCCCCCGACGCCGGGCGAGTCCGCGTCCATCCCGTCGAGCACCCGTCCCAGCACGATCGGCTGCACGCCGTCCGCCATCGGGAGCCGGACGCGGTACACATCCGTCGGCCCCCACACACCCTCCATCCCAAACACCGGCGTGCCCGGCTCACCGAGCCCCCGAGCGATCGGGTGGTCCGCGGCGTCGGGCGCGACCTCGCCCCGAGTCGATTGGCGCCCGTGCGCGCCGTGGTGGGCAATCCAGGTCTCACCCAGCACCAACCTGCCGAAGCCGCCCCCCCACGCCTGCTCTTCAGTTTCCCCGGGGTCGTGGTTCCATGTGTAGCGTGCGAACGAACGCTCGCCCGACAGATTGAACGCGTGCGTCGCGGTGCGGATCCCGAGCACGGGCTTGCCCGCCCGCAGGTACGAATCGATGAACGCCATCTGCTGATCAGGAAGATCCCGGAACCGGGTGAACAGCACCAGACAATCCGCGTCCTCGAGCGCCGCGAGACCCGGGATGTTCTTCCGCTCGTCGGGGTCGACCGTCCCGGTTTCCGGATCGATCGAGAACAGGACCGTGCACCGGAACCCGTGCCGCTCGCTCAGGATCGCCGCGAGTTGGGGCAACGCCTCTTCCGAGCGGTATTCCTCGTCTCCACTGACGAGCACAACATGAAGCCCGCGTCCAGCAGCGTCCGTCGGGGTTGCCTCCCCGGGCTCGAATTCAAGCCAGGGCGTCCCGACGCCTCCGCTGCACGCCGACACCATGAACGCGAGGACCACCGCCAGTACGCACGATCGCATGAGCACACTCCGAAACGAGAACCAGCAGGAGTCTACAGAGCAGCCCCACTCGTTTGCTTCGGACCGACGCAACCAGAC
>DLBY01000059.1:8775-9585 GCA_002480345.1 Phycisphaerales bacterium UBA7812 | reverse complement strand
CCGACGCAACCAGACAGAAAACCGCCGTGCAGGCGGCACGGCCGCACCGGGACATGTCGCGCCCCCGAGCCCAGGTCAGTTCGCCCGCACCGCCGCCTCGTTATGGAAGGCCGCGTCGATCTCCGCGAGCACCGCGGGGTCCTCGATCGTCGCGGGCACCGCCGGCTCGCGTCCATCCGCGATCGCGCGCATCACATTCCGCAGGATCTTGCCCGAGCGTGTCTTGGGCAGCCTGTCCACAATCAGCACCCGCTTGAACGCCGCGACGGCGCCGATCGTGCTCCGAACGCGACCGATCAATTCGAAACGGATCTCGTCCCGGGCACGATCCCGTCCCGCCTTCAGCACCACGAGCCCCAACGGCACCTCGCCTTTCAGCGCATCCGGGACACCGATCACGGCGCATTCCGCGACATCCGGGTGCCCCGCCAGCACCTCTTCCATCCCCCCCGTGCTCAGGCGGTGACCCGCGACATTGATGATGTCATCCACCCGGCTCATGATGTACACATACCCATCCTCATCGATGTAGCCCGCGTCCGAGGTCTCGTAGTACCCCGGGAAGTGGCTCAGATACGATGCGCGATACCCCTCGTCGTTGTGGAAGAGCGTCGGAAGCGCACCGGGAGGTAGCGGGAGTTTCACCACGATGTTCCCGATCGTCCCGGGCGACACCTCCGCGCCGTCATCACCCAGAACACGCAGATCCCACCCGGGCACAGGCTTGGTGGGCGACCCGTCCTTGACGGGAAGCAGGCCCAGGCCCGCACAGTCCGCCGCCATCGCCCAGCCGGTCTCGGTCTGCCACCA
>DLBY01000059.1:8287-8453 GCA_002480345.1 Phycisphaerales bacterium UBA7812 | reverse complement strand
CCACCAGTGGTCGATCACCGGCACATGCAGCACACCGCGGGCCCAGTTCAGCGTGTCCGGGTCGCACCGCTCCCCCGCGAGGAACAGGTACTTCAACGAGGAGGTGTCGTAGGCCTTCAGGTACGAGCACTCCGGATCGTCCCGCTTGATCGCGCGGAACGCCGTC
>DLBY01000059.1:7363-7990 GCA_002480345.1 Phycisphaerales bacterium UBA7812 | reverse complement strand
CGCTTGATCGCGCGGAACGCCGTCGGCGCCGTGAACAGCGACCTGACCTTGTACTCCTGGATGATCCGCCAGAACGCGCCGGGATCGGGCGTCCCGACAGGCTTGCCCTCGTACATCACCGTTGTCGCCCCCGCGAGCAGCGGGCCGTACACGATGTACGAGTGCCCCACCACCCAGCCGATATCGCTCGCCGCCCAGAACACATCACCGGGCCCGATGTCGTAGATCGCCTTCATCGACCACGCGAGCGCCACCGCGTGCCCCCCGTTGTCGCGCAGCACACCCTTCGGAACGCCCGTTGTCCCGGAGGTGTACAACACATACAGCGGGTCGGTCGCCCCGACCGTCACGCACTCCGCGGGCTCCGCGCCCTCGACCGCATCCGACCACCAGAGGTCGCGACCCTCAACGAGCGCCGCCTCGCATTCGGGACGGCGCAGGATCACGCACCGCTCGGGCCTGCACGCCGCGAGTTCGATCGCCTCGTCCAGCAAAGGCTTGTACGCGATCGTCCTGTTCGGCTCGAGCCCGCAGGTCGCGCTGATGATCACCCTGGGCTTCGCGTCATCGATCCGCGTCGCGAGTTCCCTGGGCGCGAAGCCCCCGAACACGACCGAGTGCACCGCC
>DLBY01000059.1:6335-6988 GCA_002480345.1 Phycisphaerales bacterium UBA7812 | reverse complement strand
CGGGAACCATCGGCATGTAGATCACGACGCGGTCCCCCCGCTCGACCCCCAACCGCCTGAGGGCCCCCGCGAACACCGCCACCTCGTGCTGCAACTCGGCATAGGTGATGCGCCGTTTTGCGCCCGTCATCGCGCTGTCGTAGAAGATCGCGACGCGATCGCCCTGCCCCTGCTGGACATGCCGATCGACCGCGTTGAAACAGGTGTTCAACGCACCACCGACGAACCAGCGGTACAGCGGCGCATCGCCGGCATCGAGCACCCGATCCCACTTCTTCTCCCACGCGATGCGCTCGCCCAGTTCGCCCCAGAACCCCTCGGGATCCTCGATCGAACGCCGATAGGTCGACTCGTAGGCACTGGTCAATGCACCGGTCATCACGCGTCTCCTTCGATGAAACGCCGACCGGCCCGATCGCTCCGCCGGACGGAGCCGGCCTGCTCCAGATTCTAGGAGAATCGCATGTTGTTGTCCCGTTTCTCACGCGCGGGCGGCTCGTTCGACATCCCCCGCCGACACCCACGCGATGCCCGACTCCGCTCGGATCGCCACCCGCCCGTCGGGCGCGAGCTCCGCCAGCACGCCTTCGAGAGCCGTGCCGTCGAGGTGGGCAACCCGGACGCGTTCCCCCCAGTACGCCAGGCGATCAACC
>DLBY01000059.1:5389-6018 GCA_002480345.1 Phycisphaerales bacterium UBA7812 | reverse complement strand
CCCCCCGGATCTCCCGATCGTCCAGAGGCGCTGGGCCCGCCGCGAGCACGACCTCGAGTCTCTCGGTCAACCGCGCCGCGAGCGTCTCGACGCACACCGACCGTCCGAGCGCCGAGCGAAGCGTGGTCGCGGGCGTGCGCACGCCACGGGGCAGACGGTCGGCATCAAAGTCCGCGTTGATCCCGACCCCGATGACGAGCAAACAGGTGCTCCCGTCCCCCGATTCGTCGGACAGAACCCGCCGCTCGCACAGCACGCCCGCGATCTTCTTCCCGTCGAGCAACAGATCGTTCGGCCACTTGATCCGCAGCCGATCCACCTCCGCAGCATTCAACTCAGCCTCGACGCACGCATGGACCGCGAGCGCCGCGCGGAGCGCCACCGCCCCCGGGATCACGCCCGTCCACCGGTCGGCAAGGCTCATCCAGACCCCGCCCTTGGGGGATGCCCAATCGCGCCCGAGCCGCCCCCGTCCCGCGTGCTGCTCGATCGCGCGCACCGCGAGGGGCAGGCGTTCACCCGCCTCGGCGCGCGCAACGACCTCGTCATTCGTCGAGCCCACGGATTCGAGCGTGACGATCCGCACGCTCACCCACCCGCCAAGCGGCTCAGCAGCACACCCGCCGCGT
>DLBY01000059.1:0-5209 GCA_002480345.1 Phycisphaerales bacterium UBA7812 | reverse complement strand
GGGCAAAGCCCCATTCATCGGATTAAGCTCCGCGAGTTTATAAAAAAAAGCCGCGAGCAGCACAAAGACCACCCGCAGCTTCTTATTGGGGTAAAAAGTTTAGTGACCTGCGCCCGCGAGCACCGTCATGAAGTAACCGGCGACCAGCGCAGTTCCGATCACCCCGGCCACATTCGGGCCCATCGCGTGCATGAGCAGGAAGTTCTGCGGGTCCTCCTTGAGCCCCAGCGTGTGCACCACACGGGCCGACATCGGGACCGCCGACACGCCCGCCGCACCGATCATCGGGTTGACCGGTTCACCGCCCAAGCGGTTCATCGCCTTCGCGAACAGCACCCCTGTCGCGGTCGCGATCGCGAACGCGCACAGCCCCAGGATGAAGATCGAGATCGTCTGCATGGTCAGGAAGCTCTCCGCACTGGTCTTCGCCCCCACCGTCACGCCCAGCAGGATGGTTACGATATCCACAAACGCCGTCCGCGCGGTGTTCGCCAGGCGTTCCGTGACCAGCGATTCCCGCAGGAGGTTGCCGAAGAACAGCATCCCGAGCAGCGGCAACCCACCCGGCGCGAGCAGCGCCGTGAGCAGGAACCCCACGATCGGGAACACCACCCGCACCCGCCCCGACACCGGCGCCCGCTCGCGCATGCGGATCCGTCGCTCCGCACCGGTCGTGAGCAACCGGATGATCGGGGGCTGGATGATCGGCACCATCGCCATGTACGAGTAAGCCGCGAGCGCGACCGCGCCCAGCAACTCAGGAGCGAGTTGCGAACAGGTGAAGATCGCCGTCGGCCCGTCCGCGCCCCCGATGATCCCGATCGACGCCGCCTCGTCGAGATCGAACCCCAGGAACACCGCCCCGATCAGGCTCGCGAAGATCCCGAACTGAGCCGCCGCGCCGAGCAGCAGCGTCTTCGGATTGCTCAGCATGGGCCCGAAGTCCGTCATCGCGCCGATGCCAAGGAAGATCAGGGGCGGGTAGAACCCCGCGAGCCCCACGCCCGCGAACAGCCACCAGAACACGCTCGCGTTGTGTGGGTCCTGCTTCGCGAGGCTCCACAACTCGGGATAGCGTGGGCCCGACGAGGGATCCGCGACGAAGACAGACCGCCCGCCCCCGGCCGCGTAGATCCCGGGGCCGTCGATGTCCACCCGAGGCTTGAGCAGCCGATGGGTGTTGACCAGCACCGCGGCGCCCGCGTGCAAGTCCGAAACCGCGCTGTACGGATCCGCGAGCAGCACGGGCTCGGCCGCGAACGGGACCGCGTCCACACCCCTGAGCAATCGCATCAAGCCCGCGTGCGAATCCGCATCCGTAGTCGCATCCGCGGGCAAGTACATCCAGACCTCAAGATCCGCCTCGCTCACGGGCCCGTCGTACACCCCCAGCGGCAGTTTCCCCGCGTCATACGGGATGTTGCCGATCAGCATCCCGAACCCGATAGGCAGCAGCAGCAGGGGCTCGTACTTCTTCCGCACCGCGAGGAAGATGAACAGCCCGCCGATCGCGAGCATCACCCCGTTCGTCCAGTGGAAGTGCCCGAAACCCGAATCGCCCAAGTAGGACACGAGCGTCGACCAGATCGCTGCCAGTCCGTCCATCGCGCCCTCACTCGAACTCAACGAGCACATCACCCATCCGCACCGCCCTGCCAGCCTCCGCGTGCACCGCCTTCACCGTCCCCGCGACGGGGGACGCCACCGCGGATTCCATCTTCATCGCCTCGAGCACCAGCAGCGTGTCGTTCACCGCGACCGTGTCGCCGACCTTCACCGCGACGCTCTGCACCGTGCCCGCGATCGGGCTCTTGACCTGCTTCCCATCGGGGCGCACCGCCACCGGCGCGCCGCCAACCGCGGGGGCCGACACGCCCCCGGCACCGGAGTTGGGCGATCCCGCTCCACCCGGCCCTCCCCCACCCCCGGGCACCGCCGCACGCCTGGACTGCGTCACCCGTCCACCGAGGTCTTCATCGAGCATCTCGACCTCGACCTCGTAGCTGACCCCCTCGACCGTGACCCGCATTTTCATCCGATCACCGCGTCCTTTCACGCATCTTCCCACCCGACCGGACATTCACCGGTGGGGCCGGTGCGACCCCATCACCACGACCCGCCCCTCCGTGACCCACGGATCCCCGCTCCGGTTCCCGAGCATCACGATCCGGTGCACCCGCGACCGCGGACCGACCGCCGCCGCGACCGCCGCCGCGATCACGACGATGTGCCGCGGGTCGACGGCGCCGTCGCGAGGCCGGTCCCCGGGGCCTTGCACCGACGGAACCTCCCCGCCCCCGCGATCCGCGAGCAGGCGCACCAACCGCCCGATCACCAGCGACAGCACCACCAGCCCCACGAAGACCACACCGACGCCCACGACGCTCAGCACGAGGGCGCCCGCGAGATCCGGGGCGTCCCCGCCCACCACGCTCAGACTCTGGACACCCCCGCCTGCCACGATCGCCGCCTCCGTCACAGGGGCATGAGCCCGTGCTTCTTTTCGGGACGCAGCTCACGCTTCGTCCGCATCGCCTCGAGCGCCGTCGCGATATACCGGCGCGTCTCCGCGGGCTCGATCACGCTGTCCACCAGCCGCCGCCCCGCCGCGACATACGGGCTCGCGAAGGTATCGCGGTACAACGCCGCGAACTCCGCGCGGGCCGCGTCCTTGTCCGATGCCGCGTCGATCTCCCTGCGGAAGATCACTTCGATCGCGCCCTCCGCGCCCATCACCGCGATCTCCGCGCCCGGCCACGCCGCGACCGCGTCCGCCCCGAGGTCCTTGCTGCTCATCGCCACATACGCCCCGCCGTACGCCTTGCGCAGGATCACCGTCACCTTGGGCACCGTGCACGCGGAGTAGGCGAACAGCAGCTTCGCGCCGTGCCGGATGATCCCGTGGTACTCCTGCTCAACGCCGGGCAAGAACCCCGGCACATCCACCAGCGTCACGATCGGGATGCTGAACGCGTTGCAGAACCGGACGAAGCGCGACGCCTTGTCCGACGAATCGATGTCCAGCACGCCCGCCCGCTGCTGCGCGTTGTTCGCGACCACGCCCACCGTGCGCCCCATGATCCGCCCCAGCCCGATCACGATGTTGGGCGCGAAGTGCGCGTGGATCTCCAGGAAGTCGCCCCCGTCCACGATCCGCTCGATCACCGCGTGGATGTCGTACGCCTCCCGCGGGTTCGCCGGCACGAGCCCGTTCATCGCCGGATCGTCCACCACCACCGGATCGACCTCAACCACAGGCGGGTTCTCCATGTTGTTCGAAGGCAGGAACCCGAGCAGCGTCCGGCAGATCGACACCGCGTGCGCATCGTCGTCGGCCTCAAAGTGCACCACCCCCGAGTAGTGCGTGTGCGTGACAGGCCCGCCCAGTTGCTCGGCACTGATCTCCTCGCCCGTCACCTTCTGGATCACCTGCGGCCCCGTGATGAACATCCGCGCCGCCTTCGTCTGGATCACGAAGTCCGTCAACGCCGGGCTGTACGCCGCGCCACCCGCGCAAGGCCCGCAGATCAGCGAGATCTGCGGCACAACACCCGAGAGCAGCGTGTTGTGGAAGAACACCCGCCCGTACGCCGCGAGGCTGTCGATCCCCTCCTGGATCCGCGCCCCGCCCGAGTCGTTGATGAATACGAAGGGGCTGCCCGTCTTCAGCGACGCCTTCATCATGTCCACGATCTTGTCGGCGTGCACCTCGCCCGCCGCCCCGCCCGCGACCGTGAAGTCCTGGCTCGCCAGGTGCACCAGCCGACCATCGACCGCCGCGCTCCCCGTCACCACACCGTCCGCGGGCAGCTCTTTGTCGCCCATTCCGAAGTCGGTGCACCGGTGGCGCGCGAACGCGTTCCGCTCCGTGAACGAGTCGGGGTCCGCCAGCAGCGCGATCCGCTCCCGAGCCGTCAGCTTGCCCGACGCGTGCTGCTTCTCGATCCGCGATGCCCCGCCGCCCAGTTCAACGACGCGCCGCTTCTCCCGCAGTTCGCGGATCCGCGTCTCCATCGTCGGCGGTGCCGCCGTTGTCGTCGTCATCGCCCGTTCTCCTTTGCACGCTCCACCACCCGCTCACGCACCCGCGACCGACGCGCCCGCCGGCTCGCAAAGCTCCGTGAGCACGCCCATACTCGCCTTCGGATGCAGGAACGCGATCCGCTGGTGATGCGCCCCGGAGCGGGGCGTGTCGTCGATCAGCCGCACGCCCCCCGCCTTGAGTTCCTCGAGCCGCTCGTCCAGCCCCTCCACCGAATAGGCGATGTGGTGGATGCCCTCGCCTCGCCTCTGGATGAACGCCTCGATCGCCGAGTCGTCGTCCGTTGGTTCCAGAAGCTCGAGCCGCACCTCCGCCCCCGCGGGCCCCACCAGGAAGAACCCGACCCGCACCCGCTGGTCGGGCACCTCCTCGATCGACTCGAACCGCGCGCCCAGCGTGTCCTCGTAGAACCCCCGCTGCGCCTCGATCGACCGGACCGCGATCCCGATGTGGTTGACAGCCTTCGCACCGAT
The DNA here is from genome assembly GCA_002480345.1 of Phycisphaerales bacterium UBA7812. GTDB lineage: Bacteria > Planctomycetota > Phycisphaerae > Phycisphaerales > UBA1924 > UBA1926. The sequence goes on along the minus strand of DLBY01000059.1, from coordinate 694 downwards.
CATCCCGCACCTCCTCGTTCCGTTGACGCCGCATCGCGCGTGCCGACTCCGACCGCGCGCGCGTCGTCGCGCTCGCCTTCCACTCCGACCCGATTCACGAAGAGCGAATCGACGAACCCCCGCGCCGCGATCGGCGGGAGCACCTCCCCTCGCTCCGCGCGCATGATCCAGTTCGCCTCCGCCCCGCCCCCGCGTGCCGCCGCCCGAGCGATCGACCGCATCCGGTCGTCCACCGCGGACCACATCCATCGCACCATCTGTCCGCGCCGCCGCGCCGCGAGCCACCCCGCCGCCCGTCCCGCCCCCACGAGCGACTCGATCAACGACCAGAGCTCCTCGACACCCTCGCCCGTCTCCGCGCTGCACGACACCACGCGAACCGACGCCCCATCGTCCCGCTCACCGTCAGCCGAGCGAGCCATCCGCGCCGCGGCCCGGTAGGTCGCCACCGCCTTCCGGGCCGCGCCCAGCGTCTCGCCGTCCGCCTTGTTCACCACGATCAGGTCCGCGAACTCGAGCAGGCCCCGCTTGATGCCCTGCAACTCGTCCCCCGCACCGGGGATCATCAACGCGACACAGACATCGCTCATGTCGGCAACCAGCGTCTCGGATTGCCCCACCCCCACCGTCTCGATCAGCACGACATCGAACCCCGCAGCCTCGCACGCGAGCATGCTCTCCCGCGTCTTCGACG
>DLBY01000008.1:5673-6623 GCA_002480345.1 Phycisphaerales bacterium UBA7812 | reverse complement strand
CAGGATCGTGCGGATATCGTCGCGTCTGGGCAACGGGGACCCCCTTGGCAGAGCGGGGCGCGGACGGCCGCCCTGCCGTCGCCGCCCGCGCGGTGGAGAAGTCTAGGAAGGCCCGCGTGGGCGAGGCCCCGCGTGCTTGCCGTTCATACGGAATGTCTGGGGCATTATTACCGTTCAGAACGCAAACATCAGGTGGGGGCACTGACCATCCAAATCAGCGGGGAGGGTTTCCATCGCTCGCCGAAACTGATAGACTCCTTTTGACAGCGACTCGCAACATCGTGGAATTCTGTGGACCTCACCTTCAGGATATCGGTCCAAAGAGCTCGTTGCGAAAGCCGATGAGGGAGATCGAGGAGAGACCGGATGCGTTCAGTTCTAATCGCCATCATGGCTTCCGCGAGTGTGGCGGTTGGTGGCCACCAGAGCATCATCATCGTGACGGGTCAGTCGAACGCGAAGATTCACTTCGCCGACGGCATCATGTCGACCACTGGAGTTCAGGACGCGTCCCTCTTCCATCGGAACCATTCGGGCAACTGGATGGTTCGGGGGGTCGACGGCGAGCCGGGCTCGTACTCGCTGGGCCCGAACTTCACCGCCGATCTCTGGAGCCCCGACGGGAATTCAGGGCTTCAGCAGTTCATCGCGGACATCGAGGCGAGCGGAGACACTTGGGACATCGCGGGATTTTTCTGGTTCCAGGGCGAAGGCGACTCCGGCTCACCGTATCACCGGAGTGTCTATGCCGGCCGGTTCCGGCACATGATGAACGCTCTCCGGATCGGGTATGACCTCGACTACCAGATCCCGTTTGTCGTGACCGCGATTGACTACAACGGGGATGACGAAGCACTGGCCGACATCGGCGGTCGCACGCCCGACGACATCGAAGCGATGCGTTCCATCCACTTCGAGCTGGGAGATTCGACACCGTACGGAACCACCTT
>DLBY01000008.1:4713-5370 GCA_002480345.1 Phycisphaerales bacterium UBA7812 | reverse complement strand
CACCGTACGGAACCACCTTCGATAGCCGAGGTTGGCCCCGCCTCGATGTTTGGCACATCGGATCAAACACCGATCCGAGGCATATTTACGGTCCTCTGATTGATTTCGGTGCGGCTCAGGGCCCCGCGCTTCCAGACCCTGTCGACCTCGCCGATCTCAACGGCGACGGCGTCCATGATCTCAGCGATATCAGCATGTTCGTCGCGTGGTTCTTGGACAGCGATCCCCGCGCTGATCTCGCAGCGCCCGCCGATGCGCTGGACCTCGCGGATGTTGAGGAGTTTCTGTCGAGTTTTCTGAACTAGTGCCTGACAGGCGACCATTCCGACGGAAGTCTCGCCATCAGGATAAACAGTCCACCTTGTTTGAACCCATGAACGGAGAAAGAGCATGAAAGTCACTGCACTCGCAATCATCGCCGGCCTCGCCGCGGCTGCAACCGCCGGTCCCGCACTGGTCGCCGAGACCACCTGGGGGGGCTCCGACCTCGCCGGATGGACCTTCGACGACAACGGGTTCGGCACCTGGGACAACCCGGGCGTCGACGGCAACCCGGGCGGGTACGCCCGCTACACCGATGTCGGTGGTCCCGATTCCCCGCCCCAGCTCTTCGCGCCCGCGGAGTTCCTGGGCGATTACAATTCGTACATCGGCGGG
>DLBY01000008.1:1470-4392 GCA_002480345.1 Phycisphaerales bacterium UBA7812 | reverse complement strand
ATTTCCAGTACGACATCCGTCTCGAGATGGCGCCGGATGAGCCGGGCGAGCCCAGCAACTATCCCCGCATCCGCCTGCTTGGCGCGGACGGATCGGAAGCCCGCGCTCTCGCGGACTTCATCCCGACCACCGACTGGCAGCAGGTCACCATCAACATCGTCGAGTCCGACTGGGAGATGGTCTCCGGCACCTGGTCAGGCCTGATCGACAATGTCGACGGCCTGTACTTCGGGGGCGATGTCCTCCTGGGCGGAGGCCCCGAAGCGGGCGTGGATAACTTCCGCCTGTTCATCCCCGCGCCGGGCTCTGTCGCCCTGCTCGGGCTCGCGGGCGTCGCGACGCTCCGCCGTCGCCGCTGATCGCCCTCAATCCATCGCAAACAAGGGCGGTCTCCGGACCGCCCTTTTTCATGCGCTGACCGGTTGGCGCCCGTTGCTCATTCCTTGTCGCTCATCGCGTTCTTCTCGGGATCGAGTTCGCCCCGGAGCAGCAGGCCCGTGAACTTCCACTTCTGCTCGATCGTCAGCACGCCGCGGATCTGCGCGATGAACCGCATCTCGTCCTCCTTCGAGGGACGCCCCTTGGTTTCGATGAAGAACCGCTCGGCCATCGCGCGGATCTCGCCTTCCTGATCGGAGGTGAGGCCCAGTTTCTCACGGAGCAGCGCGAGCCACTTGTCCCCGTTCTCGTCTTCGACGAAGACGCGCTCCGCGGCCCGTTCGATCTCCCACGCGAGATCCTCCCAGTACCGCGTCATCTTGTACGCGAACCGGTTGTCGAGCTCGCCCGACGCCCGCGCGGACTCGTACCGCTCCCGTTCGTACTTCTCGAGATGCGTCCGGTACCGCGCGCGCAGCGACGGGGGCAGCGCCTGCGCGATGCGCCGGTCGAGCCTGCCCCACGCGCGCACAGGGCCCAGCGCCTGCAGCCCCTCGCGGAGGAGATTGAGCTTCTCGACGGGCGCGCCCACCGCAATGACGGTCTCCGCCTGACCGAGGAGTTCGATATTCGAGAGCACCAGCGTGTCCATCAACGCCGCGCGCTCGGCGAGCAGCGCTCCGATCTTCTCGCGTGTCTTCTCATCGAGTTCGAGCAACTCGAGGGCCATGATCGCGGGCGGCGCCGCGAGCACGCGCACCTTCCCGTCCACGCCTCGCTCGACGAGCGTGCGCTCCTGAGAGGGCTCGCCCACATCGGGGCCCGCGAGCAGATCGGGGGGCGCATCCTCCGGAGGCGCGATCCGTGCGCCCGCGGCAGCGCACGCGAGCCCGAGCACCACCGCCAGTCCCGTCTTCATGCTCTGTGTCGTGCGCACGCGTTCCTCCTCTTCACTGACCTCTTCTCAGTATCCAGATCCGGACGACGCTCGCAACCCGGATGCACCATCGACTGATTGCGAGCGCAAGCCCCGCGATTTCGGGAATTCTCCGATCTGATCGACCAATCAACGAAAAACGGGCGAGCCCATCGGCCCGCCCGCTTGAGGACGCACAGCGCTTTTCTCCGCTCAATCGTCGCTCGGGCGATTCGCACCGCGACGGGGGCCGCGCTCACCTCGGGCGCCCTGACGCGTGGCGCGGAATTTCTCCAGCTGCTCCGGCGTGAGCACCTCGCGGAGCTCGCGCATCGCCTCTCGCCGGGCGGCCCTCGGATTGTCGGCATCGCGACCCGCCTCACGCGCCCGGCGGAGGATCGCCTGGACCTTTTGCGCCTGCTCGGGGGTCAGATCGAGCTGCTTGGTGAGATCCTCCTGCCTCGCGTCGATCTCGCCGGTCAGGCGTTCGACCGAGCGGCGGATCTCGAGCCGAAGATCGCCCATCTGCATGAGCATCGCGCCGGGCCCGCCCGGGCCCGCGGGCCCGTCCGCCCGGCCGGGGCCTCGCCGCTGCCCCCGCTGTGCCGGTTCGCCTCGCTCGCCCTGCGGCGCGCCCTCTCGCAACCCGTCGCGGCGGCGACGCTGTTCGCGGTCTCCGCCCTCACGGGGCGGGGGCGGCGCGTCCTCGATCATCTCCAGCATGGGGTCCTCGAAGAGCATCGGACCGTCGTCCGGACCGGCGCCGGGCGGGGGGCCACCCCGCCGGCCGCGGGGCCCATCGCCCGCGGGCCCGCGCATGCGGCGCTCGTTGCGGAACATCTCCCTGTGCTCCGCGATGTGCGTCATGTACGCCTCACGCGTCGGCTCGGGCATCAGGTCCGCGATCTGCTTCTCCAGCGGGCCTTTCTCGAGGACCGGGCGGAAGATCTCTGCCATCTGACGCATCGACTCGCGCCACGCCCCGGGCTCGCCCGGCTCGCCCCGCCCCGCGGCGCGATCCGTTCTCATCTTGTTGAGCGTGTCGAGGTTGGCGCGCACGATCCCGTCGATCTGTTTGGCACGCTCCGCGAGCAACGCATCGATCTTCGCCTTCGTTGCGGGATCAAGATCGACAGCCTTCAACGCCGCCTCGGCGACGGGGATGTCGGGGCGGCGCATCGATCCGTCGATGTTCCGCTGCCCGAGCCCGCCCGAGGCGTCACGGGCATCGACCTGCGGACCCGCGAGCGGGCTCCGCTGCGGCTGGGCGGCGACAGGACTGAATGAAACACCCGCCAAGACCACGAGGGCGGCGGGTGCGAAGATACGGTTCGTGCGTGTCATAGCGGTGCTCCTGCTCCCCGGCCTGAATCCCCGCGGGGTGCGGGGGGCCGGTCTCGATCGTTCAGCGAGCCGAACGGGCGAGCAGGAGACCTATTGCCCATGATCGGGAGATTGTGCGCACGGACGGCGCCGATCCCACCGATCGTGACAAGTCACTCACCGGCGGCGGCGGGTGAACGCCAGGCCGGTCGCGAGCAGCGCCACACCCGCGGGGGCCGGGACGATCGAGACATTGTCCAGCCCGACGGTGAACAGGGAGGGATCACCGATCAGCGTGTCGGGGG
>DLBY01000008.1:0-1147 GCA_002480345.1 Phycisphaerales bacterium UBA7812 | reverse complement strand
GACGACGCCCACCTGGATGAACCCGAGGTTCGAGAACACATTCTCGAAGCTCGAGCCCTCGAAGCTCACGAAGGAGGGGTTGTCGGCGCTGATGTCGATCGACACGCGGGTCCACTCGCCGGGAAGGACGGGCTGGAACTCGACCGCGACCGCGCCGGGGAAGGGGGCGCCGTTGCTGTTCGCGGCGAAGCGTACGAAGAAGGTCGCGGGACCGGCGATGTCGTGCCGGATATCGAACGAGAGGTTCGTCACCCCGTCCGCGATCCAGTTCCCGAAGAAGTTGCCGTCCGACGCGTCGGTGCCGGGGAAGAACCCGGTGTTGCCCCGGAAGACGACATTGAACCCGCCCTCCTCGGCGAACTCGAACCCGGTCTGCGCCGAGATGTAGGCGGAATCGCCCACGCCGCCCGAGGCGACCTCCGTTGCCGGGAGGAAATCACCCGCGAGCCAGTTGCTCGCGCCGTCCTCGAAGTCCTCGGTGAAGGGCACCACGGTCCCGGCGGTCGCGAGCGCGGAAACAACAAGCGGAAGGGCGGCGAGCGTACGCATGGGTCGATCTCCTTCTTGAATCACGAACGGATCTGCTGACTGAATACACCCATTTAGGGCATCAATTCGGGCACGAGATCCTAGAGTTATTGCGACTGAATCTCAATTACAAAACAGACCTGACAGTAATTTTTTTGTTCGGCGAGAATCCGGCGGGCACCACGGGCGCTGAGACCGACCGCCGCATCGGATCGCTCGATGGCAATGCCGATAAGATGCCCCACTTTCCGGGGGTGTCCAGCGATTTCTGGATTCACCCGCGATCCCGGGGTGGGCCGGGGTCGTAACCTCGCCGATCGAGGGAAGAAGTCGGGAGGTTCTCCCGACGCTCCTGAACGACGAGGACGAGCCAATGTGTGGGATCATCGCCTATATCGGGTCCAGGCCCTGCCGTGACATTCTGATCGAGGGCCTCAAGCGGCTCGAATATCGGGGGTACGACTCGGCCGGGGTCGCGATCACGCAAACTTCGGGCGACGGGTCAACGGGCGTCTGCAAGTGCGTGGGCCGGGTCGCGAACCTCGAGGAGAAGCTCGACAAGGAGCAGCCGAACCTGAACGGGACGATCGGGCTTGCCCACACCCGCTGGGCGACCCAC
>DLBY01000012.1:2663-20913 GCA_002480345.1 Phycisphaerales bacterium UBA7812 | reverse complement strand
AAGGGCATGGGCGGCGCGATGGACCTCGTCGCGGGCGTCAAGAAAGTCGTCGTCGCGATGGAGCACTGCTCGAAGAAGGGCGACGCGAAGATCGTCAAGGAGTGCTCGCTCCCGCTGACCGGCAAGGCGTGCGTGGACATGATCATCACGGATCTGTGCGTGCTGGAGATGGACCGCGATCGGCACCGGTTCCGTCTCGCCGAACTCGCGCCGGGCGTTTCGGTTGACGAGGTGAAGTCGAAAACCGAGGCGGAGATCGTGGTGGAGGGCGAGCCAGAAGAGATCACGCTCTGACGGTTGAGCGGGGAGGAGTGGATCGTGATCTTCAGGGTCTTTGGAAAGCGCGGTGACGGCAGCGAGACGAGCGTCGATATCGAGTGCGACAGCGAAGCGGTCGCGCGCAACGAGGCGGTCCGATTCGGGCTCGTGAACACGACGCGCGTCGAGGTTGTCGCGCCGGAGGCCGCGACCGAGAACGAGGTGCGCACACCACGCGCCGCGAGGCACCGCGAGAGCTGGCCGCGCCCGGTCCTCCCTCGGCAGCGCGGGACCCACTGGGGGATCGGGAAGGCGTTCGAGCTCGGGTTCGGGTTCGGTCTCGGTCTCGCCGCGGCGAGCCTCGTCTTGGCGCTGATCGTCGGGATTTTCCGGGTCTTGATATCTCTTGCTGGGTGATTCTCTTGCGTGAGGCGTCACGAAAAAGCGGTCCCGTGGGGGACCGCTCGTTGGGTGCTCATCGGTTGGGCGCGGGTGCTTACCGCACAAGGCGCAGCGGGCGCTCCCGCGCGATCTGTCGGAAGACATCGGTGAGGTCCGCTTCGTAGTCCGCCACGGTCTGGCCTCCGGGGACATGGAAGTGGACGCCCCCGGTCGTGTCGGCGATCTGCTGCATCAGGTCGGTGTCCACATTCGCCCCGAGGCTGATCGCGGCGATCGCGTAGTTGGAGTTCGCGGCGTACTGCGCCTGGTCGAGCGCGAAGCCGCGGGCTTCCGAGGCGCTGCCCGGGAGGTTCGCGACGCCGTCGGTGAGCAGGACGAGCGTCTTCTGCGCGCCCTGGCGTCCGTTCGCGTCGAGTTCGAGGCGTCCGGTCTCGATGCCGCCGCCGATGTTGGTCGAGCCGGTGTAGTGCCCCGCCTGGCGCTGCCAGGTGATGGTCCGCAGCGCGTCCATGTCATCGGTCAGGGCGTGCTCGAGCAGGCCCGCGCCGCCCGGACCGGTGTAGATCGCGAGACCGATGCGGTCCTCGGTCGCGGCGACTTCGACATAGTCCAGGAAGAGATCGACCGCGTTCTTCACCGCCGTGAGGGGCTGGGCGCTCACCTGCCACAGGTCGGGGGTCTGGCTCGCGCTGCGCTGCCGGTCGAGCAGGTAGTTGACGAAGGTCAGCCCGCCGTAGCGGTTCTGGTACCCGTTGTTGATGATCGCGTTGTCGCGCTGGACATAGAGGATGTAATCGTCCCAGGAACCGCTGGGGTAGGGGTAGGGAACGCCGTCGAGGCCGAGGATGGCGCGGACATACCACATCTCGGTATAGAAGATATAAGTCGGCGTGAAGCCCATGTTGCCGTAGGTGTTGGCGCCGAGCTCGGTCCAGATCTGCTGGAGATTCGCCTCCACGGCGGCTTGGCCGAGGAAGGGGATGTGCCGGATCTGGCTGTCGTAGTTCATCGAGCCGGACAGGTCGAGCACGACGACGATGTCGCGCGGCTTGTAGACCGCGGTCGCGCGGGCGACGACATCCGCCTCGCCCTCTCCGAAGACCTGGGCGAAGGCCATGCGGAGGGGGTTGCCCGAATCCTCGGTCAGCCCCGCGGTGACCTGGATCGCGTCGGCGAGATGCTCTTCGCTCGGCGCGACGGGGGTGAAGGTCCGCATGTCCTTGTCCCACCGCCCGATCTCGACATCCTCGCTGGCGATCGCGACGGGGCTCCCGGCGGCGGTGTTCTTCGCGCCGTACTCGACCGCAAGCTGCCTGGCGTAATCGGGATCGACCGCCATCACGCGTCCGCCGGCAAGAGCGGCGGAGTCCGCGGCGTTCTGGAGGTCCGCGTGCGCACCGTAGAGCATGGCGCCGTCGACGACGACCGCCGCGACGGTGAGCAACAGCCCGATCGAGGCGAGGCCCCAGATCGTTGTGATGCCGCGTCTCGTGCGCGGGCGACGCGGGCGACGCCCGCTTCCGGGCTCATCGCAGGGACGGGTCTCCCGGCGCGGAACTCGATGAATGATGGGGTCCTTGAGCATCTTGGCTCTCCTTCCGCCTCGACGCGTCCTCAACTTACTGCTCGCTCCGCATGGTCACCTGCACGCTCATCGCGCGGGTGCCGAAGAAGCCGAACATGTCCCCCAGCGCGGCCTGTGTCATGGGCACGCTGATCTGCACCTGGACATCCTGAGCGAACTGGTCCGCCTGCAGCAGCTGGGCATCGACATCGAAGTCGAGGTTGCCCGACGGGAGAATGTTGTTCGCGACCGCGATCGCCTGCGCGGCGGTGCCGTCCTCGACCGCCATGGTCCGGGCGGCCTCGCGGGCCGCGTGCAGCATCGTGTGGCGCATGTGCAGCAGCGACCCGAATTCGATGGCGCCGAAGATGAGCATGATCAGGATGGGGATCATGAACGCGCCCTCGACGATCGAGATGCCGCGCCGCGCGTGTTGCTTTTTCATGCGTGCCATTGGAGAGCTCCTCCGAATGCGACCATGGATCCGAGGCAGATCGCAAGGCCGTAGGGAATGCGTGCCGATCCCCCCGCGGGAGGCATGAAGGCGAGGCACTCGGCGGGGGTGAGCCTGCCGTAGGCGAGACCGATTGCGCCGTTGAGTGCCGTGCGGAGCCTGATGACGAGGCCGATCGCCGAGCCGTTGCAGAGGCTCCAGGCGATGCCGACGATCCCGCCCACGAGGGCGATGACGACGAGCGCGTAGACGCCCTGGGTGAGACCGAGCCAGGCGCCGATGCCCGCCATCATCTTCGCGTCTCCCGCGCCGCCCCCGGCGCAGATGAACAGGATGACATAGGGGATCGCGAGCAGGACCGATGCGGCGAACGCGCCCGCGAAGCCCGCGGCCCCTCCTGTAGCGCTCGCGAAGACGAGCCCGGTGATCCAGAGGGGGAGCGTCATCGCGTTCGGGAGTCGGCGGGCGCGAAGGTCCGTGACGCACCCGATCGCACAGGCGACCATCACAACCGCCCAGGCGTAGGGCGCCGCGGTCGGATCGGGGATGGGGAGTGCGTCGAACATGATGCTCCTTCAGAAACCCGCTTACAAAAGCACCCGCGGCCGGGAAGGCCGCGGGTGCGGTGGTGGCGTCGGGGGCGGGCACGCCGCGGGTGAGCACCGCTTTCAGGTGCGCGCCCGCCGCCCGACGCGTCGTGGATTAGGTAATCCCGTCGACGGTGGTCTGGACAGCGCCGAAGCGGCCCGTGATGGCGCCCGAAAGGGCGCCGAGGGCGGCAACGAGGCCGGCGACGATGAGGGCCGTCATCACGGCATACTCGATCGTCTCAAGACCGTCGTCCTCCTTGATGAACCGCTTGGCGATCGTCGAGAGCTTGTTCATGGCAATCCTCCTGGTTGAGTAACCCTTGTCCGGGCATCGCGTCGCCCGGTGCGTGTCGCTGCACGCTGCAGCAGATGTGCAAACCAGATTTCGGGGATGCAAGCGACTCGCTCAAGGAATTTGGGGGGATGTCCGTCTGAACGGAACCGTGTGCAACATGTGCGCGATCTTGCGGGGCTGTGCGTCTTGGTTGGGTGCGTATGCGTTTGTCATAAAAGAGGTTGTGTCGTTGCTGCGTTGCGATCCTGATCGTCGCGGTGCGCGCACAGAAAAGGACGCCTGGGCGGCGTCCTTCCGGGTCCGAGCATCTTGAGAGCCGCGAGGCGGTCCGATCACGCGGCGCGCCGCTTGTCTTTCTCCACGGGCTTCGGCGTCTCGAGCACGAACGGTTTGGGCGCACTGTCGCGCGGCTCGGATTCCTGCTTGGTCTCCGGGTCCTCGACCGGTTGGGCACCGGACGCCCTCGCGGCGAACGAGCAGATCAGGAAGTGGGGGGTCATCAGGCAGATCGCCCCGGCGGTCAATTCGGGGATCGACCATGAGCCCAGCGCGGCGCACACCGAGAGTCCGAAGAACCAGGTGGTCAGCACAACGGGATGGAACAGCCTCTTGGCGAACGCGTCGAGAGCCGACGCGATGAGCGCCGTCGCGAAGAGAAAACTCCAGGGGAGCATGTATCCGGTATCCGCTTGCGTGGAGAGGAAGTCAAACATGGTGGTCCTTTCGGCTGCCGAGCGTCTGTCCCCTTTCGGAGATGCAAAACGCGGAGCTGGTTTGCCACCCCTTCTTCAGGCGGGAGCGGTCGCGTCGGTTGTCTGGGGCATATGGGGTCCCGAGCCGGGCGGTATCGGGCGTCGCCGCTCCCGCGTTTCGATTGCGCCGGAGCGCAATCAAGTCAGGTTGTTGCGGGGTTCTCGGGCGTCCGGATGCCCTGAAAAGTCGGGCGGGTGGGGCTGCATCGATGATGTGGAGGGCGGACCGATCCTGCGCGACGGAGTACACAAGTCCTTGTCAATAACAGCCGATGCGCTCCCCGTCCGATGGTCCGTGATCCTCACGGGAGGAAAGGGAGCGACTCGATATGAACGGGAAAGGGCCCATCTTTGCTGTGCTCGGCCTCGGCCTGGTCGCCTCCGTCTGCGCCGCGGTGCTGATGGCGGCGCTGAAGGCGAGCGGGGCGCCGGAGGACACCGCGCCGAAGACTGTCGAGATCCTGGTCGCGCGTTCGGACCTTCCGGGTATGACCCGGATCGAGCAGGATCTGCTCGACGCGATCGAAGTCGGCATCGATGAGAAGCCCGAGGGCGCGTTCACCGATCCGGTGCAGATTCTCGGGCGTGTGTTGAAAGCGGGCCTCGTCGCGGGCCAGCCTGTTGTCGATGCGATGCTTCTGAAGGACGAAGGCGGCGCGCAGCTCGCGTCCTCGCTCCCCCCCGGCATGCGGGCGGTGAGCGTGGAGATCAACGGCTCGTCCGCGATGAAGGGCCTGCTGTTCCCGGGCTGCCGCGTCGATGTGATCGTTGCGTACAAGGCGGCGTTCGGCCGCGTCCGCGACAGCGCCGCGCCCTCTCGGACCCTCCTGCAGAATGTCAGCGTGCTCGCGGTCGAGGACAAGACCGTGTTCACCGCTGAAGAGGAAGACAGCGAGGGCTCGGCGTCTCCGTTCGCGGCGCGCCGGACCGGGGCCCGCGGGATGATGGTCACGCTGATGGTCGACCCCCAGCAGGCCCGGGAACTCCAGGCGGCACGCGACCTGGGTGAGCTGAGTCTCTCGCTGCGGAACCCCTTGGACGAGTCGCTCACCGACGACCCGACGCAGCAGGAGCAGGCGCCGGTTGCCGCGGCGCCTGAGCCCGATCGCGGGCCCTGGCGCATGGTCGTCATCCGGGGCGGCAAGAAGGAAGTCATCGAGTTTGACGGCGCGGGCAACGAGGTCGCGCTCCCGGGCCCCGCGCCCGAGCGGATCGCGGATGTCCCGACGGATATCGAGCAGCGGATCGAGTAACGACAGCGGACCGAGACCAGAGACGATCAAGCGAGGGACCCAGGAGCCTGTTATGCGAATCTCCGGACTTTCCATCTCGAGCGGACTGGTTGCGGGCGCGATGCTCGCGTGCGCCGGTCTGTGCGTCGACGCGTCGCTCGCCTCGGTGGCCCCCGGGTCGTCGTCGAACCCGATCGTGCTCGAACAGGACGGCATCACGCAGATCGCGATCCCCTCGGGTCGCTCGACCGTCATCGAACCCGGGTGGGTGATCTCCGAGGTCGCCGTCGCGGATGACACCATCGCGGATGTGAAGGTGCTCAAGCCCGATCGGGTGATGGTGATCGGCAAGACCGTCGGCGCGACCGATATCACCCTTTGGGATTCGGACGGAAACCGGTGGGAGGCGCGCGTCACGGTCCATGTCGACCTCGAGCAGCTGAGGCTGACCCTCGAACGCGTGCTCCCGGACTCAACGCTGGATCTGGAGCAGAGCGAGGGCGTGCTGATCGTCTCCGGGACGCTGAGCCGCGCCGAGCACGCGGAGGACCTGCACCGGTTCCTCGAGGCCGCGGAGATCAAGTATGTGGACATGACCCGGGTCGCGGGTCTGCAGCAGGTGATGATCAAGGTCCGGGTCGCGGAGGCGAACCGCCTCGCGATCCGCTCGCTCGGCGCCAACGCCTTCCACGCGGGCGATTCCGCGTTCGGCGGGTCGACGATCGGCGGCAACCAGAACTCGATCGACTTCGGGCTCCAGGGCGGTCAGCCCGCCGGGGACAACCTCGATTTCAGCGTGCTCCAGTCCACGAGCGTGGGCGACGCGGTGACGCTGTTCGCGGGGTTCCCGGGCCTGGATTTCGAGCTCTTCGTCGAGGCGCTCGAGGATAACCAGTACCTGCGCACGCTCGCGGAGCCCACGCTCGTCGCGATGAGCGGGGAGGAAGCCTCGTTCCTCGCGGGCGGCGAGTTCCCCATCCCGATCGCGAACGCCGGCATCGGCGGCGCGACCCAGATCACGATCGAATGGAAGGAGTTCGGCGTCCGCCTGAACTTCCGCCCGACCGTGCTGGGCGACGGGACGATCCGCATGCAGGTGGCGCCGGAAGTGAGCGACCTGAGCGATGTCGGCGCCGTCGAGGTCGAGGGCTTCCGCATCCCGTCGCTGCTCACCCGTCGCGCCGCGACGACCCTGAGCATGCGCAGCGGGCAGACCTTCGCGATGGCGGGCCTGCTCGATAAGAATGTCGCGGCGCGGGCGCAGAAGGTCCCGGGGCTGGGCAATATCCCGATCCTCGGGCGCCTCTTCAGCAGCGTCCGGTATGAGCGTGGTGAGACCGAGCTCGTGGTGCTCGCGACCGTGGAACTCGTCGAGCCCATGGACACGCAGGTCAGCCTGCCCGTGCCGGGCGATACGCACCTCGAGCCCGATGCGTGGGAGCTCTACGCGGAAGGCAAAATCCACGGCCAGCTGAGCGACCCCAAGCCCCCGGCGGTCTGGGCGGCGGACATGGGCCTCGACCGGCTCGTGGGCCCCGGCGCGTGGGCGACGCACGACATGAAGCGATCGCCCGTGATCCCCGAGCAGAAGCGGAGCCCCGCGCCCCAGGAAAGAGCACAGGGCGCGCAGGCGATGGAAGAGAAGGGCAACGGAGACGCACCGCAGGAGGACTGAGCGACGGCGCTCGGCGCACATTGCCCGGAGATGAGATGACGATTTCCGCACGAACCATCCTGTTGAGCTCGGACGAAGCGGTCGCCGATGCGGTCGCCGAGGCGTTCGGCAGCGATTCACTGCTGACCCCGATCGGGGCGGTGGGCTCGCTCGACGAACTCGAGACGATGCTCGCGCTGCGCCCCAGCGGCCTGGTGATCGTGGATGTGCAGGAGAACCCCGAGTCGATGCTCGCGGCGCTGCGAGAGATCATCCCGGGCAAGCCCGGGTGCCAGTTCGTGGTCGTCGCGGACTCGTTCGACAAGCGCGTCCTGCTCGAATCCATGCAGATCGGGGCGAGGCACTACCTGCCCAAGGACTGGATCGGTCCGGACATCGTGCCCATCTGCCGCGAACTCGTCGAGCAGATCAGCGAGAGCGGCGATGAGGGCGCGACCGGCGGACGCGTCTGCACCGTGCTTTCGACGAGCGGAGGATGCGGCGCGACGACATTCGCGGTCAACCTCGCCGCGGAACTGGGCGACCTGAGTGGGGAACGCTCACTGATCGTCGACTTCGATCTCCGCTTTGGGGGCGTCGCAACGCACCTGGGCGTGAACGGGGAGTACGGCCTCGCGGACCTGCTCGCCCGCGAGGGGCCCATGGACTCCGACCTCGTCCGGTCCACCGCCGTCAAGCGGGGGGACTGGGTCGATGTGCTGCTCAGCCCCGCGACGATCAACTTCGCGGAGCCCGCGCCGCTCTACTTCGATGAGCTCCAGGCGACGCTGGGTGTCTTCCGGCACGGCTACCCCTGGACGCTGATCGATGCGCCGTCGCTCCCGTTCGATGCCGCGAGCACGCTCGCGGGTTATTCCGACGAGATCGCGATCGTGCTCAACCTGAGCGTCAAGGACCTGCGGAACACGCGACTGCTGCTCGAAGGGCTCGCGAAGGCGGGCGTGACGACGCCCGTGCATCTGTTCGCGAACCGCGTGCGCGGCGCTGGCAAACCCATCACGCTCAAGGACGCCGCGGAAACCCTGGAATTCGACGGCGATCTCCGCGCGCTGCTCGAGGACGAGGCGAGCGCGACGCAGGCCCTGCACTCGGGCGAGCCCCTGCTCAAGAGCGCACCGAAGAGCAAGCTCCGCAGGCAGTTCCGCGACTTCGCGGAAGAGCTGTTCGGCCCCGAGGCAGAGCTCGAGGAAACAGAGGAACCGGGCGCCAAGGGCAAGACCCTTCTGGGCGGACGGGGCAAGCGAAACAAGAAGGCGGCGTAAGGCATGGGCGCTCCGACGACAACATCTCAGCAAGGCGGCAAGGGCGACAAGCCCGAGGGGGATCTGCGCAGCCGCGTCCATATGCGGCTCCTCGGCTCGATCGACCTGAACCAGGCGCGGCAGATGCCCCAGGAGCAGCTCCGCAAGGAGTGCGCACAGAAGGTCGAGGCCCTGCTCGCCGCGGAGGGCACCCCGCTCTCGACGCAGGAGAAAGAGCGTCTCATCACCCAGGTGATGGACGACATCTTCGGGCTCGGTCCGCTCGAGGATCTGCTGCGCGACCCCGACATCAGCGACATCCTGATCAACGGGCCCAAGCAGATCTATGTCGAAAAGAAGGGGCGGCTCATCGTCTCGGATGTCACCTTCCGCGACAACGATCACCTCCTCACCGTGATCCAGCGGATCGCGTCCGCGATGGGGCGCCGGGTCGACGAGAGCACCCCGATGCTCGACGCGCGCCTCCAGGATGGATCGCGCGTGAACGCGATCATCTCCCCGCTCGCGCTCGACGGGCACAGCGTCTCGATCCGGCGCTTCGGGAAGATCCCCTTCACCCTTGAGAAGCTCATGGAAGTGGGGGCGATGACCCCCGAGATGATGAAGTTTCTCCAGGCGGCAGTGGCGGCACGCCTGAACATCATCATCTCGGGGGGCACCGGGTCGGGCAAGACCACCCTGCTGAACTGCCTGAGCCGGTGCATCCCGGACGGCGACCGCGTGCTCACGATCGAGGACGCCGCGGAGCTCCAGCTCCAGCGTGACCATGTCGTGCGTCTCGAGACGCGCCCCGCGAATGTCGAGGGCAAGGGCCTGATCACGCAGCGCGACCTCGTCAAGAACGCGCTGCGGATGCGTCCCGACCGCGTCGTGATCGGCGAGATCCGGGGCGGCGAAGCGCTCGACATGCTCCAGGCGATGAACACCGGTCACGACGGATCGATGACCACGCTGCACTCCAACGGCACGCGGGACACCATCCGCCGACTCGAGAGCATGGTCTCGATGGCGGGCCTGGACTTCCCGATCACGACGATCCGCCAGCAGATCTCCAGCGCCGTGCAGCTGCTCGTGCACGCCGATCGCTTGACCGGCGGACCCCGCCGCGTCACCGCGATCAGCGAGATCACGGGCATGGAATCCGATGTCGTGCTGCTCCAGGACATCTTCCGCTATGTCCAGACCGGGCTCGATGAAAACGGCAGCGCGGTGGGCTATCACGAGGCGTGCGGCGTGCGGCCCAAGTGCCTCGAGATGATCCGCGCCGAGGGGCACAACCTCCCCGACGAGCTGTTCCACCAGGGCAAGCTCGAGTCCGACAAGGAGCGCACCCCCGCCAACGCGCAGATCCGGATGGTCAAGAAGAAGGGGGCCGCGTGATGGGCGGTCTCGGGATGATCGACATCATCGCGATCGGCGCCGTCTTCATGCTGATCATGTCGGTGTTCGCGATCGGCGGGCTGATGTGGTTCCACAAGCGAAGCCGGCAGGCGCAGCTCATCAAGCAGCGCGTCGGCGCCGAATCGCTTGAGGCCGCCTCGGGCGAGGGAGGCGTCCGCGTCGTCCGCCTGTTCCACGAGGGCAACGAGTTCGAGGCCCTGCTCCCGGGCGCGGGCCGGCGCGCGGCGGGGCCCATCATCGCGATCCGCAAGAAGCTCAAGGAAGCGGGCATCGAGACCCCGCTCCCCACCCTCGCGATGATCGCCCTCGCCTCCGCGGTCGGCGTCTTCGTCATGGTCTGGGTCTTCACCCAGCATGTCCCCGGCGCCATGATCGCGGGGGGCGGCGCCGTCTACGGGCTCTGGGCGCTCGTGAAGATGAAGGCCAACAAGCAGATGGCGAAGTTCGACGACCAGTTCGTCGAGGCCCTCGATCTCTGCGGGCGATCCCTCCGCGCCGGGCACACCGTCGTCGCGGGCCTCACCCTCGCGGCCGAGGAGTCCCAGGAGCCCGTCAAAAGCGTCATGTCGGAGATCGTGCAGCAGCAGCAGATGGGCGTCGCGCTCGAGGAGGCGCTCCGCAATGTCGCGCTGAAGCACCCGAGCCAGGACCTCAAGCTGTTCGCCGCGTCCGTCGCGGTGCAGATCCGCGCGGGCGGCAACCTCAGCGAAACGACCAACCGCCTCGCCGCGGTGATCCGCGAGCGCCTGCGTCTCAGCAAGCGCGTTCGCGTCCTGATCGCCCAGACGCAGATGAGCAAGCAGATGCTGCTGGGCCTGCCGGTCTGCGTCTTCGTGCTGCTCAATGTGATCAACCCCGAGTATGTCAGGCCCATGTACACGACCGACATGGGACAGCAGATGATCGCGATGTGTGTCGCCAGCATGTTCCTCGGCGCATGGGCGATGAACAAGATGGCGGTCATCAAGTACTGAGGAAGGCGAGCGGACCGTGCCCCCAGTCGAAATGCTCATCCCCGTTCTCGTCTTCGCGATCGTCGGCATCGCCGGTTCGATCGTGCTCCTGCTGGGCAACAAGGACCGCAAGGCGCTCAACGAGCGCCTGGAGCAGATCAAGGGCGAGGGCGCGTTCGCCGAGGCGGTCGCCGACGAGAAGCCCAACGCGTTGACCGACCTGCTCGAACGCATCGGCGGGCTCTCCGTGCTCGGAGGGCCCAGCCCCAAGCTGAAAGCCACGCTCGCCCGCGCGGGGTACAACCAGCGCGGCGCCCCCGAGCTCTTCTTCGGGATCAAGATCTCCAGCATGGTCATCGGGCTCAGCCTGGGCCTGCTGATCGCGATCCAAATGAGGGTCTCGATGGGCATGGGCGTGCTGGTGGTCGTCGGCGCCGCCGCGGTGATCTCGATGATCCCGAACCTGATCCTCGGGCAGAAGGTTAAGAAGCGCACCCAGGAGATCCGGCACGCGCTGCCCAACGCGATCGACCTGCTCGAGGTCTGCGTCAGCGCCGGCATGGGCATGGACCAGGCCTGGAACTCGACGAGCGAGGAGATGGGCGAGGCGAGCCAGGCGCTTGCCGACGAGATGCAACTCGTCAACCTCGAGATGCTTCTGGGCGCCAAGCGATCCGATGCGCTCAAGAGCATGGCGGACCGCTCCGGCGCCGACGACCTCGCCAACCTGTCATCGATCATCAGCCAGGCCGATAAGTTCGGGACCTCAGTCGCGGACGCTTTGCGGACCTTCGCGGAGACGATGCGGGAGGCGCGGAGCCAGAAGGCGGAGGAATCGGCAGAGAAGATGGCGATCAAGCTCCTGCTGCCGATGGTGATCTTCATCTTCCCGGTGGTCCTGGTCGTCTCGGCCGGACCCGCCGCGATCAAGATGGTGGAACTGCTCTCGAACTGATCGTTCGGAGCCAGGAGGTGTGCCGTGAAGGACTCGAAGCTCAACCGGATGACAGGGCCCGTCGCGCTGCTCGCTCTCGCGGGCCTCGCGCTGGTCGGCTGCCAGAGCGGGCGATCCGATCTGTCCACAATCGAGTGGAACGACGACGCCCGGCGCGACACCAACGCCTGGCTGATCAACACCTACCAGGGCCAGCAGGTCGAGAACGCGATCACGCGTCAGCACACCATCTGGTCGCACCACTTCGTCCAGGGCACCACCGCCCTCACCCCCCGCGCCGAGCGCGACCTGGGCGTGCTCCGCGACCACTACATCAAGCACGGCGGGGGCGTGCTCACCGTCCGCCAGGGTGAGGCAGACGATGCGCTGTTCGCCGATCGGCTCCGCACCGTCCGCGGCTGGCTCGCCCAGGAGGGCGTCCCAATGGCGTCCCTCGACATCCAGCACGATCTCTACACCGGCGCCGGCAAGCGGTCGACCCGCGCCGCCGAGGACTATGTCCGCCCGAGTTCCGACGAGCCGTACGACATCCACCGCAGCGTCGGGAAGTAATCCGCCGCAGACCACACCGACCACCGCACCAACCGCGAGGACTCACGCGACAACGGGACCAGCGAGGCCCCGACAGGAGGACAAGACGATGCGCCTGCTTTCCAACACGACCAACCGCCTGCTCCCCATCGCCGGTGCGCTCGCGCTCGCGGGCGCCACCCTCACCGGGTGCCAGTCCGCCAACCGCCAGGCGGACGCGTTCGGCTCCGGCGCCGATCGTCCCCCCACGCCGCGCACGCTCCACATGATGGCGAAGCTGATCCACGAGAACGGCCGCACCGACCAGGCGGAGTATGTGCTCCTCCGCGTGCTCAACGATTCGCCCGACTACCTCCCCGCGTATGTCGAACTCGCGGACATGTACATCGGGGTCTCCCGGTTCGAGGACGCCCGCAATGTCCTGCGCATGGCGCACAATGTGGCGCCCGAGGACGCGGTCATCGCCAACAACCTGGGCGTGCTCCTCCTCCGCGAGGGCTCGTACGCCGAGGCGAGCGCCGCGTTCGCCGCGGCCGCGGCCCAGGACCCGTCGGAGGCGCGGTACCACGCGAACCTCGCGGTGAGCCACGCGATGCAGGGCAACTACGACGGCGCGTTCAGCGCGTGGGCCGCCGTGCTCCCCCCCGAGGAGGTCTTCTGGAACCTCGGGGTCGTCGCGGAAGCCCGCGGGGATATCGAGAAGTCGAGTTCCTACTTCGCGGCCGCGAACGACATCCGCCAGGGCAACGAGCCCAGCGCGTTCGCCTTCGCGAACCGGCAGGGCGGCTCGGATTCCGAGCAGACGACAACGGTGTCTGTCCCCGTCGAGTGATCACCCGTGTTCTCCCGCCCGGGGAGATCGCTCGCATGCCGTAAACGACCAACAGCCCCCGTGCACGATCCTCGTCGCGTGGGGCTTCTTTTCTGCGCCCCGCCCGATCACAGTCGGCGGGGCGCAACCGCCTGCGCGGTGCCGCAGCGCGCACGCGTGAGCGCGAAGATAGACGGTCACCCTCGCGAGCCAAGCCCCCCGGATTCGCCAACCACCGGCCGACGGCCGCTCGCGATTGGTATCTGTAAGCGCTGGGCATGATCGCTACAGCAAACGCACCACGGAATAGACCGCCGGGACGCTGGCTCGGCCGAAAAGCCGGTTCTTTGCCCAAATTCCTGTGTCAGCCCAAAAAGAAGATGGAAAGGTCTATAATAGGACTCGGGCTCCGTCCGGAGCCGGAAGGAGGCCGTCCATGACGCTGACCCGGTCCTATCTCCATCACGGCGGCACCGTCCCGCTGCTGCACGAAACCGTCGACGACACCTTCCGCCGGACCGCGACGGCGCACGCCGATCGCGAGGCGGTCGTCAGCCTCCATCAGGACCGCCGCTTGACCTATCGCGAGCTCGATGCGCTTGTCGAGCGCGTCTCCCGGGCGCTCGTCGCGATGGGCGTTGCGCGGGGGGATCGCGTCGGCATCTGGGGTGTGAACACCATCGAGTGGCTCGCGCTCGAACTCGCGACCGCCCGTGTCGGGGCGCTGCTGGTCAACATCAACCCCGCCTACCGGCTCTCCGAGCTCCGCCACGCGCTGCGCCTCGCGCAGATCAACTTCGTCTTTCTCATGCCCTCGTTCCGCTCGTCGGACTATCTGGGCATGATCCGCCAGCTCGTCCCCGAGGCCGAAGGGCCGTCCGAGGCGGGCGATTCCACCCGCCTCGATGCGCACCTGTTCCCTCATCTCCGCGGGCTTGTTGTCTACGACCCCGCGGATATCAACCGCCGGGAGCGCTTTGCGCCGCGCATCCCGGCGTGGGCGGAATTCCTGGACGCGAGCCAATCCGTCACCCCCGAGGCGATGAACAACCGACGCGACGAGCTCGATCCCGATGACCCCATCAATATCCAGTTCACATCGGGGACGACGGGCTTCCCCAAGGCGGTCGTGCTCAGCCACTTCAACATCGTCAACAACGCCCGCTTCATCGCCCTCGCGATGCGCATGACCGAGCGGGACCGCCTGTGCGTCCCCGTCCCGTTCTATCACTGCTTCGGGATGGTCGTGTCCAACCTGGTCTGCGTCGCGACCGGCGCGTGCCTCGTCATCCCGGGAGACCACTTCGAAGCCGGCGCTACGCTCCACGCGATCGCCGATGAACGCTGCTCGATCATCCACGGCGTCCCCACGATGTTCGCCGCGGAGCTCGACCACCCCGATTTCCCCTCGCTCGACCTCTCCAGTCTCCGGACCGGCATCATGGCGGGCGCACCCTGCCCCCCCGAGCTCATGCACCGGGTCCGCGAGGTCATGGGCTGCCGGGACATCCTCATCGGGTACGGGCAGACCGAGGCATCGCCCATCGCGACCCTCACGCTCCCGGACGACTCCGTCGAGCGTCGGCTCCGCACCGTGGGACGCCCGATCGAGCACCAGGAATGCAAGATCGTTGACACCGCGACGGGCCGCACCCTCCCCATCGACGAGCAGGGCGAGGTCTGCATCCGCGGCTACAACACCATGCGCGGGTACTACGCACAGCCGGACGAGACATCCCGCACCATCGACACCGCGGGCTGGCTCCACACCGGGGACCTGGGCACGATGGACGCCGACGGGTACATCGCGATCACCGGTCGCCTTAAGGACATGATCATCCGAGGAGGGGAGAACATCTACCCCGCGGAGATCGAAGCGTTCTACTTCGAGCATCCGGATATCGAGCAGGCCGCCGTGTTCGGGGTTCCCCACGAGAAACTGGGCGAGGAAGTCGCGATGTGGGTCCACCCGCGCAACGGCGCGACGCTCGATCCGCAGGCACTCCGCGAGTGGGCAAAGGGCAAGATCGCGCACTTCAAGATCCCTGCGCAGGTCTGGATCGTCTCTGAATTCCCGATGACCGTGACGGGGAAGATCCAGAAGCGACGCATGGCCGACGCCGTCGTCCGCTGGCGCGAAGCGGGGGGCGAGCAAGCCCCGCTCCCCGTCGAGCAATACGCCCCCAAGGCCGATGCACCCAAGCAGCCCGCGACGGCGGTCTGATCCGCGTTCTTTCCCGTCAGGCAGGAGTCCCGGGTATGGATACCGGATAAAATAGTGTTGATCTTCTTCGGCTCTGAGCCCCCGCGGCTCGGCCTGAGACCCCGGTCGCGGCGGCACTGAGGTGCAGCCATGTCCGCAAGCGAACCGGAAGACCCCTCGATCCACGCCTCGACACGCGCGACACCGACCAGCCCCGTCTGGTCCGACGCGACCCCGGAAGCCTGGCGCGCCGCCGCGCAGCGTGATCTGCACGGGGCGCCCTTCGACAAGAAACTCGTCACACGAACGCACGAGGGGCTCCGCATCCAGCCCCTCTACTCGGCGCGGGACTGGGCCCACGCGAACGATCCGACCGGCGCACCGGGAATCCCGCCCTTCGTACGAGGCGGCACGACACTCGGCGCCGTGCAGGGGGGCTGGGACCGCCGCGAGGAGCGAGCCGAGCCCGAGCCGGACGCGCTCAACCGCGCGATCCTCGACGATCTCGAGCACGGCGCGACCTCGATCGACATCGTCCTGAATCCAGCGGTCTCCGAGGGCCCGGGGGGCGCCTCGCAATCCGGCGCCATGCTGCTCTGCGTTGACGATCTCTGCCGGGCGCTCGAGGGCGTGCATCTCGACGGGATTGTTCTCGCCCTCTCGCCTCGCAGCGCGTTCATCGAAGCCGCGGCTCTCACGCGCGCGTTCGCCGAGAAGCACGGTGTGTCGACGGGGAAAGCACGATTCGCCTTTAACGCCGACCCCCTCGCGGAACTCGCCCGCTCCGGGAAGCTCCCCGCGCCGGTGGACGCGATGCTCGACCGCCTCGCCGTGCTCGCGGGATGGACAGCGCAGCACCTCCCCGGCTCCACCGCCGTGCGCGTGGACACCTCCCCGTACCACGAGGCGAACGCGACGGCGGCGCAGGACCTCGCCTACGCGATCGCGACCGGTCTGACCTACCTGCGCGCGATGGAACGCCGGGGGCTCGGGCCCCCCGTCGCGGCGAGGCAGATCGTCTTCCGCGTCAGTCTTTCGTGCAATATCTTCCTCGCGATCGCGAAACTCCGCGCCGCGAGGCGGCTCTGGTCCGCGGTCCTCGCCGCGTGCGGTGTGCCCGAGGAGGCTCGCCGGGGGCGCATCGAGGTCCGCACAGCGCGGCGTTCGCTCACCCATCGGGATCCCTGGGTGAACATGCTCCGCAATACCGCCTCGTGCTTCGCCGCGGGGGTGGGGGGCGCCGACACGCTTGTCAGCGTGCCCTTCGACGAACCTCTGGGGGCACCCGACGCGATGGCCCGACGCATCGCCCGTAACACGCTGACGATCTTGAGCGAGGAGTCGCACATCGGCGCCGTCCTCGATCCGGCGGGCGGGTCGTGGTACCTCGAGAGCCTATCAGACGAGCTCGCGAAGGCCGCGTGGACGATCTTCCGATCGATCGAGGACGCGGGTGGGATGCCCCACGCGCTCCGCACCGGGCTGATCGCCGAGCAGCTCACCGAGTCGTACGCTGCGCGCCTGCGCGACATCGCGAACCGCGCACAGAAGGTCACGGGTGTCAGCGAGTTCCCGCTCCCCGAGGAGCCCATCCCCGTGCGCACGAGCCAGGACCCGCGCGAACTCGCCGCGTCCGCGATCGCGCGTCTCGCGAAACGCACCGTTGAGCCTGGATCGAGCGAAGTGGTCGAGCGGGTCCGGCGAGAGACATGGTCAACCGATCGGTTCGATCTCTTGACCCGGGCCCTCCGCGCCGGGGTCTCGATGCCCGAACTCGCCGACGCGATCAACACGGGATGCGAGCCGACCCGCATCCAGCCGCTCGCGCCGCATCCTTACGCCGAGCCGTTCGAGAGAATACGGGACGCGAGCGATGCGTTCGCCGAGGCGCACGGCTGCCGCCCCGTGGTCTGTCTCGTCCCCGTCGGTCCGTCCGGCGAGCACGCCGCGCGCCTGGATTTCGTCACGGGCTTCTTCGAGGCCGGCGGGTTCGAGGTGCGCGCGACCAGCGCCGCACCCGACGCCGCGGGCAGCATCGAAGCCTTCAGGGCGTTCCACGCCCACTCCGGTGGGCACATCGCGGTGGTCTGCGCCGCCGACGAGCGGTACCCGGAGCTCATCCCGCAACTCGTCCCGATGCTCCACGCCGAGGGCGCGCGCACGGTGGTGCTCGCGGGCCGCCCCGGGGATCACGAACTCGTCTACCGGAATGCCGGGGTCGATCGGTTCGTGTTCATGGGATGCGATGTGCTCGAGACGCTGCGCGATCTCATGCACGAGGAAGGAGTCCTCCCGTGACGGCAATCCCCGATTTCGCAACGACGGAACTGCCCGCCCTCACCCCGTCCGACGATGCGCCCGAACATTGGCGGACCGCGGTGCGCGCACAGACCGGGTCCGATCCCCGGGACTTCGATGTCGACACCCCCGAGGGGATCCCGATCAAGCGGGCCTATTTCGCCGAGGATGTCGCGGGCATCACCGACCTGGACACGATGCCGGGGTTGCCCCCGTTCATCCGGGGCCCCTACGCGACGATGTACACGCTGCGTCCGTGGACCATCCGTCAGTACGCGGGGTATTCGACCGCGGAGGAGTCCAACGCGTTCTACCGCAGGAACCTCGCGGCGGGGCAGCGGGGGCTGAGCATCGCCTTCGACCTCGCGACCCACCGGGGGTACGACTCGGATCATCCGCGCGTCGCGGGCGATGTCGGGATGGCGGGCGTCGCGGTGGATTCGATCCGCGACATGCGCACGCTGTTCGACGGCATCCCGCTCGACACGATGAGCGTCTCGATGACCATGAACGGGGCGGTGCTGCCGGTGATGGCGCTCTACATCGTCGCCGCGGAGGAGCAGGGCGTCGCGCCCGAGCAGCTCACCGGCACGATCCAGAACGACATCCTCAAG
>DLBY01000012.1:1106-2337 GCA_002480345.1 Phycisphaerales bacterium UBA7812 | reverse complement strand
GGAGTTCATGGTCCGCAACACCTACATCTATCCGCCCGCGCCGAGTGTGCGCATCATCGGGGACATCTTCCGCTACACCAGCGAGAGGATGCCGAAGTTCAACAGCATCTCGATCTCCGGATACCACATGCAGGAGGCGGGCGCCACCGCGGACCTCGAGCTCGGGTACACGCTCGCGGACGGGATCGAGTATGTGCGCACGGGGATCAGCGCCGGGCTCGACCCCGACGCGTTCTGCCCCCGCATCTCTTTCTTCTGGGCGATCGGGATGAACTTCTTCATGGAGGTCGCCAAGCTCCGCGCCGCTCGCCTGCTGTGGGCGGAGATCGTCCGAGGCTTCGGCGCCACGAATCCCAAGAGCCTGTGTCTTCGGACGCACAGCCAGACCAGCGGGTGGAGCCTGACGGCGCAGGACCCGTTCAACAATGTTGTGCGGACCTGCATCGAGGCGATGGCCGCGACGCAGGGGCACACCCAGAGCCTGCACACCAACGCGCTGGACGAGGCGCTGGCGCTCCCGAGCGAGTTCAGCGCCCGGATCGCGCGGAACACGCAGCTGTTCCTCCAGCAGGAGACCGACATCTGCCGCGTCGTGGATCCCTGGGGCGGGTCGTACTTCGTTGAGCGGCTGACGCGGGATCTCGCGGACCGGGCGCGTGCGCACATCCGTGAGGTCGAGGAGCTGGGGGGGATGGCTCAGGCGATCACCGCGGGCATCCCGAAGATGCGGATCGAGGAGGCGGCGGCGCGCACGCAGGCGCGCATCGACTCGGGGCGGCAAACGGTCGTCGGGCTCAACAAGTACAGGCCCGACCGCGAGGAGGACCTCGCGGTGCGTCGCATCGATAACGCGGGTGTGCTGCGCGCGCAGATCGAGCGCCTTCGCGCGCTCAGGGCGGAGCGCGACCAGGCGCGGACGGACGCGGCCCTCGCGTCGCTTACGCGCGTCGCGGAATCCGGGGAGGGCAACCTGCTCGGGGCCTGCGTGGACGCGGCACGGGCCCGGGCAACGGTGGGGGAAATGAGCGAGGCGATGGAGAAGGTCTTCGGGAGACACCGCGAGCGGACCCACTCGGTGCGCGGTGTTTACGGGCGCGAGATGGGCGCGCGGAGCGTGTCGGTCGCTGCGGTCCGAGACGCGGTCCAGCGATTCGAGCGTGCCGAGGGGCGGCGTCCTCGGATCCTTGTCGCGAAGATGGGCCAGGATGGGCACGACCGGGGGCAGAAGGTC
>DLBY01000012.1:0-747 GCA_002480345.1 Phycisphaerales bacterium UBA7812 | reverse complement strand
GATATCGGCCCGCTGTTCCAGACCCCCGAGGAGGTGGCGCGACAGGCGGTGGAAAACGATGTTCACATCGTCGGCGTGTCGTCGCTCGCGGCAGGGCACCTGACGCTTGTTCCCGCGCTGAGGCGGGCGCTGGATGAGCTGGGGCGGCCCGACATTTTCGTGGTGGTCGGCGGGGTGATCCCGCCCCAGGACTGGGACGACCTCCGGCACGCGGGGGCGGCGGCGATCTTCGGTCCGGGGACGGTGATCGCGGACGCGGCGCTGCGGCTCGTGCGCACGCTGGCGGATGAACTCGGGATCGATCTCGAGACCGGGCGGGGGGAGGGCGTGTCGGTGTGAACGCGGTCGACCTGTCAGCCCTCGGGGATGGGGTGCTCCGCGGGGATCGCGGTGCGCTCTCCCGCGCGATCACGCTGATCGAGTCGAGCGCGCCGCGGCACGAGGAGTTGGCCGAGCGGTTGCTCGATCGCCTGATGCCCCACACCGGCGGGGCGGACCGGATTGGGATCACGGGGGCGCCCGGAACGGGGAAGAGCACGCTGATCGAGCGTCTCGGGTTGTTGCTGACGACGCGGGGGCGGCGGGTCGCGGTGCTGGCGGTTGATCCCTCCAGCGGGGTGAGCGGGGGGAGCATCCTCGGGGACAAGACGCGCATGGAGGGGCTGAGCGCAGAGGCGAACGCGTTTGTGCGCCCGTCTCCGAACGCTGGCTCGCTTGGGGGCGTCGCGTCGAAGACGCGGGAGGGCA
>DLBY01000178.1:22529-30544 GCA_002480345.1 Phycisphaerales bacterium UBA7812 | reverse complement strand
CGAGCAGCTCGCTGGGGCCCGCGAGCATGTCGATGCCGACGACGCCCGAGACCAGCTGCTTCGCCGCGGTGACGAACCGGTTCCCGGGCCCCGCGATCACATCGACGGGCCCGAACCGCGACGCGCCCTCCCCGAAACCGAACGCCAGCGCCGCGACCACGTGCGCCCCGCCCACCGCGAGGAACGCGTCGGCGCCCGCGATCGACGCCGCCGCGAGCATGATGTCCGGCGCCCCGGGGCTCGCGACGACGACGCGCTCGCACCCCGCGGCCTTCGCGGTGATGGCGGTCATCAGCACCGACGAGGGGAGCGGGTAGCGCCCCCCCGGCGCGTAGCACCCCGCGGCGCGCACGGGCTCGACCGTGTGCCCCGCGTGCCCGCCCGGGATCGGCACCGAAAGCTCGCGGACCGAGTCGCGCTGCGCGCGCGCGAACGCCTCGATCCGACGCGCCGCCCGCTTCAGGGTGGCGCGGTCGTCGTGCCCGATACGGGTCAGCGCCGCCGCCATCTCGATGTGGCCCAGGACCAGCGGCGAGCCCGGCTCGCGCTCGCCGAACTTCTCGGCGTATGACCGGATCCCCGCTTCCCCGCGCGTGCGCACATCCGCGATGATCGCCGACGCGGACGCGAGCGTCGCGTCGTCCACAGGCGGGCGCAGCAGGCGGGTGATCTCCGAGGGCGGGACGCGTCGCAGCAGGTGGCTCATCGGGATCCTCCCGAGATTTTATTCGGCTTCGCGTCCCCGGGTCTCCGCGTGACCTTCCGCGTGCGCCCGTCCAGCATCGTCTCGATCTCCGCGAGGCTCGCGCCGCGCTGCATCGCCGCGACGAGCGCGAAGTAGATCACATCCGCCGCCTCCCACACCGCGTCCTCGGGCGTGTCCGCGCCGATCAGCTCGCCCGCCTCCTCGAGCAGCTTGGCGCGCAGCAGCGCCGGGTCGTCCAGCAGGCGGCGGGTGTACGAGCCCTCCGGTGCGTCGGCGAGCCTGGACGCGATCGTGCGCTCCAGCGCCGCCAGCCCGGTCTGGTTCCCGAAGCAGGTGTGCGTCCCGGTGTGGCAGAACCCGCCCCCCGCCTGGCGGACCGTGAACCGCAGCGCGTCTCGGTCGCAATCGGGTGCGATCGAGAGCAGTTCCTGCGTGTCGCCCGAGGTTTCGCCCTTGACCCACAGCCCGCCCCGCGAGCGGGAGTGGTAGACGCCCCGCTTCGTGCGCAGCGCCTCCGCGATCGACTCGTCGCTGGAATACACGAGCCCGAGCGAGACCCCGCGCTCGTCGGTCACGACCGTCGGGTACAGCCCGTCGGGGCGGTCGGACTTCAGCGGCGCGCTGAACCCCTCCGCGAGCGAGAAGGCGCCGGTGTAGAGCGCCATGCCGACCTGGGAATCGGCGCCCGCGGCGTCCGCCATCGCGATGTCGTCGGGTGTGCGCACGCCCCCCGCCACGGTCATCCGGGCATCGCCTGCCCGCGCCGCGAGCGCACGCACCCGCTCCTCGGGCAGCCCGCCCATGCGTCCCTCGAGTTCGACAAAGGTGACTAGGAACCCGCCCACAAGGTCGCGGAGTTCGTCGATCCGGTCTTCGATCTTCAGGCCCGTCGCCTTTGTCCAGCCCTCGACGACGATGTCGTCGTGCTCCGCGTCGAGGGCCGCGATGACACGGTCGCGCGGCAGTTCGCGGAGGATCTCGGGTGTCGCGGCGGTGCCGAGGATCACTTTCCGTGCGCCCGCGTCGAGCCACTCGATCGCGGTCTCGACATCGCGGATGCCCCCGCCCACCCGGCAGGGCGCGATCGAGAGCAGGTCTTTGATGAGTTCTTTGTTGCTCCCGATGCCGCGGGCGGCGTCGAGGTCGATGACCGCGATCTCGCCGACAAGGCCGAACCGCTCGGCGATCGGGCGCGGATCGCCCGCGTCGAGGGCGTGGTCCTTGCCGCCCACGAGCTGGACCGTCGAGCCGTCCGCGATGTCGATGGAGGGGATGATCACGACGCGTTCTCCTGCAGACCGGCTGTCTTTGCACCTAGTTCTCGGCGGACGGCGATGCCCGCGCGTGCCAGGTCGTCCTTGATATCGCCGACTGTCGTGTGCCCGTCGTGGAAGATCGACGCGGCGAGCACCGCGTCGGCGCCGGCATCGATTGCGGCGCTCATGTGCTGCGCGTTCGATGCGCCGCCCGAGGCGATGATCGGGACATTGACGACCGCCGCGATGGCGCGGATCAGGTCGAGGTCGTATCCCTCGTGGGTGCCGTCGCGGTCGTAGGAGGTCAGCAGGATCTCCCCGGCGCCGAGTTCGAATCCGCGCCTCGCCCACGCGATTGCGTCGAGGCCCGTCCGGTTCGTGCCCGAGCGGGTGACGACTTCCCAGCCTTCCCGCCCGTCCTCGTAGCGGGCGGCGTCGATCGCGAGCACGACGCACTGCGTGCCGACCTGGTCGGCGAGCGCCCGGATGATCTCGGGATTCTCGACCGCGGCGGAGTTGATCCCGACCTTGTCCGCCCCCGCGTCGAGCAGGGCGAGCGCGTCGCTGAGCTGCTTGACGCCCCCCCCGACCGTGAGGGGGATGGACAGGGTGGCGCGCACGCTCGCGACCGTTTCGACCGCGGTCGAACGCCCCTCGGGCGTGGCGCTGACATCGAGGATCACGATCTCGTCGGCGTTCTGCGACTCGTAGGCGGTCGCCTGCTCGACGGGGTCGCCCGCGTCGCGGAGGTTCTGGAACTTCACGCCCTTCACGACGCGCCCGTCGCGGACATCGAGGCAGGGGATGACGCGGTTGGTGATGCCACCCGCCCCAGTTATCGAGTCCCCGATGGCGATCTCGTTCGAACCGGTCAGCCAGCGGCCCAGCACGCCGAGACCCCACGGGCCCGACAGTTCGGGGTGGAACTGGCAGGCGAGCGTGTTGCCCCGCTGCAGGGCCGCGACGAACGGGCCGGCGTGGTTGGCGATCGCGCCCGACCAGCCCTCGGGGATCGCGGTCAGGCGGTAGGAATTTGCGAAGTAGGCGTAGCCCGGCGTGAGGAATCGGGGCTCGTCCTCGGGCGTCGCCAGGTTCCAGCCGAACTGTGGGGTGCGGACGGTGTCGGGGAATGCGCCGACATGGGCGTCGATGATGCCCAGGCCCGTCGCGCCGGGGGTCTCGTCGCTCGTGGCGCACAGGAGTTGGAGGCCCAGGCAGACGCACAGGGTCGGGCGGTCGGCGGCGAGCCGCTCGCGGATCACCGCGTCGAGCCCTCGCCCGCGGAGCATGTCGGCGCCCGGGCCGAACGCGCCGACCCCCGGCAGCACCAGGTGGCTCGCGGCGCGCGCACGCCCAGGGTCGTCGGTGAGTTCGACGGTGGCGCCCAGGCGCGTGAACGCCGCGGCGACCGACGCGGTGTTCGCGATCCCGGTGTTGACGATGGTGACGGTGGGGGCGTCGCTGTCCGTCATGACAGGGTCCCCTTCGTGCTGGGCATGCCCGCGGTGGGGTCGGGGGCGATCGCGTTGCGGAGGGCGAGCGCGAGGGCCTTGAAGCAGGCCTCCGCCTTGTGGTGGTCGTTCTCGCCCCGGATCAGGTCGACATGCAGCGTCAGGCGGGCGGTCGTCGCGAATGACTGGAAGAAGTGGGTGATGTTCTCCGTGGCGATGTCGCCCAGCATCTCGCGCACGAACGGGATCGTGACCGAGGAGAAGGGGCGACCCGAAAGGTCGATCACGACGCGCGCGAGCGCCTCGTCGAGCGGCGCGTAGGCGTGCGCGAAGCGGGCGATGCCGGCGCGGTCGCCCAGCGCGTCGTCGAGGGCCTGCCCGAGTGCGAGCGCACAGTCCTCGGCGGTGTGGTGGTCGTCGATGTGCAGGTCCCCGGTGCAGGAGAGCTCAAGATCGACCCGGCTGTGCTTCGCGAGGGCGGTCAGCATGTGATCGAGAAACCCGAGCCCGGTGGAGACCTTCGCGGTGCCGGAGCCGTCGAGGGTAAGGGCGACGCGGATGTCGGTCTCGCTGGTCTTGCGGGCGACGGTCGCGGTCCGGGGGGCGGGGCGGGGGGCGTTGGTCATGACGGGGTCTCCTGCGGCGACAGGATCTCGGTGAGGGCGGCGGCGAGGCGGGCGAAGTCCGTCTCGTTCGCGGGCAGGGTGATGCGGAGCAGGCCCGCGAGATCGGGGCGGGTCGGCCAACCCCGGACGGCGATGCCGCGCTGCGCGAGGGCGGCGCGGACGACCTCGGCGGGGGGCACGGCCGGGACGGCCGCGGCGCACAAAGCGGGGACGGCGGAGAAGTCGGCGGTGACGAAGTTCGCCTGGGTGGGCAGGGGCTGCGCGCCGAGTTGGGTGAGCAGGCTTGCGAGCTCGGCCCGCTCCGTGCGCACGCGGGTGACCGTCGAGTCGAGGCGGTCGTCGTCGTCGAGCGCGGCGGACGCGGCGGCGAGCGAAACAGGGGAGACGGGGTATGGCCCGCCCGTGGTGCGGAGCATGCGGATGACGGGCTCGGACGCGACGGCGTACCCCACGCGCAGGCCCGCGAGGCCGCGCGCTTTGGAGAAAGTCCGGACCATCATGATGTTGTCGCGTTCGAGCAGGGTCGGCGTCGGGTCATCGTCGGCGAACTCGATGTAGGCGAGATCGACGAGGACGAGGGAGGAGGGTGCGGCGTCGGCGATCGCGAGGATCTTCCGGAGCGGGATCACACCCCCGGTCGGGTTGTTGGGCGTGACCAGCGCGATCATCGAGGGCGCGTGCTCGGCGATCGCGTCGAGGAAGGCCTGCTTGGGGAAGCCGCCTTCACGCCAGGGGATCTCGATCAGATCGGCGCCGTTGAGGCGCACGCCGCGGGGGATCATCTCGAATGTGGGCGTGTGGAGCAGCGCGGAGCGCCCCGGTTCGAGCGCGGCGCGGCAGGCGCGGTCGATCGCGTCGTCGCCCCCGTTGGTGACGAGGATGCGCGTGTGATCGGTGCCGAGTCGTGCGGCGAGTTCGGATTCGAGGGATGACGCGTCGGGGTAGCGGCGGATGGTGTCGGCGCTGACGCTCGCGATCGCGTCGAGGACGGCTGGGGAGGGACCGGGGCCTTCGTTGAGGTCCAGCCAGAGGTCGATCTCGTGGGTCTTCGGCGGGTGGGCGTAGGGCGACAGGCCCGCGAGCCGGGAGGAGGGGGGGACCGGATTCGTGCGCTCGGTGCTGGTCATGGCGGCGCTCACGGCACGATCTGCTCGGGGTTGGTGACGATGATGTCGGTGCCGCCCTTCGCCTTGATCTGCGGGATCAGGGTCGGGAGGTCGGCGCGGGGGACGGCGACCTTGACCGCGAACCCGGTGGGGGTGGTGGTGTCGGAGCCCGCGTAGGTGCTCGCGACGGTGGGCTCGCGCATGCAGGGGAGGGTCTCGAGCAGCGACGGGAGGCGGTCGGCGGCGATATTGACCTCGAGCGTGACGCGCGAGCGGGCCTCGAGGACGCTCTGCACGAGCATCACGAACTCCTCGATGCGCGCGCGCTTCGCGTCGTCGGCCATCGCCTGCTTGGAGGCGTAGAGGCGGGTGGAGGAGGACGCGAGATCGTCGAGGATGCGGAGCCCGTTGGCGGCGAGGGTCGCGCCCGTCGCGGTGTTGTCCACGATGCAGTCCGCGTCGTCGGGGGGGAGGACCTCGGTCGCGCCGTAGGAGAGCACGAACTCGCCCTTGATGTCGTTAGCGTTCATCCAGCGCTTGGTCAGGTTCGCGTACTCGCTGGCAACGCGGAGGGGGCGGTCGGGGAGCAGGCGGCCGTTCGGGCCGTCCACGAGGATCGACTCCGGCGCGGCGGCGACGAGGCGGACGGGGTCGAGGCGGGTGTCGAGGAGTTCGACGATGTCGCGGCTGTCCTCGGCGACCCAGTCCGCGCCCGCGAAGCCCAGGTCGCGGGTGCCCAGGTCGAGCATCTCGATGACGGCGCGGGGCTTGAGGATCTTGACGGTGTAGCCCGCGAGGTTGATGGTGGGGCGGTAATCGCGGGCGCCGGCGCGGATGCGGATGCCGGCGTCCTTGAGGAGCGCGTGCACGCCTTCTGCCATGCGTCCCTTGGGGATCGCGAACCGGATCGGGGCGGTGTTCTCGGTCGTTGCGGCGGAGGTGCTGTCGGGCGGTGTGCTGGTCATGGCTGGGGCCTCGGGTCGATCGGTCGGGAGAATCGGGGGTGGGTTCGTCCCGGGCCGGCGATCGGGGGCGAGTCCCCGAACGAAAAACGCCGGCCCAGTGCGGGCCGGCGTCGGTGGTTTTTCGGGGATCGTCCCGTCAGACCACGATCACAGCCGACCCGCGAGCGGGTGGTGATGATGGTGGTGATGGCGGGACGCGTTGGACATCGGAGAAGTCTTGCCGGGTTTCGGGGCGAGTCAAGAGGGAGAGACGAGTTGGTGGGTCATTCCGCCGTATCGAGCAGGACGGCGCGGACCATCACGAAGTGGGGCCCGATGCCCTCGATCTCGAACTCGCCGCCGCGGGGGGTGAAGCCGAGTTTCTCGTAGTACGCGCACGCGGAGGTGCGGGCGTTGCACCAGGCGAGGGCGGGTGGTGGGGTCTGTTCCCGGGCGATGGCGAGCCCGGCTTCGGCGAGGGTGCGTCCGAGGCCCCTGCCCCGGTGCTCGGGGAGGACGGCCATGCCCCGGATGCGGAGATCCGGTGTGCCGGCATGCGCCGGGTTGTTGGCATCGCCCGGGACGGGCTCGCGGTAGAACGACGCGACGGCGATAAGGTCGTCGCCGGGCGAGTCGGGGTCGCGGATCCCGAGGTGGAACGACGCGGGGTCGTTGTCGCCCGGGTAGATGCAGGCCTCGGGGGTTTGATTCGGACGGAGGATCGCCCGCCGGAGTGCGCGCGTTTCGGCGGCGGGGACGCGCGCGATGGCGGGCGTGCCGCTCATGCGGGCGCGGGCTCGGCGGGGTTGTTGTCCGCGGTGTTGTCCGACGCCGGGACGGGTGGGCGCTTGTCGGTGATGCAGAAGTGGTAGCCGAGCCAGATCAGGATGAGCCCGACGAGTTCACCGATGTAGAGCGCCTCGACGATGCCGGCCTTGGCCATGCCGCCCCCGATGCCCGGGAGGATGCCGCCGATCGCGATGAGCGTGGTGCCCAGGGCGCGTCGGCCCTTGTTGTGCTTGAAGGCGAAGAAGAAGGCGGAGTAGAACGCGCCGCCGACCAGGAAGAGGGCGGCGTACCCGTTGATGAAGGGCGTGAGCAGGCGGACCCACTGCCAGCCGATCACGGCTCCGGACGGGCGGTGGGGTTCGAGCGCATCGGTGTTGAGCGGGGTGAGGAAGACCGCGACGGAGGCGAAAACGACGACCGCGAGGCTGATCGCGGTGCAGAGGTGCGCGAGGCGGCGCTTCATCAGCAGGTAGACGGTGCCGGTCGCGAGGGGGTAGCCGCCCAGGATCGCGCCCGCCCAGTACCACCAGCGGGTGAGCTCGGGGCTGTTGCCGAAGAGGGTGACGGAGGATTCGAGGGCGGTGCCCAGGCCGTAGGTGGTGATGCCGATCGCCCACCAGAGCAGGTGGGGCGGCCACTTGCGGGGGATCGCGCGGAGGCTGATCGCGATGAGGAAGGCGATCGAGACGAGCGTGGTGGCGATGGGGAGGTA
This sequence comes from Phycisphaerales bacterium UBA7812, assembly GCA_002480345.1. Lineage (GTDB taxonomy): Bacteria > Planctomycetota > Phycisphaerae > Phycisphaerales > UBA1924 > UBA1926. The sequence goes on along the minus strand of DLBY01000178.1, from coordinate 22,954 downwards.
GTGAACGAATCCGGCTTGAGGCATGGCAGAATGGTAGCGACAAGACAAAAAAAACACGGGGCCTCGGGGCCCCGTGCGGAAATCGGTGCGTTCTACGGATCCGTGCCGATCAGCGGTGAACGCATCACGCCGGCTGCTTCGCCTCGTTGAGCTTCTTGCGGATGACGGTCTGCAGGATGCCGCCGTTGCGGCTGTACTCGAGCTCGACCGCGGTGTCGATGCGGAGCATCGCCTGGAACTCGAACGACGAGCCATCGGGGCGGATCGCCTTGATGGTGATGTCCTGCCTCGGTTCGACATCCGCGGGCAGTTCGATGTCGAACGACTCGTCGCCCTTGATGCCGAGCGACGCGGCGTTCTGGCCTTCCTTGAAAACGAACGGCAGCACGCCCATGAACACGAGGTTGGAGCGGTGGATCCGCTCG
>DLBY01000178.1:21915-22172 GCA_002480345.1 Phycisphaerales bacterium UBA7812 | reverse complement strand
CTTGGCGGCCCAGTCGCGGCTCGAGCCCATGCCGTAGTCCTTGCCCGCGACGACGACGAGCGGGGTGCCCGCCTTCTTGTAATCCATCGCGGCGTCGTAGATGTACTCGACGGGGGCTTCGCTGAGCGTCGCGCCCTTGGTGAAGTTGCGGGTCCAGCCGCCCTCGGGCTGCTTTTCACCGTCCTTGGCGATGAAGTTCTTGACGCGGACATTCGCGAAGGTGCCTCGGGTCATGACGCGGTCGTTGCCGCGGCGCG
>DLBY01000178.1:20025-21593 GCA_002480345.1 Phycisphaerales bacterium UBA7812 | reverse complement strand
AGCCGTAGGAGTTGAAGTCCTTCTGCGCGACGCCCGCGTTGATGAGGTACTGCCCCGCGGGGGTCTCGGGCTCGATGCGGCCCGCGGGGGAGATGTGGTCGGTGGTGACGCTGTCGCCCAGCAGGCAGAGGACGCGGGCGGACTTGATGGGGCTGAACCCCGGGGCGTCCTCGGTCATGCCCTCGAAGAAGGGCGGGTTCTGGATGTAGGTGGACGCGTCGTCCCAGGGGTAGAGCTCGGACTCGGAGACGGGGACATTGTTCCAGGTCTCGTTCTCGTCGTAGACCTTCGCGTACTTGGTGGCGAACTGCTCGGTGGTGACGCACTCGGCCTTGAGCGCGTCGATCTCGGCCTTGGTGGGCCAGATGTCCTTGAGGAAGACTTCCTTGCCGTCCTTCGTCACCGTCAGCGGCTCGTTGAACGGGTCGATGTCGATGCGTCCCGACAGCGCGTACGCGACGACGAGGGGCGGGCTGGCGAGGAAGTTCGCCTTCACGGCGGGGTGCACCCGGCCCTCGAAGTTGCGGTTACCGGAGAGAATCGACGCGGCGACGAGGTCGCCCTCCTTGATGCCCTTCTCGATCTCGGGGGGCAAGGGTCCCGAGTTGCCGATGCAGGTCGTGCAGCCGTACCCGACGGTGTGGAACCCCAGCGCGTCGAGGTCGGCGGTGAGGTTCGACTTGTTGAGGTACTCGGTCACGACCTTGCTGCCCGGGGCGAGGGAGGTCTTGACCCAGGGCTTGCGGGTCAGGCCCAGTTCGTTCGCCTTGCGGGCGACGAGCCCCGCGGCGATGAGCACATCGGGGTTGGAGGTGTTGGTGCACGAGGTGATCGCGGCGATGACGATCGAGCCGTGCGTGAGGGGGGCCTTCATGCCCACCTTGGGCGGGTGGCAGGCCTCGGTGAGCTCGATCTCGACGATGGTCTGTTCCTCGCCGTTCTTGGCGGGCTCTGGGTTGATCGCGGCGGCGTCGGTCTCGCCGCCCTCGCCCGACCAGCGGTTGAGGTTGACGCCTTCCTGGGGCACGGGCTTGCCGAAGGTGTCGGTCATGAGCTTGTGCCAGGTGGGCTTGAACGAGTCGAGCGCGATGCGGTCCTGCGGGCGCTTGGGCCCCGCGACGCAGGGCTTGACGGTGGAGAGGTCGAGCTCGAGGGTCGCGGCGAACTCGGGCTCGGGGGCGTCGGGGGTCCAGTAGAACCCGCTCGCCTTGGCCCAGGCTTCCGTCAGCGCGACTTCTTCGTCGGTCTTGGCGGTGAAGCGGAAGTACTCGATGGTCTTGTCGTCGATGGGAAAGAAGCCGCAGGTCGCGCCGTACTCGGGCGCCATGTTGGCGATGGTGGCGCGGTCGGGCACGGACAGCTCGGCCATGCCGGGCCCATAGAACTCGACGAACTTCTCGACGACGCCGTGCGCGCGGAGCATCTGGGTGACGGTGAGCACGAGGTCGGTCGCGGTCGCGCCCTCGGGCAGCTTGCCGGTGAGCTTGAAGCCCACGACCTCGGGGGTGAGCATGTAAACAGGCTGGCCCAGCATGACGGCCTCGGCCTCGATGCCGCCCACGCCCCAG
>DLBY01000178.1:17229-19727 GCA_002480345.1 Phycisphaerales bacterium UBA7812 | reverse complement strand
GCCTCGATGCCGCCCACGCCCCAGCCGAGCACGCCCACGCCGTTGATCATCGTGGTGTGGCTGTCGGTGCCGACGAGCGAGTCGGGGTAGACGACCTTCTCGCCCTCGCGGTCCTGCACGAGGCAGCCCCGCGCGAGGTACTCGAGGTTCACCTGGTGGACGATGCCGGTCGCGGGGGGCACGGTCCGGAAGTTGTCGAGGCTCTCCTGGCCCCACTTCAGGAAGGTGTAGCGCTCGTTGTTGCGCTCGAACTCCTTCTCGGCGTTGATGGTCAGCGCGACGCGGGTCGCGAAGTCGTCGACCTGCACGGAGTGGTCGATGACCAGGTCGCACTGGACGGCGGGGTTGATGTGCTTCGCGTCGCCCCCGAGCGCCTTCATCGCGTCGCGCATCGCGGCGAGGTCGACCACACAGGGCACGCCCGTGAAGTCCTGGAGGACGACGCGCCCGGGCATGAAGGGCATCTCGACGCTGTTGACCTTCTTGGGGTCGTAGCCGGCGAGGCCCGAGACATCGTCGTTGGTGACGACGAAGCCGTCGAGGTTGCGGAGCTGGGCCTCGAGCAGCACGCGGATCGAGTAGGGCATCCTGTCGATGTTGCCCAGGCCCTTGTCTTGCAACGCCCGCACATTGAAGTAGGTGTAGTCGGTGCCGTTGACGGTGAGCGTTGATCGGGCGTTGAACGGGTCGGCTGCCATGCGGTGGATCCTCCAAAAAGGGTCCAGAGAGCCTAGCGCCGCGGGGTGCGCGGGGCACGCGCCGCGAGGCCCTGCACGCCCGATATCCCCGTCCCGGGCTCGGATTCGCGCGCTCTCGGGCGGTCGGCCGGATGCCGGGCTTGGGAATCCGGGGGTGTTCTGGTAGGGTTCGGCGTGCGGGCAATCGTCGCGCGGGAAAGGAGATCGCTATGAGAAACCGGGACCGAGGCCTCGACCGGGTCATGGTGATGCTGTGCGCCGCGGCGAGCGCCCCGGCGCTCGCCGCGGCGGCCGCGAGCGCGTCCGACGGGATCCGCATCACCACGGTTCACCGGCCGGGCGATCCGGCCCCCGATCTCCCGGGCTACACCATGGCGGGCGCGTCCGGAGGATCGATCAACAACGCCGGGCAGGTGCTCTTCGCGGCGTCGATCGCCGGGCCCGGCATTTCGAGCGGGAACGACCACATTCTGGTCGGGGGGGCGCTCGACAAATTCCGGCTGATCGCGCGCGAGCGTGACCCGGTCTCGACACTGCCCGGGTTTATCTGGCTGCCCGGTTCGGCCAACCTGACGGGCTTCAACAACCTCGTCGTCACATCGACCGGGGAGATCGGCTTCAACCCGACGATCTGGGAGACCGGCGTGAGCACGACTGTGCTGACCGGCGTCTTTGCGGGCTCGGTCCCAACGCCGAGCCCATTGCTCTGGAATTCCGCCGACCCGCCCGGGTTCGACCCCGCGTACTCGATCCTTGCGCTGAACCGGGGCGTGTTCGCGAGCGGGGCACGGGCCGCGGTGATCGGTCGGATCAGCGGCCCGTCGGTCGAGCGCGTGATCTGGTTCGGCAGCCCGAGCGGCGGCATGATCGCGGCGCTGCAGACCAATCTGCCGGCGCCGGGGCAGCCGGTCGGTGTGAACATCCAGAACATCGACGACAATTCGCTGCGGATGAACGAACAGGGGCGCATCGCGTTCCAGGCGACGCTCCCGCTGGGCAACGGCATCACGCAGGGCAACCGGGTCGTGCTCTACGAGGGCCCGCCCGACAATGTCGGCGTGCTGGCGCAGACGGGGGATCCCGTCCCCGGTGTCCCGGGCGCGGTCTTCAGTTCGCTCGACGCGGACTCGCTGCGGATGAACAGCGCCGGCGCGGTGTGCTTCAAGGGGCGGACCACCGGCGGCGGGACCGACGCGGTGATCATCTCGAAGGGCGGGGGCCAGGCGTTCGCGCTCGCGAAGGACGGCGACCCGATCCCGGGGCATCCGGGGCTGACGATCTCTGGCATCCGGTTCGGCACACACGACATGAACGGCAACGCGCGGGTGCTCTTCACCGCCTCGATCGCGGGCGCGCCGTTCGCCACCGATTCGGCGCTGTTCATGGGCGACCCGAGCGGCATCGAGATGATCCTTCGCGAGGGCGACCCGCTCCCGGGCGGCTACACCACGCCGCACATCCTGGGCACCAAGTTCTTCTTCAACGACCGTGACCAGATCGCGTTCGTCGCGACCGTGAACGATCGAGCGACCTTCTTCGCGTCGCGCCCGAACGGCGAGCTTGTCAAGCTCGCCCGCTCGACGGAGGTGTTCGTGACCGACGATGGGTTCGTCGGCGTGCCCGGCGCGCTCGTGCCCTGGGGCTACGACTTCGCCGCGGGCTGCCCGGGCTCGGGCGGGCCCTCGATCTTCAACAACGAGGGGCAACTCCTGCTGCCCATGTATTTCAGCGGCAGCACCGGGCAGGCGCTCGTGCTGTTCGACATCGACGACCCCTGCCCCGCGGACCTCGCGCCCCCCG
>DLBY01000178.1:16487-16929 GCA_002480345.1 Phycisphaerales bacterium UBA7812 | reverse complement strand
GCCCCGCGGACCTCGCGCCCCCCGAGGGCGTGCTCGATCTCAACGACATCAACGCGTTCGTCGACGGGTTCATCGCGCAGACCGCCGACGGGGACCTCGACGGGAACGGCGTCTGGGACCTCGCGGATGTCAACATCTTCGTGACCTCGTTCACGGGCGGTTGTCCGTGAGCGATCGGACGGGTTCTCGCTTCGCACCGAGGAGAAGACCATGAGCAGACAGTCCATTTGGGCCGGCACGCTGGGCGTGCTGGTTCTCGCGATCGCCCCGTCCCGCGCGGATGTGATCTATGTCGATCCCGGCGCGATCGGCGCCCCGACCGGCATGTCCTGGTTCACGGCGTACCGCTCGCTCGACGCCGCGCTCGGCGCCGCGACCGACGGCGACGAGGTCTGGGTCGCTTCGGGTCGCTATGTGCCGCCGATCGGCGGGTGGACGCTCA
>DLBY01000178.1:0-16182 GCA_002480345.1 Phycisphaerales bacterium UBA7812 | reverse complement strand
CGGCGGGTGGACGCTCAATGCCGGGGCATCGGTCTACGGCGGGTTCACCCCCGGGGCAACGAGTCTCGAGGACCGCGATCCGACCGGTACGCCGACGATCCTGGATGCCGATACGAACGAAGACGACGGTCCGGAGTTCGTGAACCGGTCGGACAACGCCGAGCGCGTGCTGACGGTCGACGCGCCGGGTGGTGCGTTCCGGCTCGATGGATTCGTCGTGCGTGGGTGCGACGGGTGGGCCGCGATCGAAGTCGTCGCGGCGAGCGGGGCGACGGTGGAGAACAGCCTGTTCCGCGAGAACCGCCGGACCGAGGCGGTCGAGCCGCCGATTACGCAACGCTTCACGGCGCACGGCGGCGGTGTGCAGATCGGCGAAACGGTCGACGCGGCGGTCTTCCGCGGATGTGTCTTCGAGGCAAACCTCGTCGAGAACACCGAGATCGACCCCGCGAACGGGCTCGCGTCGCTCACCGGCGGCGCGGGCCTGGCGTCGCGCGCGGCGACAACGATCGTTGACGACTGCGTGTTCAGAGAGAACCGGGCCGTGGCCGCGAGCAGCGGGGGCGGCAGCGTGGCGGGCGTGGGCGCCTTTGTGGCCAGCAATAGCGCGGAAATCCGGGGGTGTGCGTTCACCGAGAATGTGGGCGAGCCGGGCGGTTCGGGGGGCGGGCTCTATGTCGCGGGGCCGGATTTCCTCTGGGCGCAATCCGCGACGCTCGTCGACTGCGACTTCACGGGCAACACCGTCGGGGGCGGCTCGGCGTTCTCGACGGGAGGCGGCGCCCGCCTGAGTGTTCTCGATGCGCTCGTGATCGGGTGCGACTTTGTCGGCAACTCGTGCGCGGCGGACTTCCCGACCCCGCTGCAGATCGGCGGAGGCGGTGGGCTCGGCATCGATCGGGCCGAAAAGGCGCGGGTCGTGAACTGCCGCGTGCTGGGCAACGACTCGGGGCCCTCGATCGGCGGGGGGATCTCGCTGCTGAGCGCTTGGCCCGATGACGCGTTCCGCGTCGAGAACTGCCTGATCGCGGGCAACACCGCGTTGCGCGCGGCGGGCCTGTTCCAGGGGTACAGCCCGGGCGGGCGCGGCGCGATCTCGGTCGTGAACTCGACGATCGCGCACAATCACGCCCTGTTCGAGGACGGCAGCGGCTTCGACGGGAGCGGGTTCGTGCCGACCGTTGCGCAGGGCGTCCCGGTCGCGGTGCACAACAACGCGATCTGGGGCAACAGCAGCGCCGGCGTGGTCGATCAGGATGCGCAGGTCTTGGTGAGCACCGACTTCCCGCCCATGCTCTCGATCCGGCGCAATCTCGTCGAGGGCTGGGACGGTTCGCTGGGCGGCGTGGGCAACGCGGGCGACGACCCGCTCTTCCGCGACCCCGACGGGAACGACGATCTGCCGGGCACCGAGGACGATAACTACCGCCTCGCGCGGTTCAGCCCCGCGATCGATGCCGGGAGCAACAACCTCCTGCCGCCCGATGACTTCGACCTCGACGGGGACGGGGTCACCGCGGAGACCCTGCCGATCGATCTCGCGGGTAATGCCCGGCGCGTCGATGACATCGACACCCCGGACACCGGCGCCGGCGCCGCGCCCGTCGTCGACATCGGCGCGTTCGAGTTCCAGAGACGCTCCTGCCCCGCGGACCTCGATGCCAACGGCATCCTCGATCTCGCGGACATCAGCGCCTTCGTCAGCGGGTTCCCCGCCCAGACCGCGGATTCGGATCTCAACGGCGACGGCATCTGGGACCTCGCGGATGTGAACCTATTCGTCTCGATCTTCCAGGGCGGCTGCGCGGGCTGAGCGTGTTCGCGCCCGCGCGAGACGGCCTCCCGTGAGCGGGCACCGCGTTCCTTCGCTTCGAATCTGATCGGCGCGCCCGATCGGTGTCGGCGCGGGCCGGGAGATTCTCCCGCGGCGACCGACACATCGCGGGCGGGAAGGGAAGGACAGCACCATGCAGACCACACGCAGCACATGCGGCGCGATCGCTCTGTCCCTGCTCGCGGGGGCCGCGCTCGGGCAACAGCAAGTCTCCAGTTACCATGTCTGGCACCCCGTGGGCCTCTCGGCGCCGCGGGCGGATGTGGCGCGCGTCACCGTCGCGGATTTCCGACATGTCTGGCTCGTCGGTCAGAACCAGCGGGACGAGGACCATGTCGCCGGCACGCAGCACCAGGGGTTCGATCCGTACGGCACGGAGTTCCCCGGCGCGAACCACAACACCTTCAACACGGGCCTGCCCGGCTTCGGGCCCACGCCCGTGATCTACCAGACAGCCGCCATCACCAACGCGGGTATCCCCGGCACACCCGTCTGCCTGTTCCTCACGCTGCCGCAGGGATCCGTCGCGCAGGCCTGCAACCAGATCCGGATCGATCCGTGGCTGAACCGGGCGCCGCTGAACATCTCGGGGCGCATCGAATCGCACGGCGTCGCGGACGCGCGGGTCACGGGCCGCGGCGCTGCGTGGGCCTATGCCTACAGCAGCGCGGGTGTCACGATCGACAGCGGGGAGACCCTCCAGAACGGGACCGTCAACTGGACCTTCGGTGCCCATGTCGATTCCGTCGGGGGCGGCGCGGGCGATTCGATCGTCCAGGACCCGGTGCGGTTTGTCGCAACCAATCCCATCAACGGCGATCAGTTCTCCTGGGATGTGGTCGCGATCGACATGACCACCGGAGGGGAAGGCGTGGTCGATGTCGACGCGGGCCGACTCTTCGTCGATATCCCTGAGTTCACGCTCGATGTCGTGATCGACCCCGCGGTCATCGACCCCGCGCAGGCTGGGCACCTGCGCATCGAGGTCACGGGTGGCACCGTGCAGAACGCGTCGGGCTCGGGGATCTACGCGGGGATGGCACCGCCCGCCGGGCTCGCGATCCCGTTCGAGATCCCCATGCCCCCGATCACGCTGGATTACGACTTGGGGCTCGACCCGGCCATTCCCTGGGAGATCCGCGCGGAACTGGGCGGGGGCGGCGGGGCCCGGTCCGCGCTCGACGATTGCCCGGCGGATCACGCCGATCCGTTCGGGGTGCTCGATCTCGCGGACATCAACGCGTTCGTGCTCGCGTTCGTGGAGATGCGACCGCTCGCGGACCTGAACGCGGACGGGATCTGGGATCTCGCGGATGTGGGCATCTTCGTCGAGTCCTTTATCGCGGGCTGTCCGTGAATGGGCCCGTCCGTTCGTGTTCCCGGCCTCCGCGGGACAGCCCCGCCGGGGGCCGGTATCCTGTCGGCATGACGACCGCCCCCGTGCGCCCCTGGATCGCCCTGCTCGTGCTCGCCTCGTGCCTCGCCGGTGTGCGCGCGCAGGAGTTCATCCTCGACGAATCGGGTGAATTCACCCCCGCCTCGACCCCCGAGCGGGGGACGGACGAATGGGTGATGGCGGAAGCCGCCCGCCTGATCGCGGAGGACGAGCCGGGCGAGGCCCGCCAGCTGCTCGACCCGTGGATCGAGCGGAACGAGTCGGAGGAGAACGCCTGGCTCCCGCGTGCCTACCTGCTCCGGGGGGACGCGAAGGTCATGCAGCGCGAGGAGTACCAGTCGCTGTACGACTACGAGATGGTCATCCGCGAGTTCCCCGCGTCCGAGGAGTACGAGACCGCGGTCCTCCGGGAGATGGACATCGCCCAGCGTTACCTCGACGGGATGAAGCGCAAGCTGTGGGGGCTGTTCCGCATCGAGCCCGCGCGTCGCCTGGGCGAGGAACTGATGATCCGTGTGCAGGAGCGCCTGCCCGGCAGCCGGGTCAGCGAAGAGGCGGCGATCCGCCTCGCGGAGCATTACTACAAGACGCGCGACCTGGCGCTCGCGAAGGAGATGTTCGACATCTTCCAGCGCAACTATCCGGACAGCGAGTACGCGAAGGAGGCGTTGCTGGGCCAGATCTACGCGAATGTCGCGCAGTTCAAGGGCCCTGAGTACGACGCGTCGGGGCTCATCGAGGCGGAGCTGCTGCTGGACCGGTTCGTGCGCCGCTACCCCGCCGACGCGCTGCGGAGCGGGATCGCGGAGGGGCTGGGCTCCCGCATCGACGAGAGCCGGGCGCAGCAGATGCTCTCGACCGCGAACTGGTATCTCGATCGGAACGACGAGCCCTCCGCGCGGCTCGTGATGCGTCGCCTGCTCAAGCAGCACCCCGCGACGAGCGCCGCCCAGTCGGCGCTGCGGGCGATGGAGGACCGCGGGTGGATCGACGCATCCGGAGAACAGGACGCGGGCGTCCCCGAGTTGGAGGCGACACCGTGACGCGGGGACGCGCCGGACTCGTGTGGACGGCCGTCACGCTCGGCGCGGTGCTTTCGTGCGCCTCTGTGCTGACGGGCTGCGCCTCGGACCCGCACAAGGGGTATGTGCTGGGGTCGACCTACGACGCGGGCGTGCGCACCGTCGCGGTCCCCATCTTCGAGAACGGGACCTTCACCCCCGGCATCGAGCAGGCGCTCACCGACGCGATCACCAAGGAGATCATGGCGCGGACGCCCTGGCGCGTCGTGAGCCGGGGGTCCGCGGACACCGTGTTGTCGGGCTCCATCGGCGATTACCGCCTGCAGACGCTCACGCGGACACCCGGGACGGGGCTCGTGCAGGAGCAGGCATTGACGCTCCGGGTGAACTTCACCTGGCGCGATAACCGGGACGGCGCGGTCCGCCTCGAGCGGCAGGACTTCAGCGCGACGACGACCTTCATCCCCGCTCGCGGGATCGCGGGCGAGCCGGGCGAGCGGATCGAGATCGGGGAGCGCGAGGCGATCGAGGAGCTCGCGCGCGCGATCGTGGGCGAGATGCGCGGCGAGTTCTGATCGTGCGGTTCACCCCGGGTGCGCGGGCGACCGGGCCGCGTTCCGCGTGTGGATCCGCGGTGCAATGGACCTGTTCGGTTCCGAATACATCCGAGGGCTCGGTTGTTCCGAAGAGAAGGGGAACCCCCATGAGGGGGTGAGCCGATACCGATGCGGGCGCACGGACCCGTCCCGCGGGATTGCCTAGCGTTCGCACGGGGGAGCCGATCCACCCGCCGACCCGCGTCGTACAGCCCCTGGGGCCGCGCCGCGGGCTGGAAGGAGCCTTTTCTTTGCGTCGATTGCTGATGAACACACTCGGAATGCGCGGTGGTTCGCGTGCGGACACCCGTTCGCCCCAGGCCCCGGCGTCGCAGAACGCGGGGCCCGGCATCGCGGAAATGGACTTCGCGGACTCCAGCGGCGGCGGTGACCCGAAGGGCACCCCTCCCGGGAAGGGCGGGGGGAAGGCCCCGGGGAGCGGCGGGGGCGGTCCGAACCAGCCCGCGCAGGCGGGCGGACCCGGGCGCGGGATGTTCGGGTTCGTGGTCCTGATCCTGCTCGGGGTGATGCTGATCACCTTCTTCAGCCAGGTGGGGCAGGGCACGCAGGTCACCTGGGCGGAATTCAAGACGCACTACGAGAGCGGCGAGATCGTGGGCGAGCCCGTGCTCACCTCGACGAGCGTGACGGCACGCCTGCAGCAGACGGGCGTGGACAGCGAGATCAAGACCATCCGCGTCGCGCTCAACGCGACGAACGGCGAGGTCATCGCGACCGAGCTGGGCGAGATCACCGGGGGCAAGTACATCGCGAAAGCGGACGGGCCCTGGATGCAGCTGCTCTTCCTATTCGGACCGTTCATCCTGCTGGCGCTGCTCGTGTGGTTCCTGATCGGGCGCGCGGTGCGCGGCGCCGGGGGCGGCGCGGGCATGCTCGGCAACTTCGGCAAAAGCCGGCACCGGACCCTGACCAAGGAGATGACCGGCGTCACCTTCAAGGATGTCGCGGGCATCGACGAAGCGGAGGAAGAGGTCAGCGAGATCATCGAGTTCCTGCGCAACCCCAAGCGGTTTACCCGCCTGGGCGGTCGCATCCCGCGCGGCGTGCTGCTCATCGGGCAGCCCGGCTGCGGGAAGACCCTGCTCGCGAAGGCGATCGCGGGCGAGGCGGATGTCCCGTTCTTCTCGATCTCGGGGTCGGACTTCGTCGAGATGTTCGTGGGCGTCGGCGCGAGCCGGGTCCGCGATCTGTTCAAGCAGGCGAAGGAATCGAGCCCCTGCATCATCTTCCTCGACGAGATCGACGCGGTGGGGCGTCGCCGGGGCGGGGGGTTCAGCCAGGGCGGGCACGACGAGCGTGAGCAGACCCTCAACGCGATCCTGGTTGAGATGGACGGGTTCAACTCGGGCGACGGCGTGATCGTCATCGCGGCGACGAACCGGGCGGATGTGCTCGACCCGGCGCTCACCCGTCCCGGGCGGTTCGACCGGCAGATCACCGTCCCGCTCCCGGATGTCAACGGGCGTTTGGAGATTCTCAAGGTCCACGCGAAGAAGGTCACGCTGGGCCCCGATGTGAACCTCGAGCATGTCGCCCGGGGCACGCCCATGTTCAGCGGGGCGGACCTCGCGGCGATCATCAACGAGGCCGCGATCAGCGCGACGCTGCAGAACAAGGAATTCATCGAGCACGAGGACCTCGAAGAGGCGCGGGACAAGGTGAAGTTCGGGCGCGCCAAGAAGAGCCGGGTGCGCGAAGCGGACGAGAACAAGCTCGTCGCCTACCACGAGGCGGGGCACGCGGTGCTGCAGGCGCTCCTCAAGGACGCGGACCCGCTGCACAAGGTCACGATCATCCCACGCGGCGCCGCGGGCGGCGCGACCTTCAGCCTGCCCGAGAAGGATCGCATGGGCTACGGCCTCAAGTGGCTCCGCGCGACCATGCGCGTCCTCTGCGGCGGGCGGATCGCCGAGGCGAAGGCGATGGAGGATGTCTCCAGCGGCGCCGCCCAGGACATCGCCCAGATCACGCAGCTCGCGCGGCTCATGGTGCTCGACTGGGGCATGAGCGACAAGCTGGGCTTCATCAAGTACACGGGCGAAGACAGCAAAGAGATGTTCATGGCCGACCGCGACTACTCCGACGAGACCGCCAAGGCGATCGACGAGGAGGTCCGGCGCATCGTGGACGAGGCGTACGGCGACGCGCAGCGGATGCTCGAGGAGCACTGGGACCGCGTGATCGCGGTCGCGGAGGCCCTGCTCAAGCACGAGACGCTCGTGGGCGACGATGTGCACCGGCTCATCCGGGGCGAGACGCTCAACAAGCCGACGGTGGCGGACCTGCTCGCGGGCAAGAAGAACGACGGGGGCGTGACCCACTCGCCGCCCATGCCGGGCGGGGGCGAGGATCCGGAGATCCCACCGGGGGCGCTTCCGACGCCGGGGTGATGCCCGCGCGATGCAAGCATCTGATTCTCAACGAGCCCCTCGCGCGAGCGAGGGGTTTTTCGTGCGCTCGTGCAGAACGAACGCGAAAGCGCGGAGAATTGTGCGCGGGAACGGCGGACGGAAGGAGCCCCGAGCGTGAGCGAGGGGGGAGGACGGTGCCGATTTGGACGCCGGCGGCGGATCGGCCGGGCGCTCACGCTTCCGGCTCGTTCGTACGCGTGATCTGCCGGATGTTGGTTCCACGCCGCGAGGAGGAGAGGCCGAGGAGATTAATCACCGCAGGCCGGGCAGGAGTGGCGGTCCGCCCCCGACCCTGCGACAATCCGCCCATGACGCCCGCCACCTCGAACGCATCCGACGCCCTCCCCGCCGACCTGCTCGCGATCCTCACCGAGCTGCGGCACACCGTCCACGCCGCACCCGAGCTCTCGGGGCACGAGCACCGGACGCACGACACGATCCGCGACTTCGTCGCCCGGTTCAACCCGACCCGGCTGCACGAGCATCTGGGCACCACCGGGCTCGCGGCGGAGTTCGATTCCGGGAAGCCCGGGCCCACGATCGTCGTGCGGGCCGAGCTCGATGCGCTGCCGATCCAGGAGGTCATCGACCCGGCCTACAAGAGCACGAAGCCGGGCGTGATGCACGCGTGCGGGCACGACGGGCACACGACGATGGTCGCGGGGCTCGCGGCGGTTTTCAGCGAGAACCCACCCGAGAGGGGCCGGGTCGTGCTGCTCTTCCAGCCCGCGGAGGAGACGGGGGCGGGCGCCAAGCAGGTGCTCGCCGATGAGCGGTGGGGGAGCCTCGAGCCCGGGGAGAACGGAGCGGCGATCGCGCTGCACAACCTGCCCGGGCACCCGATGGGGCAGATCATCCTGACCGACGGCGTGTTCAGCTGCGCCAGCCGGGGGATGTCGGTCGCCTTCGAGGGTGTCACGAGCCACGCGGCCCACCCCGACGACGGGATCAGCCCCGCCGAGGCGATCGCCGAGCTCGTGCAGCGCCTGCCCAAGCTCCCCGCGGAGTGCCTGCCCGATTCGTTCGGGCTCGTCTCGATCACGCACATCCAGGCAGGCGAGGACGATGTGTTCGGGGTGACGCCCTCGATGGGACGCTTCAACGCGACGCTGCGGACGGAGACCGACGAGGACCTCGAGGCGCTCACGAAGGCAGCGGTCGAGATCGCGGGTGAGGTCGCGGCGGCGCACTCGCTCGAGCACGCGATCACCTGGCACGAGCACTTCGAGGCGGCGGTATGCGACGCGCCGACCGTCGAGCGGATCCGGTCGGTCGCGAGCGCGATGGGGCTGGATATCGCCGACCGCGACGAGCCCTTCCGCTGGTCGGAGGATTTTGGTCTGTTCACGAAAGGGCGTCGGGGCGTGCTCTTCGGGCTGGGGTCGGGCGAGGACCAGCCGCAACTGCACAACCCCGACTATGACTTCCCGGACGAGCTGATCGCGATCGGCACCCCGCTGTTCGAGCGGGTGGTGCGCGAGATGCTCGCGGACTGAGCCGGAAGCGGCCGGCGGCTCAGCCCTTGTGCCCGTCGTAGGGGAAGAACTTCTTGAGCTTGAGGAAGTGCTTCTCGAAGAGGTTCCACGAGAGCCAGCCCACGACCCAGCACGCGCCGAACGCGGGGATGTAGAACAGCAGTTGTCCCAGCAGTTCGGACTCTCCGATCTTCGGGAAGCTGACGATCGCGTCGCCGAAGCGCGAGCCGTTGAAATTGGGCCCGTAGAAGAGGTCGCGGATCACGGCGCGCACCGGCATGTGGACGAGGTAGATCGCGTAGGAGTACTTCCCGAACGAGCGCAGGGGCTTGAAGGTCCAGAATCGGTACCACCACGACCCGGGGCGCGCGGCCAGCGCGAGCACGAGCACCGCCGCGAACCCGACCGCGACGACCGAATACCCGGCGTACGCGGTCCACAGGGTGTGGCTGTGGATGATGTGATCGCTCAGGAACCGCGTGCCCTCGAACGCGAGCGATGCGATCAGGCAGACCGGCGCAACGATCTTCGCGATCGGGACGAGACGCGCGAGGCGGTGCCCGGGCCCGGGGTCGTCCGGCGGGGACGCGTCGCTCGGCGCGCCACGCAGGTGCAGCGCGATCAGCGCTCCCAGCGCGAGGCCCTCGAGCCGACCCGGCGTGAGCACATAGACATCGATGATCGTCGTCTCGCCCCCGAAGAACGGGTCGGTCCCGCGCAGGAGCAGCCACGCGCGGAACAGGGGGCTGAGCACGAGGCACGCGACGCAGACAGCCTTCATCCGAAGGGCGCCGAGCAGGAAGACGAGCAGCGGCCAGACGAGGTAGAACTGCTCCTCGATCGCGAGCGACCAGGAGACATCCAGGATGCCGTGACGCCAGGCGTTGACCTTCGCGGCGACGAAGTTGCTGAGATAAGTCCAGTAGTACCACTGGTCGGCGCCGACGGTCCCGAACCGGTCGAGCTTGGTCTGGATCGTCTGGGCGGTGCCCTCGCCCACGGCGCCCGCGAGCAGCGGGCCCAGGTTGGGCAGGACCACGAAGCTGAACAGGCAGATCGCGTAATAGAGCGGGAAGATCCGCAGCACGCGGCGCGCGTAGAACGACTTGAAGAAGCTCCGGTGCCCTCGTGTGTCGGCGAGGATACCCGTGATCAGGAACCCGCTGAGCACGAAGAACAGGTCCACGCCGAACCCGCCCCAATGCAGGAACAGCGTCGCGGCTTTATCGACGCCCGTCACGACCGCCATGTCCGTGCAGTGGTGGAAGAGGACGAGGACGATCGCCATGCCCCGGATGCCATCGAGGACCGGCAGGTGCCCCCGCAGCGTCTCGCTGGTCAGGGCGACTTCTCGGTTGGTGGGCGTGTCGGGCACGCGGGTTTCCTCGCTACGATTGCTCCCCGCGGGCGGCGCGCCCGCGGAGGTGAACCAGCGTTATCGACCGATCCGGGGCCCCGGTCCACACCGGGCCCCGGCGGAGGGTACCAGATCATGCCGTGGATCAAGGTCAAGGACGCCCTCGCGGGCGAGGCGGGCACCGAAGTCACCGTCAAGGGATGGGTGCGCACCCGGCGCGACAGCAAGGCGGGCCTCAGTTTCATCGCCCTGCACGACGGCACCTGCCACGACGCGATCCAGATCGTCGCCAAGAACGACCTGCCCAACTACGAATCCGAGATCGCGAAGCTGACCACCGGGTGCGCGATCGAAGCCGACGGCGTGCTCGCCGAGAGCAAGGGCAAGGGGCAATCGGTCGAGATCCAGGCGTCAGCCGTGCGGGTGGTCGGATGGGTCGAGGACCCCGACACCTATCCCGTGCCCATGAAGCGGCACACGATGGAGTACCTCCGCGAGCAGGCGCACCTGAGGGTCCGCACCAACACCTTCGGCGCCGTCGCCCGCGTCCGCCACACCCTCGCGATGGGCGTCCACCGCTTCTTCGACGACCGCGACTTTTACTATGTCCACACGCCGATCATCACCGGAAGCGACTGCGAGGGCGCGGGAGAGATGTTCCGCATCTCCACGCTCGACGCGCTCAACTACCCCGTCACCGCCGAGGGCGAGCCCGACTACTCACAGGATTTCTTCGGCAAAGAAAGTAACCTCACCGTCTCTGGGCAGCTCAATGTCGAGACCTATTGCCAGGCGCTCTCGCGCGTCTACACATTCGGCCCGACCTTCCGCGCCGAGAACAGCAACACGAGCCGGCATCTCGCCGAGTTCTGGATGATCGAGCCCGAGATCGCCTTCGCAAACCTCACCGACAACGCGAAGCTCGCCGAGGACATGCTCAAGTTCCTCTTCGACGATCTGCTCACGAGGCGGGGTGACGACATGGCGTTCTTCGATCAACGCATCGAGAACGGATTGATCGACAAGCTCAAGGGCATCATCGATTCCGACTTCCGCACGCTGCCCTACACCGAGGCGATCGACATCCTCAAGAAGGCGAACAAGAAGTTCGAGTTCCCCGTCGAATGGGGGCTCGACATGCAGTCCGAGCACGAGCGGTACCTCACCGAGGAGCACTTCAAGCAGCCGCTCGTGATCGTGAACTATCCCAAGAAGATCAAGGCGTTCTACATGCGGCTCAACGACGCCGGGACCGACGGCGCCCCCGAGGAGACCGTGGCGGCGATGGATGTCCTCGCCCCCGGCATCGGCGAGATCATCGGCGGCGCCCAACGCGAAGAACGGTTGGAGGTTCTCGACCAACGCATCGACGAGATGGGCCTCGACAAGGACGACTACTGGTGGTACCGCGACCTGCGGAAGTACGGCACGACCCCCCACGCCGGGTTCGGGCTGGGCTTCGAACGCCTCATCCAGTTCTGCACCGGGATGGGCAACATCCGCGACGTGATCCCGTTCCCGCGGGCGCCGAAGCAGTGTGAGTTCTAGGTAGCAGAGGCTTCCTGTGATTCCGTGGAATCCCCTGTCTCAATCTGTGTCAACTCTTCGGTGGTGGGTTGTGTAAAGCGATCAGTTAGAAAAGCGGTGACAATCGCAACCAGTGTGCCGCCAGCGAGTCCTGAGCCCGAGAGCGGGTGGCCGTTTCTAATTAGATAGGTGCCACAGCCTATAGCGATGAAAGCGATTATCGCAGCAAGAACTTGTCCTCGACGCCGAAAGAGATCGTCCCACTTGATCGAGTCGCGATCTAGTTCTCCCTGAGACTTCTGATATGCCGATGCTTCGCGCCCCATTTCATGGCGGAAGCTCTGTTCCCGCTCTGCCATGGCGACAATTCGCTCTGGGAGGTCGGAACGGATCTCCCCATATTGCGCCAAGTGCTGTGGCGAGGGGAGGGGACCTGCAAAGCGCTGAGCAGCAAGTAAGACCCCCGAAGAACTCTCTAGATCAGTCTGTTCAATGCTGACCGGATCATTCGTCTGAGGATTTGCTGTTGCTTTCTCCAAAGAGGTGGAGCTGTCCGCTGGGATCACTGACCGATCCGGACTCTGTTCGCTGCGATCGTTGGATTTCGGAGAATGTTCGCTGTTCATTCGGCGGCAGACTCTCTTGCAACTGCTTCATCGCCTTGGTGAAATCCCCAAGGAGTGAGAGTTGATCCAAACGATAGCCAATCGTGGATGGTTTAGCCAGTTTACCAAACGGATGCCGCTTGAGCGGAGTTTTTAGCCTCAGGCTCCAGCGATGCTGGTTTGAGGAAGCTTGATAGACAGCGATAGCAGATCCAACACCCTCGAAAAATGATCGGGTTTTGGAGGGTCCTCTTTGTGCCACCCGTGTCGCTGTTTGCTCTCCCATACTTGTCATACTACGGATATCGCCTGAAAAGTTCTCATTCGTGCGTGATTTTGTCAGTTCTTCAGCTCCACACCCTTCCCCGTGATCCACTCCAGGCACTTCATCACCGAGTCCTCGACGCTCAGCTTGCTCGTGTCGAGCACGAGTTCCGGCGACTCGGGCGCCTCGTACGGGTCGTCGATACCCGTGAACCCCTTGATCTCGCCCGCGCGGGCCTTCTTGTAGAGCCCCTTGGGGTCGCGCTCCTCGCAGACATCCAGCGGCGTGTCGACGAAGACCTCGCAGAAGTCGATGCCGTCCGCCTTGTGGATCTCGCGGCAGAAGTCGCGGTCCTTCTTGTAGGGGCTGATGAACGACGAGAGCGTGACCACCCCCGCGTCGGCGAACAGCTTGCTCACCTCGCTGATCCGCCGGATGTTCTCCTCGCGATCCTCGGCGCTGAAGCCCAGATTCTTGTTGAGCCCCATGCGGATGTTGTCCCCGTCGAGGCGGTAGGCCGGGATGCCGGCGTTGACGAGCGCCTGCTCGAGGGCGACCGCGATCGTGCTCTTGCCCGAGCCCGAGAGCCCGGTGAACCAGAGCGTCATGCCCTTGCTGCCCAGGGCGCCCCAGCGCTCCTCGCGGGTGATGTTGCCCTCGTGCCAGTGGACATTCGTCGCCTTCACTTCGGTCATCGCGTCGCTCTCATTCGTTCAGGATGGGGGGAACCGGGCGATCCGCTCGCGCGGGCGCCGCCCCGCGTGCTGCCGCGGGGCTGGCAAGTCTACGCTCCGCGCGTGAGCGGATCGCCGCACAGCCCGACAAAGACCGCGGAACTGGGCGCCCCAGACGCGGATCACGCCCGCGTCGTGCTCGCGGGGCTGGGCTTCGGCGCCCTCGCGTACGGGTCGTGGGGCTTCGTCGCGTACTACTTCAAGGCCGTCGCCGAGGTGAACCCGCTCGAGGTGCTCGCTCACCGCGTCATCTGGTCGGTCGGCATCCTCGCGGTGCTCGTCCACCTCGGGGGGCAGTGGGGGACCGCGCGCGACCTGCTGCGGCACCGCGGCACCTGGCGCGCCCTGTCCGTGTCGACGGTCCTCATCGCGGTCAACTGGCTCGTCTTCATCTACGCCGTCGCGTCCGGACGCCTCGTCGAGGCGAGCCTGGGCTACTTCATCAACCCGCTCGTCAGCATCCTGCTCGGGCTCGTCTTCCTGGGCGAGCGCCTCCGCCCGCTCCAGTGGGTCGCCGTCGCGTGCGCCGTCGCGGGGGTCTGCGTCTACACCTGGCAGGTCGGCACCCTGCCCTGGATCTCGCTCACCCTCGCGGGCTCGTTCGGCCTGTACGGCCTCGTCCGCAAGCAGTCCCGCGCCGGGCCCGTCGTCGGGCTCTTCTTCGAGACAACGCTGCTGTTCCCGATCGCCGTCGCATACCTCGCCGTGCTCGGCGCAACGGGCGATCTCGTCTTCGCGTCTCGGCCGCCGGACGGAGGCGCGGACCCGGGCTCGCTCCGCATGGACCTGCTGCTCTGCGCCGGGGGGCTGGTCACCACGCTCCCGCTGCTCTGGTTCGCCGCCGCCGCCCGCCGGTTGCGCCTCAGCACGATCGGGTTCATGCAATACTCGGCGCCGACGATCCAGTTCCTCATCGCGGTGCTGGATTTCGGGGAGCCCTTCGACGCCGCCCGCGCCCTCGCCTTCGCGATCATCTGGACCGGCATCGCGATTTTCGTCACCGATTCGATCGTCCGCACCGTCCGCGACGCGCACCGGAAGCGCAACGGGTCGAGGGCGATCGACGCGCGCCCCGTCCCCCTCCCCGATTGATCGGCATCAGTCCGCGGCGCACCCCGCGACGAACGACTTAACGAACGCGGAGAGGTCCTGCAGGTCGAGCAGCCCCGTCGGCAACGCGAGGTCCGCGGAGGGCTCGCCCCCGACGAAGCGCGCGACGAACCCATTGATGTCCGCGAGATCGAGCGTCCCCCAAGGCGACGCGTAATCCGCGGGGCACGCGTCCACGATCGTCTTCTCGACGATGTGCGCGAAGAACGCCGCCCCGTCTCGGCTCCCGGGGTGCGAGCGGAAGACATCGAGCAGCCCCCCGTTCGCCCCGCCCCCGTCCACGCTCAGGTCGGCGCTGTACGCGCCGTAGCGGAAGTCGTCATACCCGTTCGCCGCGAGCCAGGCACGCGACGCGGCGCCCCCGTCGAAGAGCTGGTGATCGGTCGCGTCGTAGATCGAAACCGCGGACACATCGGGGCGCGAAGCCGCGATCGCGAAGGCTTGGTTGCGTTGCTCGGGGAACCGGGTCGGGTTCTCCTGCCCGTCGACGCGGTGCAGCCACGGGATCACCAGGCACTGGTGGACCGGGCCCAGCCCCGCGTCCGCCGCGGCGCCAGCGGTCTGATCGATCATCGACTCCATCGCGACCCGCGCCTCCTCGGGCGGGATGTCCTCCACCGCCAGCAGATAGAACACCAGCAGAGGCTGCTCGGGGTCCAGCGTCGTCGCGTCGAGCCAGTGCGCGAGCTGCGCGCGGCTGAACACCTTCGACGAATACCCGGGCGTCCCGCTGGGCACATCCGAACCGAACCCCGAGTAACTCCACGAGCCGTCCGCGAGGGCGCTGAAGTAGAGCCCGGGCTCGCGGGCCCCGCTGTCCGTGCGATAGGTCACGAAGCCCGCGGGGTGCACGATGTTCGCGGGCGCCGCGCCGTCGGGCGTGATCGAGAGCGTCCACTCGAGTTCCGTCGCGCTGGTGCCGACCACGGGATAGTCCTGCGCCGGCGCATAGATCTGTCCGTCCGAGGGTGCGACCGGCGCGTCGGCGTCCGGGTCCTGCCCGTCCAGGCGGCGCGGCCGGGTCTCCGAACGCGGGTCGAACGCGTAATCGCCCGAGGGGCCGCCCGCGATCGTGATCGATGCGACCGACGCGGAGGTCCCCGGCGCATCGAGCAGCAGGGGGCGCACCGACGCGGTATCTCCCGCGAAAACGAACCGCCCCGCGAACCCCGCCGCGACGAGATAAGGGCGCATGCGGTAGCGCATCAGGTCCACGGGGTCGGTCGAGCCCGCGCCGGGGACGAACTCTCGCAGCCTCCACAGCGGGAGCCCGAACCGCGGATCGGTGTCGGCCTCGACAGGGTGCAGGCGATACGCGTTCGCGCCGCTGATCGTCGCGATCCCCGGCGCGAGTTCCTCGAACCCCGCGCAGAACCAGCTGGGCCCGTCACCCGTCTGGAACGCGGTCCACCGGTCGATGCGCCACGAGAGCAGCGAGCCCGCCGAGGGTCGGTCCAGCGACGGGATGCTGTACGAATCCCCCATCCACAGCACGCGCACATCCTCGTGCAACGCCGCGCGGAGCGGGAGCACGCCCACCCCGTGCGGGACCGCGTCCCCGGCGTGGGCGAGCCCCGCGAACAGGCAGCAGGCGGCGGCAGCAGTTCGGCAACGCATCTCGTCCTCCTCGGCGCACACACGCGGCGGATCCGGGCTTGGCCTCGAAAACGAGCCGACCCGGGTCTCCCCGGGCCGGCGCACGAATCAGTTCTCGATCGGGCCGGGCCCGATCCGCATCAGGGGCAGCCCCCGGTGAACGAGGTCACGAACGCCTGAAGGTCCGAGAGATCGAACACCCCGAACGGCGCCGCGAGGTCCGCGATCGGGTC
>DLBY01000021.1:14960-15755 GCA_002480345.1 Phycisphaerales bacterium UBA7812 | reverse complement strand
CCCCCGTTCCGCGGCGTTCGCGCTCGCGGCGCGATAGATCGACAGCGCCGTCTCCGCGAGGCGCTCCGTTGTGCCCGCGCCCGCGATCGCGTCCGCGATCCGCGCGGCTTCCGTTGCGTCGATGTTCTCGTCGTGCCCCTCGTCCGCCTTCGTCGCGGGGGTGAAGATCGGAGAGGGCAGCTGATCGCACTGCATGAGCCCCAGCGGAAGATCGACCCCGCAGACGCGCCCGGATTTCTGGTAGTCCACCCAGCCCGATCCCTCGAGATACCCCCGCACGACGAACTCGACCGGCAGCACGCGGCAGAGCCTGCCGATCGTGACGCGCCCCGCGACCGACCCGCCCCCGCATCCGTCGGGGAGGTCCGCCGCGTCGGTGGAGAGCAGGTGGGTGTCGCACAGCCCCTGCCCCGCGATGAATCGGAGCCAGAACGCCGCGACCTCGGTGAGCAGCGCCCCCTTCCCGGGGATGGGGGTCGGCATCACGACATCGAACGCGCTGATCCGATCGCTCGCGACGATCGCGATCTTCGCTTCTCCGGGGATGCGGTAGACCTCCCGGACCTTGCCCTTCCTCCGATCGGGCAGATCCAGGCGGGATTCGAACAGGGGGCTCACCGCGCCGCGGGCGCTCGTGTCTTCGCTCATGGTCGGGATGGTAACCCGCGACGCACCAACGCGGTCCGGGGCGCGGTCCAGGGCGGGCCCGTCGCGCGGTCTGCTGCACCCCCCGCGGGCCCGCTATCATGCCGACCGGGCCTCAGATCGCCCCGCGCCGGGCCCGGCTCGGCGGGG
>DLBY01000021.1:13965-14646 GCA_002480345.1 Phycisphaerales bacterium UBA7812 | reverse complement strand
GGGGCGCCGCGGGAGCGGGCAAAGGCCCCGGAAACGCGACTTGCTCGATCCCCCACAAGACGAAGGCGGGACGCACCACGGGCCCGACGCCGTCACGAGGTTTCACGCACGCATGCTCAGTTTTCTGGTGTTCGAGGGAGACAGGCCGCAGCGTGAGCGTGTGCTCCGCCATGCGCACATCCTCGGCCCCGAGAGCGTGCCGATCGCGGGGGAGATCCGCTTCGAGGGCGGGGTGATCCACTGCACCAAGCCCACCGCCGAGGCGGGGGCGCTGGGCATCCAGGTCGGGCTCGACCAGCAGACCATCGACGAGCTGAGCCTCCAGCCGGGCTCGTCGGACGAGGAAGCGGGCATCCCGGGCGTGCTCGGCCAGATCACCCTGCGGACCTGTCTGCTCCCCGAGCGAGAGCGGCCCTACCTGCTGAGCCTCGAGCTGGCGCGACACCGCCTGATGCTCTACCTCAACAAGCTCGAGGACTGGGCCCTGTTCGACATGGGCCCCGACCACGAGATCACCCGCCTGTTCGAGCGGGCCCGCCTCGCGTTCACCCGCGCCCTCGTCGCCCAGGGGCAGGCGGGGCACGACCAGGGCCTCAGCGCCGACGGCCCCGCGCCCTACGGCTTCAACGCCGAGGCGCACCGCCAGGCGGTCCGCAGCCTCTGGCTCGGGGTCGAAGCGGG
>DLBY01000021.1:0-13642 GCA_002480345.1 Phycisphaerales bacterium UBA7812 | reverse complement strand
CGGGCGAGCGGCTCGCGCTCGAGTCGGCGCGCCGCGAATTCAAACCCCGCATGGACGGGACGATCTACACCGACATGGTCGAGCGTTCGCCGCACCCTCCGTCCTCGCGCCAGCGTGCGACGATGCCGGTGCTGAGCGTGGACCGCCCCGGGGTGGCGCTGCCCAGCCGACCCGCGATCGGGTGCTCGGTCTCCCCCGCGTCGTTCGGGGAAGCGGCGCAGGCCGCGGCGCAGAAGGCGCTCGACTATCTGCAGGTGCCGATGCGTTGGATCGAGATGGAACCCGAGGAGGGCAAGTACGCGTTCCGGGGGACCGACCAGTGGATCGAGTGGGCGGTGCGCCGCGCGAAGCTGCCGGTCGTCGCGGGCCCCGTGATCGACTTCCGCCAGCGCTGCATCCCCGAGTGGCTGTATGTGTGGGAGAACGACTACGACACGCTCCGCGAGTTCGTCTATGAGCACCTCAAGAACCTCGTGACCCGCTACCGGCGCACGATCGGGCGCTGGATCGTGCTGGGGGGCATCCACGCGAACGACAACTTCCACTTCTCGTTCGACGAGATGATGGATCTCACGCGGATCTGCGTGCTCGTCGTTCGCAAGCTGCACCCGCAGGCGCAGGTGATCCTCGAGATCACCCACCCGTGGGGCGAATACCACACCAAGAACCGCCGTTCGCTGCCCCCCATGCTGTACGCGGACATGGTCAGCCAGGCGGGGATCACCGTGGACGGGTTCAGCCTTCGGGTGAAGATGGGCCAGGCGGTGCAGGGGCAGAGCGCCCGCGACCTCATGGAGTTCTCCAGCCTGCTCGACCGGTACGCGGGGGTGGACAAGCCCCTGAGCCTGACCGCGGTCGGCGCCCCCTCGGGCGTCGCGGAATCCGCGGGCGACCCCGAGCTCGCGGAGGTGCACCCCGGGACCTGGCGCAAGCCCTGGTCCGAGACGATGCAGGCCGATTGGCTCAGCGCCTTCGCGAGCGTCGCGCTCAGCAAGCCCTTCATCCAGTCCTTCACCTGGCAGGACCTCTACGACATGCCCCAGCCGATGGAGATGCCACGCGGGGGCCTGATCGCGACCAAGGGCGAACCCAAGCCCGCCGCGCAGCGGCTCGCGGACCTGCGTCACGCGGTCCACGCGAGCGAGCTGCCCGCCTGCCTCACCGACCCCGACTGGCTCGACGCGGTCGGCCGGGACGCCTGATCGACCCACGCGCCATCCGTGTGGCGGGTTGGTGCTTGGCGCACCCTGACGGATCGCTAAACTCGCGGGATGCCCGGAGAGCAACTGTCCAGTTCTGCGCCCTCGCCCGCCCGCTGGGCCGCCGCCGGCGCGCTGGGCGGCGCCTCGGTCGTGGGCATGCTCTGGGCCCTGCTCGGGCGCGCGCCGCTGCCCCTCCAGCCTGTTGCCGTGCCGCCGACCGCCGCGATCGAGACCACGCCCGTGCTCGAGTCGACGCCGAGCCTTCCCGTCGCGGCCCCGGACGCATCCGCGCCCACCGTGACCAACGGGCCACCACCCTCCGTGCCCGACCGGGCATCGCCCGGCCCCGCGCCCGTCGCAGCGCGATCGCCCGAGCCCGACCGGGCGCACGAATCCCCCGAGACGACCGGACGCACGGCATCCCCCGGGTCGACGCCGCGGGTCGATCCCGCCCCCCGCCCCGAGCCCGCCCCGGCGTCCCTTGCCCCGGATCCCGACGCCGCGGCGTCGCGGCTGGACATCAACACCGCGAGCAAGGCGGAACTCGAACTGCTCCCCCGGATCGGGCCCACGCTCGCCCAGCGGATCATCGAGTTCCGCGAGGCGGAGGGACGCATCCGGTCGCTGACGCACCTGACCGATGTGAAGGGCATCGGCGTGCGCACCGCGGAGATCCTCGAGCCATACATCCGCTTCGATTGAATCCCGGCCCGCTTGCTCGCGAAGTTCCCTAGCATCGGTGAAACGGCAGGAGCCGAGCGGGCGTCGAAGGCCCGGTCGGTGTGCGGGAGCGTGCGCGCATGGAGTTGCTCAGGGCGATCGGATCCTCGTCAACGGTCGGGGACCTCTGCGCGCACCTGGAAAGCGGCGAGCGCGTCGTCGCGACGGGGGCGCAGGGGTCGAGCACGAACCTCATCGCGGCGGCGGTCGCGGTGCGCACGAAACGCCCCGTTTTTCTGCTCGTCGCCCATCTCGACGACGCGGACGAGTGCGAGGCGGAGCTCAACGACCTGGGGCGCCCCGTGCTGCGGATGCCGGCGCTCGAGGTGCTCCCCGGGGAGACGACGCTCGCGTTCGACCTTTTCGCCCAGAGGCTCGCGGTCGTGCGCGCGCTGCGGGACCTCCGGGACGGGGCGGACGGCGCGCCGGTGATCGTGTGCCCCATCCAGGCGGCGATGCAGGGCGTCCCCGCGCCCGACCGCGCGGACGACCTCGTGCGCTCGCTCGCGGTCGGGGGGCGGGCGGACCCGTCCGACCTCGCCGCATGGCTGGGCGAGTCGGGCTACAAGCGCCTCGACGCGGTCGAGGAGCCGGGCGATTTCGCGGTGCGGGGAGGGATCGTGGACATCTTCCCCGCGGGGGGCTCGGTCGTCCCGGGGGGCGGCGCCGAGAGAAAGAAGGAAGCCGTCGCGGCGCCGGTGCGGATCGACTTCTTCGGCGACGAGATCGAGTCGATCCGCGAGATCGACCTGGAGACGATGGGCTCGGACCGTGCGCTCGAATCGGTCGATGTGATCACCAACTCGACCGAGCATGCGAAGCCCAACGACGCGAGCGTGTGCGTGCTCGACCTGGTGCCGGCGGGCACGCTGGGTCTGATCAGCGAGACGCTGGAGGTCACCGAGCAGGGGCGGGGCTACTACGAGCGGGCGACCGACCCGCGCGGGATCTTCGGGCCGCCCGCGGTGTTCAAGAAGCTCGCGGAGAAGCTGGCGGGCGTCGCGGAGATCAACCAGTTCAGCGCCGGCGCGGCGGCGGCGGATATGCGCATCGACCTGCCCGTCGAGCCGATCCCGAGCTTCGACCGGGACGCCGCGACCGCGGTGGGCGAGCTGAACGAGCTGGCGCGCACGAGCCGGGTCGTCGTGCCCTGCGAGAAGGCGGGTGAGCGCGAGCGTTTGGGCGAGCTGCTCGGGACCTACGGGGAGTCGGGCATCGAGGCGGCGGACGGCTACCTCCACCGGGGGTTCATCTGGACCGACGGGGGCGAGGGCGGGGGCGGTGTTCGGATCACGGTGGTGCCCTACCACGAGCTGCTGCACCGTTTCGAGGTGCGCCGCGGCGCTGGGCGGCTCAAGACCGGCCGCGCGATGGACACCTTCCTGGATATCCAGCCGGGCGATTATGTCGTCCACGCGGAGCACGGGATCGCGCGGTTCGTGGAGCTGACGCTGGTGAAGCCGGGCAAGAAGCGCGGCGCGAAGGCGGACCCATCGACCTGGGGCAAGGCGAAGCAGGAGACGGGCGAGCCCGAGGAGTTCCTGACGCTCGAGTTCGGGGGCAACTCGAGGCTGCATGTCCCGTGCGCCCAGATCGACCTGGTGCAGAAATATGTGGGCGGGTTCTCGGGCAAGCCCCCGCTGAGCCACATCGGGGGGACGAAGTGGAAGAACCAGAAGGCGAAGGTCGCGGAGAGCGTGCGCGACCTGGCGGGCGAGATGCTCCGCGTGCGCGCCGCGCGGGAGCACATGCCGGGCATCGTCTATCCCGCGGACACCGCGTGGCAGCGCGAGTTCGAGGACGCGTTCCCCTACAACGAGACGGAGGACCAGCTCGCGGCGATCAACGAGATCAAGAAGGACATGTCGGGCGCGCGCCCGATGGACCGCCTTCTGTGCGGCGATGTGGGCTTCGGGAAGACCGAGGTCGCGATCCGCGCCGCGTTCAAGGCGTGCGAGTTCGGGAAGCAGGTTGCGGTGCTGGTGCCCACGACGGTGCTCGCGGAGCAGCACGAGCGGACCTTCCGGGCGCGGTTCGCGGCCTACCCGTTCCGGGTCGAGTCGCTGAGCCGCTTCAAGACGACCAAGGAGATCAACGACACGCTCCGCGATCTGCGCAAGGGCCAGGTCGATGTGGTGATCGGGACACACCGCCTGCTCAGCAAGGATGTGAAGTTCGCCGACCTGGGGCTGGTCGTGATCGACGAGGAGCAGCGGTTCGGGGTCGAGCACAAGGAGGCGCTGCTGAAGCTGCGGATGACGGTCGATGTGCTGACGCTCAGCGCGACGCCCATTCCGCGCACGCTCCACTTCGCGATGCTGGGCCTGCGGGACATCTCCAGCCTGACCACGGCACCGATGGACCGGCGGGCGATCGTCACCGAGGTCATCCCGTACAACCAACACCGCATCAAGGCGGCGATCGAGCGGGAGCTCGCGCGGGAGGGGCAGGTCTACTTTGTCCACAACCGGGTGCACAACATCCAGAGCGTCGCGTCGGATATCCAGTCGCTGGTGCCCGACGCAAAGATCGTGGTGGGGCACGGGCAGATGGAGCCGCGCGAGCTCGAGCAGGTCATGCTCACCTTCATGCGTCGCGAGGCTGACATCCTGGTCGCGACGACGATCATCGAGAGCGGGATCGACAACCCCAGCGCGAACACGATGATCATCAACGACGCGGACCGGTTCGGGCTCGCGGAGCTCCACCAGCTCCGGGGTCGCGTCGGGCGGTACAAGCACCGGGCGTACTGCTACATGCTGCTGCCGGCGGACCGGACGGTCAAGGAGGTCGCCCAGAAGCGGCTCAAGGCGATCGAGCAGTACTCGATGCTGGGCGCGGGGTTCAAGATCGCGATGCGCGACCTGGAGATCCGCGGCGCCGGGAACCTGCTGGGCGCCGAGCAGTCGGGGCACATCGCCGCGGTCGGCTACGAGATGTACTGCCGCCTGCTCGAAGACGCGGTCAAGGACCTGACGCGCTCGGCGGATGAGCAGCCCGTCGCGCAGACGGTCGTGGACATCGGGGTCACCGGCATCATCCCACGGGCCTACATCCCCAGCGAGCAGCGACGCATCGAGGCGTACCGCCGCATCGCGGCGGCCCGCAGCGAGGCGGACCTCGAGAAGGTGCGCGACGACATGACCAGCGCCTACGGCGAGCCCCCAAAGGCGGTCGAGCGGCTGATGGACCTCGCGGAACTGCGGGCGGGGGTCGCGGCGCTGGGCGTGCGCACGCTGACGATCCGTGGGCAGGATGTGGTGTTCCTCTGCCCCGACCCGGCCCCCGTGGTCGCGGCGCTGGAGGGGGCGAAGGGGAGCGTGCGTGCGATCGACGCGGACCTGGCGCAGACCAACGCCCGGTCGATCGCGAGCGGGGAGAAACTGGGGGAGGTCTACTACCGCCCCCCCGCGAACTACCTCGAACCCCAGACGCTCATCCGCGTGCTGAACAACAGGCTGCGGGCGCCCGCCGCGGTCTGACGCGTCGGGCTCGATCCGCGCCTCGGACCGATCAGCGCAGTTGATTCTGCTTTCCCGGAGCCTATTGTGCAGATTCGACTCGGTGTTCTGCCGATAGAAGGTAACTTGTTGGCAGAAACGGATTTGGGAATGGCGGAAGAGACCTTCGACAGTTCAGCAGCGCCGGATCGCGTCGATGCGCCGGCTCGGTCCCCGGGCGGCGCGCCCGCCGGAGGGGGCGAGCGCGGCGGGTTCGTCTCCGTCCCGCCCGGTCCGCTGTCGCCCTTCCACCGCGATCTGCTCGCGTTGCGGCGTCGCCTGATCCGCGCGGGCAATGTCGCGATCGACATGCTCGAGGCCTCGATCTGGGCGCTGTGGAACAACGATAAGGACCTCGCGGCCGACATCCGCCGGCGCGATGACGCGGTCGACGACGAGGAGGTCGCGATCGAGCGGGAGTGCCTGCGGCTGATGACGCTGCAGCAGCCTTACGGGCAGGATTTCCGAGCCCTCGCGTTCTGCCTGAAGGTGAACGCGGACATCGAGCGGGTCGCGGACCACGCGACCTCGCTGGCGAAGGTGACGCTGCAGTTGGAGGACGAGGAGTCGCCCTCGTGGCCCGTCGCGCTGGTGGAGATCGGGGACCGGATCCCCGAGATGTGCCAGAACCTGATGCGCTCGGTCCTCGAGGAGGATGTCGAGGGGGCGCGATCGCTGATCACCAAGGACAGCGTGATCGACCGGCTCGACAAGCGGCTGTTCACCGAGATCATCGACTGGATCAAGCGCGACGCGGACAACGCGGAACTGGGCCTGCTGTGCTACCGCGTCGGGCGCGAGCTCGAACGCGTGGGCGACCTGCTGGGCAACATCGCGGAGGATGTGGTCTACCTCGCGACGGGCAAGATCATCCGGCACCAGCACAAGGGACGCCCCGCGCCGGGGTCGGGCCCAGAGCCCGGCGCCGCGGGGCCGGGTCGGATCGCGGACAGCGCGTGACCCACTCGGGCGATCGGCGCCCGGAAGTTCTTCATTGAAATCGGCCTGAACGGGAGCGGGAACGCGCACGCGTTGCGCGTCGGTTGTACGCTTGCATCGACCGACGGTGCCCGCCGCGTGCGCGGGTGTGAGGGAAGTGCGGTGAGAAGCCGCCGCGGACGCGCCGCCGTAACGGGGCATGGGTCAGGGCACACGCCACTGCCCCGGGGGCTCTCCGAGAGAGTCTGCTGGGGTGGGAAGGCGCCCGACCCGGGTGATGCGTCACCCAGCCCCGGAGCCGGAAGACCTGCCGTTGGAGAGAGTCGGGAGGCCCGCGCGAATCGGGCGTCCGGGCGGCGAGTGCGTCTCCCCGTGCGCATCGACCGGCCGAACGCGCGGAGGGCGATGCCCGGCGGTGCCGCTGTCCCCGCGCGGTTCGAGGGACGGGCGAACACGGGGGAATGGAGAGACACCATGGGTGTTTCCGTGCGCACGGGCGTGGCGATCGGCGCCGCGTGCCTGAGCGGGGGTTCGGCCCTCGCGTCGTTCTCGTTCGATGACATCGGGTTCTGGGTCGGGAGCGGCGCGAACGCCGCGGCGTTGGTGATCGATTGGAACGGGCCCGACGGGTCGGAGCCCGTCAGCCTCGCCTGGGGGTTCCGCTGGGACGGCGCCGCGACGGGGCAGGACATGCTCACCGCGGTGATCAACGCGGACCCGAGACTGTTCGGCCGCTACGCGTCCTTCGGGTTCGGCGACGCGCTCGTCGGGCTGGGCTACGACCTCGACGGGGACGGGTTCGCGATCTCCGACGGGACCGACTTCGGGCCCACGGGGCTCGTGTTCGGCGGGACCAGCGACGGCGCGACCGCGACCGACGCGGACGACTTCTACGCGGAAGGTTGGAACACCGGGTTCTGGTCTTACGCGCTGGGCGTGGGCGAGCCCTTCAACGGCGGGGCGTGGGAGGGCGCGATGATCGGGTTCGGGGACCGCACGCTCAGCGACGGCGACTGGGACGGGTACCGATTCGCGCCGGGCTTCGTCAGCGAGGATCCGAGGCTCCCGGCCGCGGCGATCCCCGGGGCGCCGGCGCTCGCGCCGATGATCGGGTGGTCGCTGCTCGCGTCGCGGCGGCGCCGGTAGGGCGTCCCTCGGGGTTCCCGACGAGCACGGGCCGGGCGGTCGTCGCCCGGCCTTTTTCGTGCGCTGTTCTCGGAACACCCACTACGCTGAGATTCTCGAACCGGCGCGCAAGAACGCCTCGTGCCGTCCGACTGGGTTGCGAAGGAGGCGTACACCATGCACGCGACACTTGCCGGCGGAACCCGGGCGATCCACGACCTCGATGACCGATCCGTTCTGAGGCTCTACACGAAGACGCGCGATCCGGACGCGTTCGCGGTGCTCGCATCGCGGTACCAGGCGATGGTGCTCGCGACCTGCCGGCGGGCGCTGGGCAACGAGGCGGACGCGCAGGACGCGACGCAGGAGACCTTCCTGAAGCTCGCGCGGGAAGCGGGGCGCATCCGGACCAACGCCGCGGCGTGGCTGCACACCTGCGCGGTCCGCACGAGCGTGGATCTCGTCCGGCGCGCCGGGGCGCAGCGGCGAGCGGAGGCGCGGGCCGCGAGCGATCCCGACGCCGCGGACGACACCGCTCTGCTCTGGCGCGAGATCGAGCCCCTGCTGGACGCGGCGCTCGCGGAGTTGAGCGAACCGGACCGGGGCCTGCTCGTCGCGCGTTACCTCGCGGGGCGGTCGCAGGCGGAACTCGCGCGGGAGCTCGGCGTGCCCGACGGGACCGTCCACCGGCGCACGGCGAGGGCGCTCGCGAGACTGCGAGCCTCGCTGGAATCCAAAGGGCTCGCGATCGCGGGGGGTGTCGGCGCGGGGGCGCTCGCGGGCGCACTGGTGCACGCGGGGGGCGCGGCGCTGCCCCCACCGGTCGCGGCGTCGCTCGCCGCGTCGGTCGCGAAGATCGGGCTCGCGGGCGTCGCGCGCCCCGAATCGGCATCGGCGGTCTCCCTCCCGCTCGTGGGCGCAGCGGTCATCGGGACGGTCGCGGTTCTCGGCGGCGCGTGGGGGCTCGGGTCGCTCGGGAGCGGCGGCAACGCGGGAACACCCGGGGCGGCGGGCGTCGCGGCCCTTGCGTCGGCGCCGGCGGACGACGCGGGTCGCGCCGTCCCGCGTCCCCGGCGCGAGCTCGGGCCCTTCGAGGTGATCGGGCCCGTGTATCCCCTCTTCGCAAACCGGGGCGCGATCATCGAGGACGACGAGATCTTCATCGGGCGCAACATCGACCGCGACGCGGGCGAGGTCTCGTATGTCCATCTCGCGATCGAGTCGACCGACCGCGACGGGCAGCGCACGATCTTCGGGACGCGCGTGCTCGAAGAGGTCAACAGCCCGGGGATCGTCGATCGGTACGAGGTGGGGCAGCGGATCACGCTCTCGGTGTCGGTCGATGACCGCGGGATTCTCACGATCGAGCCGCTCGAGGAGGGCGTCCAGTTCGGGCGCAACCAGCCGGAGTGGTTCGGGGTGCGTCCGCCCGAAGGGTGGCCCGAGCGGGAGAAGATCCCGGCGAACGCGGGTCCGAACGGGGTGCGCGGCCCGTGGGCGGCGAAGGAGTGGTGGCCCGTCACGATGTCGCGCGACGAGATCCGCTTCGGCACGGATGTCTGGCAATCCATGAAGCTGGGCGTCATCGACTGGGACCGCGCCGACGGGTTCTCCCGCGTCATGACCATCTACCGGGGCGGCTGGGAACAGCAGCTCACCGGGCGCCGTTTCCCGGTCCTGCTGCGCGAAATCGGGGGCGTCTACGAACTCGCGTACTACCCCGCGTTCCGCGGGCGCGGGCTCGACTGGCCCACGGGTTTCGGGTTCAGCGAGGACAACCCGGTGCATGTCCTCCGCTTCACGGGGGAGGACTGATGCGCACGCAACAGGATTGTGGAGGCCCGATCGCTCGCGCCTTCTCGCTCGTCGAACTGCTCGTCGCCCTCGCGATCATCGCCCTGCTCATCGGGATCCTGCTCCCCGCCCTGGCGCGGGTGCGGGGCTCGGCGCGCGACACGCGGTGCCTGTCGAACATCCGGCAGGTGATGGGCGCGGTCGGGTCGGACATCGCGACCAACGGGGGCCTGCTCCCCGAGAATCGGTTCCTCGTTGATGACCCCGAGTCCGCCGGGCGCGGGGTGTATGTGACCTGGCGTCACCGCTATGTCGAGGAGGGGCTGCTGCCCCGGGGCGGAGAGGACTCGGTGTGGGTGTGCCCCGCGCACCCCGAGCCGGGGCCCCGGACCGAGCTCGGGTTCGTCGAGGACGGCGCGACCTGCATCGGTGATCTGCCGGCGAGCTACGCGGTCAACGGGCACATCCTCTGGCGCTTCAAGAAGCAGCGCAAAGTCGCGGTCCGCTCGGACACCGCGGTGCAGCGCCCGAGCCACACCGTGCTGATCGCGGAGACCGCGTCAATCTTCTCCGACATCCGCGCGTCGGACCTCTGGATCGCGAAGGACTACGGGAACGGCGGCGGCGCGCACGGATTCTGGCACGGCCCGCGGCGGGGGGGCGACGGCGCGTACGCGTTCCTCGACGGCCACGCGGCGTTCATCCAGCTCCTCGACACCGGGAACCCCGACTGCCGCTGGCACAACGGGGAGGACCTGACGATCAGCTCGATCCAGCCCCAGCCCGAATCGCAGAAGACGCAGCACGACCACCCCGATTGGAAGTACCTCGTGCAGCCCGCCTACCTGCCCTGACCCGTGCACCGCGAACGACGATGCCGCGCGGCTCAGGTGCCGCGCGTGTCGCCGTAGAGGTGGATGTGCAGACGCGTGCAGTAGCGGAACCCGGTGCGCATGCAGATCCGTTGGACCGTGTCGCGCGCCCCGGGCGTGGGCTCAGTCGTCCCCTCGGGCATGAGCAGGATGTCGGACGGTGGCGTGCGCTCATCGTCGGTCCGCCCCTCGTCGAGCAAGGCGAGGACGGACTCGATCTCGGGCAGGTCGTCCTCGCCCTTGACGACGAACTTGCACTGCCGGTCCGTCGTTCGGGCGAACTCGGGGGAGCCGTGCCAGAGGATGCGGAGCGACTGGGCGTTGAGCCTCCGCTGCTCGTGCCGGCTCGCCCAGGCGCCCGACGGATCGCGCGGGTCGCCTATCGGCGTCGAGTTCGCGAGCTTGGGCGAGAGGCTCATCAGGTCGCACGCGACGGGGCGGACGATCGTCCCCGCGGTCTCGATCGTGATGTGGAAGCCCTCGTCGCGCAGCGCACGGCTCAGCGGGACGATCGCGGGGGGGAGCATGGGCTCGCCGCCCGTCAGCACGGCGTGGCGGACGCCCGACGCCTCGCGATGGGAGACCGCCTCGCGGACGATCTCGGCAACGGTCCGCACCGGGCCCTCGGGATCCCAGCTCGCGTAGGGCGTGTCGCACCAGGTGCAGCGGAGGTTGCACCCGGACAGGCGCACAAACCACGTCGGGACGCCCGTGAGTTTGCCCTCGCCTTGCAGGGACGTGAAGGTCTCGGAGATGAGCAGGCTCACGCGTACCTCGTCGGGTCGGGGATGCCCGCCTGCTCGAAGCCGCGCTTGCGGAGTGTGCAGGAGTCGCATCGGCCGCAGGCCTTGCCCTCGGGCGAGGGGTCGTAGCAGGAGACGGTGAGGCTGTAGTCGACGCCGAGCTCGGTGCCGAGTCTGATGATCTCGGCCTTGGTCAGATCGATCAGCGGCGTGCGCACGGTCACGCCCTTGCCCTCGACGCCCGCCTTCGTCGCCAGATTCGCGGCGTTCTGAAACGAGGCGATGAACTCGCCCCGGCAATCGGGGTAGCCCGAGTAGTCGAGCTGGTTCACGCCGATGTAGAGGTTCTGTGCGCCAAGCACCTCGCACAACCCGGTCGCCAGCGAGAGGAAGACAAGATTGCGAGCCGGGACATAGGTGACTGGGATCTCGGAGCTGATCTCGTGCTCGCCGCGGTCCTTTGGGACGTCGATGTTGTCGGTCAGAGCGCTGCCGCCGAAGGCGCGGAGATCGACGCGGATCGTGCGCACATCGGCGTGCATCGCCTCTGCGACGCGTTTGGAGGCGTCGAGTTCGCATCGGTGTCGCTGGCCGTAGTCGATCGCGAGCCCGACGGGCGCAAAGCCGTCACGCTTGGCGACCGCCAGGCAGGTCGCGCTGTCGAGCCCGCCCGAGAGCAGGACCACGGCTGTGGGCGTCTCACTCACGCGTTTCTCACTTCTTTCCGAGCGCGTCGCAGGTCTTGACGAAGTTGTCCATGAGCCCTTCGAGCAGGCCTCGCGTGCGATCGTTCTTCAGGTTGCCGTCGTCACCGAAGGCTTCATGTATGCCGCCGACGGAGACCATGCCGGGCACGATGTGGCACTGGATGTTGCCCAGGATCTCACGGACGTGGTCGAGCCCGCGCAGACCGCCGAGGGCGCCGGGGGAGGCCGCGGTCAGTGCGACGATCTTGCCCGCGAAGCACTCGAGGGGCTTCTCGCCCTCCTTGGGCCTGCTTGCCCAGTCGATGGCGTTCTTGAGGGCCGCGGTGATGGAGCTGTTGTACTCGGGGCAGCCGATGATGAAGCCCTGGTGTGATTTGAGAAGTTCGCGGAATTCGAGCGCCTTGGCGGGGATGCCCGAGGCGTCCTCGTCGTCCTGGTTGTAGATGGGCATGGGGTAGTCGGCGAGCGAGATGACGGTGACCTCGGCGCCGCGTTTGCGGGCCTGCTCGGCTGCGTGCTCGACGAGCTGCTGGTTGTAGGAGTCTTTGCGCAGGCTGCCGGAGAAAGCGAGGATCTGTGAGGCCATGTTCTCTTCCTTTCAAGACTGTTGATAACGCGTGACGCGCTTTGGTGCGTGTGTGAGTCGGATTCTAGTCGGACGCGCGCAAGAGCATCCCCGGGCGTCAACCCGGGGATGCGAGAGGGAAACCAGGTCTTGAGGGTGATGTGTTAGCGTCGGCGACGGCAGGCGACGAGTCCGCCGAGCCCGAGCAGTGCGGCCGAGGCGGGCGCGGGCACGGGGCGGAAGAGGAAGTTCGTGCCGAGGCGGGCGAGGTTGGTGGAATCGCCGGTCGGGAAGTTCAGTCCGCCGAGATCGCCGGCTTCCGGGAACACGCCGTTGGTGGTCGGGTTGATCTCGGACGCGAGGCCGAGCGAGCTCGGGCCGCTGACGTAGCTGTCGCCGTCGTTGATGTCGTACACCGCGCCGATGGTGTAGCGTTCGCCCGGGCTGAGCACGACGTCTGCGACATCTGTGTAGGTGAACTGGCCGAGGACGCCGCCGCCGGGGCCGGCGACACCCGAGGTGAGCAGGGTGCCTGAGGAGTCCCAAAGTCCGACTTCGTGGCTGGAGGTCAGCCCATCGATGTCGCCGTTGAAGATGCCGATATCGGTCAGGATGATCGCGGTGTTGACGTCGAATCTCCAGCCGACGACACCGGGCGAAGCCGCGTCCCATGCGCCGAACTGCGTGCCGCCACTGAAGCTGGTGATGGCCTGTGCACCGGCGGAACCGGCGACTGCGATGACTGTTGCTGCTGCGAGTGCGCGTACCATAACTGCAATACCTCCACGAGTGTGCACCGGCCGCGCCACTCCGAAGGAACACAAGAGATACGACACAACGGACCGAACGATCGGCCTGGTGCGGTGTCAGACGGTCGCATACGACGACCGCTCAACGTGTCCAAAGAATGTCAATTATCACCCATGCCCGAGCGGGCTACCACGAGGACGATAACCATTGGGGAGAGTACCCCAACTCGTTTGGGTGGCCAGAAAAATTCGGACACAACTGCCCGTTCTTGACACAATGTGATTCGAGATGCTTCAGGCCGGCTTGGTGAGCACGGTTGCGTGGAAGTTTCTTCCCTCGCGTCGGAACTTGCGTTCGAAGTTGGTGCCCACGAGCTCGCCCTCGCCCGCTGAATCGGGTTTGGCGAAGGGTTTCTCGGTGAAGGCTGGGACGGGGCCTTCGTGGTGGGGGCAGGGGCCAGAGCCGCACCAGCGGTCGAAGTGAGCACGGTCCCAGGCCCAGAGGTCGTCGTGGTCGGTGACCACGCGCAGCTCGCCGCCGGGCTTGAGGACGCGCCAGGCGTCGGCGAGGAAGCGGTCCTGGATCACGCGTTTTTTGTGGTGGCGTTTCTTGGGCCACGGGTCGGAGAAGTAGAGGTGGATGACGTCGACGATCGCGCTTGGCATGCGCCAGCGGAGGATCTCAGTCGCGTCGGTGCGCATGAGGCGGACGTTTCGGAGCTGCGC
>DLBY01000147.1 GCA_002480345.1 Phycisphaerales bacterium UBA7812 | reverse complement strand
CCGGCCTCCGGCCACCTTCTCCCCACTGGGGAGAAGGAGCCGTGCCGTCTTGTGATTCAGATCTACTCCGCCGCCGCGACCTCGCCCGCCTGCGGCGCCACGCCCATGTAGCGCAGCGCCCGCTCGACGACGCGCCGCACGACCGGGCCCGCGACGCTCGAGCCGTAGTGCGCCCGCTGGCGGATCTTCGCCGGGCCCGGGTCGTCGATGACCGCGATCACCACGATCCGCGGGTCCTCCACCGGGGCGCCCCCGATGAAGCTCGAGCAGTACTGCTCGTGGAAGTAGCCCCCCGCGCCACGGGGGCGGCCCATCTGCACGCGCTTCCCATCCTCGGTCTCGACGAACGGGGGCACGACCGCGATGTCCGCGGTGCCGCTCTTGCCGAACAGCGTGTAGCCGGGCTCGGGCTCGTCGGGGAACCGCCGATCCATCGACGCCTGCATCCGGTCGGCGACATGCACCAGCACGCGCCGCGTCCGCAGCGCGACCTCCGGATCGAGCACACGCACAACGGGCTCCGCCGCGAGTTCGTCCCGAGTCGGCACTGTCAATCGCAGGTGGGGCAGCGTGCCCGCGAGATCGCCCGGACGGGCGTAGGCCCCGAACGCGCGCACCATCTGCACCGGCGTCACCGCGACCTCGTGCCCGATCACCACCGAAGTCTGCGTGTAGTCCGACCAGTTCTTCGGGTCCGTCACCAGGCCCGCCGCCTCGCCCGGCAGGCCGATGCGGGTGCGCTGCCCGAACCCGAACTTGCGCACGACCTCCTGCAACTGGGGCCTGGTCATCCGCTCGCTGATCTTGACCATGCCGACATTGGACGAGTGGATGAGCACATGCTCCCAGTCCTGGTTGTCGCGCTTGGTGACATCCTCGAAATAGCGCCCGAACGGGGTCGTGTAGGGACGCGTCGAGATCGTCTCGGTCTCGTCGATGACGCCCAGTTGCCACGCGCTCGCCCAGACGAAGCTCTTGAAGGTCGAACCGGGCTCGTAGACATCCTCCACGCACCGGTTTCGACCGAGCGCCGGGTGGACTTCGCGCCCCGGATCGTCCGCCAGCACGCGGTAGCGCGGGCGCTTGCCCTCGGGGGGCAGGCTGGGCCACTGTTCTTCCGGCGTGCCGGGCGCCACCCAGGGGAAATCGACGGCGCCCTCGACATCGCGGTACAGGTCCACCATCGCGAGGATCTCGCCCGTCTCGGGCTTCATCATCACGAGGCGCCCGCCCTGCGCGTCGGCGTCGTCCATGCCCCGCTTGAGTTCCTCGATCGCGATCCGCTGGAGCTCGAGATCGAGGCTCAGGCGGATGTCCTCGCCCCGATCGCCGGGCTGTGACCGCAGCGCGTCGATCAGGACCGGGTTGCGCGCCGAATCGCGGACATAGCCGATCCGCCCCGCCTCGCCGGTCAGGCGCTCATCGAGCGACCGCTCGGCGCCCAGCAGGCCCACATGCCCCCAGCCCACCTTGCCGAGGATCGACGCGACATCGTCCCCGCCGGGATAGCGCCGGACGAGTTGCTTCTCGATCACCACGCCGGGCAGCCCCAGGCCCTCGATCAACTCCGCGACCTCGCGCTCCAGCGTCGGGCCCACCGGCAGGTAGCGCCGCAGTTTCCGCCCATCGTGCACCGTCGAGGTGTCGGTCTCCCGCCCCGGCAATCCCTGCCCGAAGAGGCCCTTGAGCCGACCGGTGAGCGTCAGCGGGTCGTCCGCCGTCGCCTGCCTGAGCGCCTCGGCCCGCGAGTCCCGGATCTCCGCGTTGCGTGCGATCACCTCGGCAAGGGGCGTCCCGATCTCGTCGGCTCGCACGCCCAGCCGCTCGGCGAGTTCGACCACAACGCGGTCCATCGCGCGTTCCGCGACCACGGGGTCGATGATGACGCGGTACGCGATCTCCGACATCGACAGCGCCCGCCCCCGCCGGTCGAGCAGGTCCCCACGCGGGCTGGGCTCCCGCTCGAACCCCACACGATCCGAGACATACCGAGACAGCTCGGGCCCCGGCTCGACCTTGAGCTGCGCCACCCGCGCGACGACAGCGAGCATCGCGAGCGTCGTCGCGACCGCGAACAGCCTCGCGATGATCACGCACCGATCGGCGCCCCCGACGCGGCGTTGCTCGCCCTTCCGATCCGTCGCATCGTCTGCCACAATCTCCCCTTTCGTCCCGGATCGGGCTACCGCGCGATGCGTTCGGACCCGCTGTTCAGGTCGTCCAGCAGCCGCTGGAGATCCGCGGGCAGGTCGTCGCCCTCGCGTCGCGTGCCCTCCTCCGCGGGCACGAGCAGGCGCGTGCGCCCCGCGATGGGCGCCAGCGATTCGTCCCCGAGCCCGTCGAGAAGGTCACGCACCGCGTCGGGGCTCACCCGCTCCGCGATCTCGGCGCGGAGCGTCAGCAGCCGCTCGTCGTGATCGCGGATCCGCAGGCGCGCAGCGGTCACCTCGTGCGCCGCCTGGAGGCGCGACTGACGCGTGGAGAGCACCCCGGCGCCCATCACCCCGAAGGTGAGGACGCACACCGCGAGCTTCGCGGTCAGCGAGCCCGCGCCTGACGGAGAACGGGGAGCGTCAGCGTCTGCCCGATCCGGATCGTGTCCTTCTGGTCCTTGAGCCATGGGTTCAACGCCCGCACGCGGTCCAGATGCCGGACCGACCCCACCTCACGCATGACGATCTCGCTGAGCGTGTCGCCCTTCTTCACCGTGTACGACCGGGTCTCAGCGGGCGACGACGCGACCTCGGCGGGCACCGTGTCCGCGGGACGCCACCCGGTGCCCCGGGGCAGGTCGATCGTCACATTCACGAAGACCTTCCCGTTCTCGCCGATCTTGCCCGGGTTCATCGCGGCGACCTCGCGCCAACGGGTCCCGTCGCCCAGGTGCGCCTCGCAGATCTCGAACAGCGTGTCACCCTCCCGGATCGTGTACTTGTCCACCCCCGGGACCTTGCCGCCCGCCGCGGGACGCTCGCTCGTGATGTCCGTGCCACCACCCGTCGGCTGCGCGAGCACCGTGCGGTTCGTCAGGTACTTCTCGATCAGCTTCTTCGGAAGGCCCATCGGACCCGCGGCATCGTCCTCAACCGAGGCGACCCGGTCCGGCTCATCAGCGCTCAGCGAGCCGTTCTCGATCACGACCGGACCGCGGAGCCTCTCATCCGCAGACTCAGGAAACGCCCGTTGCGTCGCGAGATCCGGACCCGTGCGTGCCGCGAGGTCCGCCCGCTCGATAGGGCGGTCATCAGGGTGTTCATCAGGGCGTACCGCGATCGCCTCCGGTTCGGGCGCCGCGCCCACACGACCCCGCTCGCTGAGCGGCGTGTCGATGAACGCGCGCGCATCCGGGATGGGCGCCAGGGTATCCAGACCGTCCGCCACCTCGTCCTGACGGGCCTTGGACAGGTGATCGCTCACCAGCACCGCCACGACGAGCAGCACGGAAAATCCGACGATCAAGGCAAGCTTGTTTTCTCGTCGCACCGGGCCGCGTCCTTGCTGACCGCGCGCAACTCGCACCGACTCCCCGGATGCGGGCCGCGCTGTTTCCCCTCGACGCCCGGCCCGCGATCCTCGCAAACCCGACTCCGGACGCCGACTGAGGGAGCACGCGCCGAATCCGTGGCGCCCGCTCCCGTTTCCTCGAATCCGCCCGCGGGGCTCTCACCCCAAAGGCCGCAACAGACTAGCGGGCCCCGCCCTGGCAGGCGACCCGAACGCCGCGGAGTTTGGCGCTCCGCGCCCGCGGGTTGGACGCCGACTCCGCGTCGCCCGCGACGATCGGCTTCCGCGTGAGCCGATCCACCAGATCGCGGGAAGCGAGGTCGTTGAACGCCTGCTTCACCGGACGATCCTCGAGGCTGTGGAACGCGATAATCCCGACCCGCGCCCCGCACGCCAGCCAGGACTCGTGCCCCGCCGACGCCGCCTGTGCCCCCTGCCCCACCGCCGAAAGAAGACGGTCGAGGTGATCCAACTCCCCGTTCACCGCGATCCGCAACGCCTGGAAGGTCCGCGTCGCGGGATCGATCCGGCTCTTCCGCTTCATCGCGGCGGGATACGCAGACCGAACGATGTCGGCCAACCGATTCGTGGTGAGGATCGGCCCATCCCGCCGGGTTTCCACAAGTTTTTGCGCGATCCGTCGGCTCAGCCTCTCCTCGCCGAACGCGAAGATCAGATCCGCGAGTTCGCGCTCCCCTAAACGGTTGACCAGGTCCGCCGCGGTCTCGCCCCGCGTCGGGTCGAGCCGCATGTCGAGCGGGCCGTCCGCCTTGAACGAGAGCCCCCGATCGGGGTCGTCCACCTGGTTGCTCGCGAAGCCCAGATCCGCGAGAAAGCCATCCGCCCGGACGCCCCATTCCTCGAGTTCAGCGGGCAGCGACGCGAACGAGCCGTGGACCGTGATGACCTCGATCCCGGGCACCGCCGCACGGACGCGCTCGCCCGCCCGCTCCAGATTCCCCGGATCGAGGTCGTTCAGAACGATGCGCCCGGAGGGGCCCAGTCGCTCGGCGACCGCCTCGGCATGCCCCCCAAGTCCCGCCGTGGCATCGACATAAGTCCCTCCCGGCGCCGGCGCAAGCAGGTCCAGCACCTCGTCGAGCAGGACAGGGATGTGGGCATCGGACCGGTTCACGCGCACCGCAAGGCTATCCCGTCGGATGCGCGGGTGGAGACACGAGTGCGTCGTCCTAGACTCTGTGCGTTCCAACGCACCGCCCGACCCGCCGCGTGATGGTCACCGTGGGTCCGTGCGGGTCCACCGACGCGCCCTCACGGGCCCGCCGCAACCAGACGATCGGATCGCACATGCCTTCAAGGAAGTTTCTCGTGCTCGCCGGGATCGCGCTCGCCGCGGTCGCGCTCTTCGCCTCCGCGACCGTTTCGGGATCCCGCCAGGACGGGAACAGCGCCTCCAACGGCATCGCGACCGTGGACCTGCTCACGCTGCTCGAGGACATGCTGCAGACCGAGGATTTCAAGCCCGCGCGGGACGCGTACCGGGAGGAGTGGGAAACCCGCCTCGACGCGCTGCAGACCCAGCTCCAGCAGATCGAAACCGAACTGCGGATGAGCAGCCCGCAGGATCCGGGCGTGCGCGCGCTCCAGCAGCAGTATCAGCAGACCGGGTTCGAGTTCCAGCAGGTCCAGCGAGAAGCCGCGATGGGGTTCGACCAGTTCAATGCGGAGCAGGCCGCCGAGGCGTACCAGACCCTGCACGCCGAGGCGAAAGCGCTCGCGGACTCGATGGGTTACAGCCACCTGATGGTGAGCCGACAGGAGGGCGAGATCACCGAGCGGGGCAACCTCGCGACGGTGACCCAGGAGATCCTGGCGCGTCCCGTCGTGCTCGCGCCGGACGCGGACGACCTCACCGCGCGGCTCCGCGAGAAGCTCTCGATCCCCGTCCCGCCCGAGCCCGAGACGCTGCCCGAGATGACCGAGGACGCGCCGGACGCGACCGACGCCGAGTGAGGCGGCACGCACCACCCCTTCTCGCTGCGAGAGAAGACGGTGCGAGAGAAAACGATTTCCCCAGATACGCCCCGCGCCCCGACGCGGGGCGTCTTTGTGCGCGCGGGGCGGGGCGATCAGTCCGCGTGCGACGCGATCGCGCGTCCGTAGGACGCGACCGCCTTGCGGGCCGAGTCACCCCAGGTCAGGCGGCGGAGCTCCATGGGCCCGTGTTCGCGCAGCGTCTGGCTCAGCGGGGGATATCGCAGGACCGCCGCGATCTTGTCGGCCATGTCGTTGACATCCCAGAAGTCCACCTTGAGCGCGTGGCTCAGCACCTCCGACACGCCCGACTGCTTGCTGATGATCGTGGGCGTGTCTCGCTGGATCGCCTCGAGCGCGACGATCCCAAAGGGCTCGCTCACGCTGGGCATCACATAGCAATCCGCCATGCGGTAGACATCGTCGACATCCTTGCCCCGAAGGAACCCGGTGAACAGGACCTTGTGCCCGATGCCCAGGGTCGCGGCCTCCTCGATCATCCGGATCGCCATGTCCCCGGAGCCCGCGACGACGAACTTGACATTCTCGACCTTCTCGAGCACGCGGGCCGCGGCGCGGATGAAGTACTCCGGGCCCTTCTGCATCGTGATGCGACCCAGGAAGAGCACGATCTTGTCGTCCTTCTCGATCTTCCCGCCCATCTTGGGCTGGGCCTCTTCCGCGTCGACCCCGTTGTAGACCACATCGATCTTGCCCCCGTCCACCCCGTAGCGGTGGATCAGGATCTCCTTGGTCAGGCGGCTCACCGCGATCACGCGATCGGCAGCGTGGGCACCGGCTCGCTCGATGTCGTACACACGCTGGTTGATCCCGCTATCCCCGGAGCGGTCGAATTCCGTCGCGTGCACCTGGCAGACGAGGGGCTTGCCGGTCACGGCGCGGGCCGCCATCCCCGCGGGGTAGGCGAGCCAGTCGTGCGCATGGATCAGGTCGAAATCGAGCAGCGGCGCGATCGCCGCGACGATCCGCGCGTACCGCTCCGCGTCTCCGAACAGGTCCTGACCGTACGGCCCGTCGTTGCGGCACAGATCGTCCGCGGCGCCGAGGAGTTGCTGGAGATCGGTCGCGGACCCTGAGACAGGCTCGCCGCCCGCCTGTTCGATCGCGCCCGCGATCTCGTGCGCGGGGTCGGTCGGGAGTTCGATGCCCTTGTCGCGGAGGACGCGGATGAGGCTGGTGAGCCGCTCGGCAGCGCCCCCGCTGCCGACCGCCATGCCCCCGCCGTAGGGGCTGTCGAACCCCGCGGTGACGCGGATGACCGGGACGCCCTCGGGATCACCCTCCGCGTTCTCGGAGACCTCGATCGCGTCGGAGAACTGCTCCTCGATGGTCCGCAGCAGGATCTCCCGGCGCTGAGCGGGCATCTCGCGGAGCGTCTTCACCTGGGCCGCTTCGCGCGGCTCGGGCTCCGGCGCATCGCCCACGAACGAGCGCACGCTGTCGGGCCCGATGAGATCGACATGCTCCGCGGCGCCGCGCCCCACCGCCTTGGGCAGGATGAAGACCACCTCGTGACCGGCGCGTTTGAGCGCGCGCGTCAGCCCGTAGCACGCCGTGCCGAGACCACCCGCC
>DLBY01000055.1:3734-12098 GCA_002480345.1 Phycisphaerales bacterium UBA7812 | reverse complement strand
GGTTGATGAACAGGCGGTTGGGGTCGTCGGAGGGGACCCCGTCGATGGTGGAGAAGGTGCGGTTCGCGACATAGAGGTCCAGGTCGCTGTCCCCGTCGATGTCCGCCCAGGCGGACCCCGCGCCGGAGCCCAGGCTGCCCCCCACACCCGAGACCTCGGTGACATCGGTGAACACGAAATTGCCCTCGTTGCGCAGGAGGACATCGTCGTTGCGGT
The DNA here is from genome assembly GCA_002480345.1 of Phycisphaerales bacterium UBA7812. Lineage (GTDB taxonomy): Bacteria > Planctomycetota > Phycisphaerae > Phycisphaerales > UBA1924 > UBA1926. The sequence continues at coordinate 11,882 of DLBY01000055.1, read as the reverse complement.
AGCAGGAAATGAATAGATCGAGGTCCTTGTCTCCGTCGTAATCGCCCGCGATCACGCCGCCCGCGTCGAAGGCGGGGGGAACCGCCTCGGGACGCTCGGTGAAGTGCCCCGTTCCATCGTTCTCGTAGATGCCGACGCGCCCGTCCCAGGCGCCCACGCAGATCAGGTCCGCGTCCCCGTCGTTGTCGAGATCCGCGAACGAGGCCGCCCCCATGCCCGAGGTGCCGAAGTTGTTCGCGGGGTTGCCCACGAAATACGAGACGCCCCGCGCCGCGGTCTCTTCCGTGAACGGGGATTGCGGCCCGGGCAGCGCCGCGCGGCACGGATCGCCCGCGGGCCTCGCCGGCGCGTCGACCGGCGCCCGTTGTGCGAAAACCGAGGCGGCGGACGCGGCGGTGATCGTGAGCAACGCGGTGCGGCTGATCGGCATGATGTCCCCCGTTCGCGAGGTGATCGCTCGGGCCCGGGGGATAGGCGCAATCGAAATGACCCCCTCGGTCCGGCTCCTCTGGCACGCGACGCGGCGGCGCAGAGGGCGATCCTCAGAAAAAAGACCGGCCCCCGCTGTCGCGAGGGCCGGGCTCAGTCATCTGCAAATCATGAGGCTCTCACATGAGCATCAGCGGCGGCGCCGCGCCGCGGCAAGGCCACCCAGGCCCAGGACCGCGAGACCCGCGGGCGCCGGGATGTTGTTGATGGTGATGGTCGAGCCGGCCTCGTAGACATGGTCGGGGTTGGCGAACAGGTCGTCGAAGTCGTCGCTCAGGGTGACTTCCCAGGCGCCGTTGACATCGGCGAGCTGACCCGAGAGGTCAACCGAGCCCGAGAACGAGAAGGTGCCGACGCTGTTGCCCCAGCCGAAGAGCAGGTCCGCCGGGCCGTCGTCGTCGAAGTCGGCGTCGTCGCCGTCCGCGTTGAACGAGAAGCCGCTGGGCAGGTGGGTCAGGGTGATGTTGACCTCAGAGCCCCACGAGGGCGAGGTGGTGGTGACGGTGATGTCGAAGTCGATGGTGGTCAGCGCGCCGCTGTTGGCGTTGTTGACGCCGATGACGACGGGGGCCGCGCCGTCAACGCCGACGCCGCTGAGATCGGCGACGAACGACTGGGCGGAAGCGGCGGCAGCGAGGCCGGCAACGGTCAGGATCGCGGTCTTCATGTCTTGTTCCCTCCTAGTGGGTTCTGAATCGCGTGTGCCACAGGCACGGTGTCTTGTCCGAGCCGGTGGTTCCACCCGGCCCTTCTTGCCCCGAACAGGTGGGGTCTGCCCACCCGATCGAACTCCGCAAGATTACCGGGTCGCCTCAGACCCCGCAAGAAAAAACCAGAACTCATTTGCAATTTCACAGATACGGAAAATAGACGGGTAACTAAATAAAGGACAATCAAATCGTCTTTCTTAGCTCGCTTCTGAACAATGACTTACGCGTCCTGGTACCCGAACGCCGCAACAAACCTCGCGAGGTGCGGGTGCAGATTCTCGAACGCAGACGCATAATTCCGCCAGCGTTCGACGGCACGCGTGTGCACTTTTTCCGTCACCGCTGCGTAGCTGGGTGTGCGGATCGCCCGCTCGGCCGCCTTCTCGTGGAAGCGGAGCAGGTCGTCGTGCCACTCGAGCCCGATGTGCTCGATGATCCGTCTCGCCTGCGTTTCGAGATCGCGAACCGTGTCCTCGTAGCGCACCTCGAGCACCGGCACCGACAACGCCCCCCGCGATTCGAGGTAGAGGCCCATGACCGCTTCGTAGAACCGCGCGGCCGAGTCCAGCGTGATGAGGTGCACCATCGCGGGATTGGGCTCGAACCACTGCATGAAGGCGCTGAGGCAGACATCCCGCGGATCGCGCAGCGCCACGATCACCCTCGCGTCGGGGAACACCGCGTTGATCATGGGCAGGTCGATGATGTTCAAGGGCAGCTTGTCGAGAAAGAGCCTCCCCTCGAGATCCGCGAGCGAGTGCCCGACCAGATCCTCGACCGCCTGCCAGTAGATCGCGCGCAGCTCGCGGACCTTCGCATCATCCAGCTTCTCGATCGCGCCCAGCACATCGAACGGATCGCTCTGCCCGCCCACGAGCGCGCGTCCCATCTTGTCGATGAACGACTTCTCGTCGGAGGTCGCGGTCCGCGGGTGGGCCGCGATCACCTGCTCGGTCATCGTCGTTCCGGATCTCGGGAACCCCACGAGGAACGCGGGCGCGGGCGTGTCGAACGCGAGCCCCTGAAAGCGGCGCAGCGCCCCCGTGTCTATCCGCCCGCGATACGCGTCAAGGCGATCGAACGCGAGCTGCCGGTCCACGCGCTGGAAACGGGGTGTGGAGGCGATCTCCTCGGCGGCACGCCCGAACGCTTCAAAGGCCTCGTCGTACTCGCCCAGCTTGTCGAGCGCGAACCCGAGCGCCGTCAGGGCGCGGTGGTGCAGATCGCCAGGCAGGTTCCGCTTGGTGCAGAGTTTCTCGAGCCGCTTGCGCGCGTCGTCGAGGCGTTTCAGACGCGTCTCGATCTGGGACAAGACGAGGTTCGCCTCCGGATCGTTCCGGCGCACGCCCACCGCCCGTTCCGCGTACGCGAGCGCATCGTCGAGGCGGTTCATCCGCTCGCAGCACTGCGCCGCCATCACGAGGGCCTCGAGCCGGCGGGGCTCGCGCTCGCAGACCGGTTCGAGGTGCGCCAGCGCGCGGTCGGGCTCGGTGCCGAGCAGGTGCAGGCGCGCCGCCTTGCACCGCAGGTCCGACGACTCCGGATCGAGCCCGATCGCCTTCTCGAGCATCGCCAGGCCCCGATCCCGGCGCCCGTGCACACCCAGCAGGTGCCCCAGCTCGCCCATGATCATCGGGTTGTCGGGGTGCTGCGCGAGGGCGGCCTTGTAGAGGTCGAGGGCCGCCTTGGTGTCGTGCTTCGCGAGCGCGCTGCGTGCCTCCCCCAGCTTCTTGAGCGTCGCGGGCGGCAGTTTCCGGGCGTGTCCGCTGGGCATGGCGCGTCGTCTCCTCGTCGCAGGCGTCGATCCTATCGCGCCGGAACGCGTGCCCGCGAAACCCGGCGCCTCGGGGTCCGTATCATCGACGCATGCCCGCGATCGTGCGATGGTTCCTGACGCTCGTCCCCCTCAACCCAATCGCGGTGCGCCTGGTCGGCAACGGCTCGAAGCGCAGCCTGCACAACTACATCCGATCGATCTATCTCGCGGTGCTCATCCTCGTGCTGCTCTGGGCGCTGCTCATCAACGCCGGCGCGGGGCTGGGCGGGGCCCTCTCCTACCGTGCCCTCGCCGAAGCGGGCGCGCAGAGTTTCGTCGTCATCGCCTATCTGCAGATCGTGCTGATCTGTGTGCTCGCGCCGGTGTTCATGGCCAGCGCGATCGCGCAGGAATCCAACCCCAAGACCTGGGACATCATCCTCACCACGCCCCTCTCCACCGGGCAGATCGTGCTCGGGAACCTCTTCGGGCGCCTCGTCTTCGTGCTCGGGCTGCTGCTCTGCAGCCTCCCCCTGTTCGCGATCACGCAGTACTTCGGGGGCGTCCCCGCCCGCTCGATCTTCGCCAGCTACCTCATCGCGGCCTGCGCCGCCCTGCTCGTGGGCTCGATCGCGATCGCGCTCGCCGTCAGCCGCGTCGTGGGCAAGCGTGCCGTGTTCACCTTCTACATCGTCGTGGTGACCTACATCGCGGTCACCGCGGCCCTGGACACCCTGAGCGGCGCGGGCCGTGTCACCTGGTGGACCGGGGTGAACCCCTTCCTCGCGCTGCGTGCGCTGCTCAACCCCGCGACCTATCCGAGGGCGGAGGCCGGGTCGCAGTCGGGTCTCGCGTCGCTCTTCCTCGAGAGCCCTGTCACCGCGTGGTGCCTGCTGAGCACCGGGCTGAGCGTCGCGCTGCTGATCCTGAGCACCTTCACCGTCCGCCTGGGCGGGCTGCAGACCGTCGCGAGCCGAACCAGCGGGGTGCCCTGGTACCGCAGAATGATGGGCCTGGGCGCCGCGGATGCGGAGTTCCGCCCCCCGCGCATCGTCGGGACGAACCCCATCGCCTGGCGCGAGGCAACGGCGCGCAACAGCACCTTCGGGCGCATCCTCGCGCGCTGTTCGTTCGTCGCGATGGGCGCGATCGGGGGCATCGCGCTCGTCGCGGTCTTCCACGCCGGAGGGGTCTCCGCCTCGCAGTTCCGCGAGATTCTCCTCGCGACGGTCTGGACCGAGACCGCGGTGATCCTGCTCATCGCGATCAACATGGCCGCGACCGCCGTGAGCCGGGAGCGCGAGGACGGCACCCTCGACCTCCTGCTCACGACCCCCATCACACCCACCGACTACCTTTCGGGCAAGCTGCGCGGGCTCATCGCCTACCTGCTCCCCCTGCTCGCGGTCCCGATCGGCACGCTGCTCGTCGCGGGTCTCTATGTCCTGACTGACGGGCTCGGCAACGGCGGGGTCACCCAATCCGTCCGCTTCGCCCAGTCCCCGACCCAGGTCCCGATCGTCCTGCCCGAGGCGGGGCTCGTCGCGGGCCTCGTGCTCATCCCCTTCACCGCCTTCTGCGTCATGGTCGGGCTCAACTGGTCGCTCAAGAGCAAGGGCACCATCGGGTCGGTCGTCGCGACCGTCGGCATCGTCGGGGTGGTCGGGGGGATCGTGGGCCTCTGCGGCTGGCGCGCCGGCAGCGATTTCCCCGTCCTCGGTCCCGCCCTCGCGTCGACGACCCCGATCACCGTCCTCTTCGCGTCTGTCCTCCCGGAGGACGCGCTCGCCGAGACGATCCAGCAGACGAAGAACGGCGCGACCGCCGCCCGGATCGCGCTCGCGGTCGGTGCCGCGATCTCCGCGGCGATCTACCTGGGCATCGTGCTGGGCATCCGGGCCGCGATGGTCCGCGGGTTCGACTTCACCGTGCGGAAACTCGCCGGCACGAAATGAGCCGCCGCGTTGCGCACCGCCGCGCTCAGGAGAACTGCCTGCGCATCCGCGCCCCGGGGATGTCCATCTGACCCCGGTATTTCGCGACGGTCCGGCGCGCGATCTCGAACCCCTTCTCGTTGAGCGCCTTTGCCAGCGCCTCGTCGCTCAGGGGCTTGTTCTTGTCCTCGCTATCGATGATCTCCTGCAGCGCCGCCTTGATCGCGTTGCTGGAGACCTCCTCCCCGCTCTCCGTGCTCATCCCGCCGGTGAAGAACCCGCGGAGCGGCAGCACCCCGTGCGGCGTCAGCAGGTACTTCTCCGCCACCGCCCGGCTCACCGTCGCGACATGGACACCAAGCTGCTCGGCGACCTGCGTCATCGGAAGAGGCTTGAGCGCCTCCATCCCGTGGTCGAACGCCTCCCGCTGCGCATCCACCACCGCGCGGATCACCCGCAGCAGCGTCGACTGGCGCTGCTCGACCGCGTCCATGAGCCACTGCGCGTTGCTCAGGTTCTTCTTGAGAAACTCCCGGTCCGCCTTGGGCACGCTCCGGTCCTTGCTCATCAGCGCGTACTCGCGGTTGAGCCGAACCTGGGGCAGCCGGCTGTCGGTCAGGTACGCGATGTACCGGTCGTTGTCCTCGTCGTACTCGACCACCGCGTCGGGGATGATGGGCTCGTTGCGTTCCTCGACGAGCCGCCTGCCCGGCGCGAGGCTCAGGCGGCGCAACGCCTCGAGCGCACGACCGATGTCGTCCAGATCGATCCCCGTCGCCTCCGAGATCTTCGGGAGGCGGTTCTTCATCAGGTCATCGAAGTGATCCTCGATGATCGTGCGCGCGTTCCGCAGCACACCCAGCGGCGCCACCGCGACGACCCCGCTCCGCCCGTTGCCCGTCTCCCCCAGCGCCAGGTCGTCGAGCTGCGCATCCAGCTGCGCGTCGATCTGCAGCAGCAGGCACTCCCGCGCGTCCCGCGCCGCGATCCCCGCCGGCTCGAGCAGCAACTGCACCGCCTGCAGCGCCAGCTCCAGATCCTCGGGGGGCGGGGGCCATTCGTCCGCGTCGTCCGGCTTCGGCGCCTTGTCCGCGATCTCGGACAGCGGCACGCGCAGGTACCCGTCCTCGTCCAGGAACGAGATGATCGCCGCCCCGATGGGACGCAAGGGCTCGGTCACATCCACCACGCTCCATTGGCGCAGCAGTTGCTCGCCCAGCGATTCGCTGCGCGCGGGCGTCGCCGCCATCGCCTCCATCTTCGCCGCGGACTTCTCTTCCCCCGCGGCGCTCACCCGCGTGGAGGGCAGGCGGTCGAGGTCGAACCCGTCGCGCTCGCTCGTCGTGCGCCGGTCCTCGTCGAAGGTGTTCTCCGCCGCGTCGGGGTTCGCTTCTTCGTAGGAATCCAGCCGCGCAAAGTCGTCGGCCGCGGATTCGGAGATATCCAGCTCGCCCTCGCCCGCGCGTTCGAGGTTCGCGTCGGCGCGGTCCGCCGCGTCGCGTTCGTGCTCGACAAGCTCGAGCGTCGGGTTGCTCGCCAGCTCCTGCTCGATCCGCTCTTCCAGCTCCGCGAGCGACATCTGCAGGATCTCCATCGACTGGATCATCCTGGGCGCCAGCTTCATCTGCTGGCCGAGCTTCATGGATTGGCTGGTTTCGAATCGCACGGGAAAGACGCCAGAGACCGGTCACCAGGCGTTTGCTTTCTCGCCGAGCCCGGAGCCTGGTCCCCGGTGCCCGGCGTCCTCGCTCACATCCGCTGCCGCCCCGCGATCGCGTCCGCGAGCACCGCCTTGTTCGCCAGTTCCAGCGAGCCCCCGCTGGGCAGGCCCCGCGCCAGCCGGCTCACGCTGATGTCGCGACCCGCCAGCTGATCGTGCAGGAACATCGCGGTCCCGTCGCCCTCCAGCGTCGGGTTCAGGCCCAGGATCACTTCGGTGACGCGTTCACCGCCCGCGTTCTTCGCGGGGTCCGCGATCCGCGCCAGCAGCGCCGAGATCGTCAGGTCCTCGGGCTCCACCCCGTCCAGCGGGCTCAGCCGCCCCATCAGGATGTGATAGGTCCCCCGGTACATCCCGGTCTGCTCCAGCGCGATCAGATCGCGCGGCTGCTCGACCACCAGCACCGTCCCGCGATCCCGGCGCGCATCGGCGCAGATCACGCACGGATCCTCGTCGGTCAGGTTGAAGCACACCGAGCAGTGCTTCACCGTCTTCTTCAGTTCCGCGATCGCCGAAGCAAGGCCCATCGCCTCGTCCGTCGAAGCCTTGAGCAAGTGGAAGGCGAGCCGCTCGGCGGACCGCCGGCCGATGCCGGGCAACCGGTTGAGCTCCGCGATCAACCGATCCACGGGCGCGGGGTACGCCGACGCGCGCGCGACCGGGCCCGATGTGGCGCTCGCCTTCGCCCCCGCACCGCCCGTGCCCGTCCCGGATGGATCGCTCGCATCGCTCATCAACCGGACTCTAGCCGTCGCCGCCGTCACGCAACCCCGCCTCCCTAGCATTTAGCATGCCAAACACCTCATCGGCGGAATCCACCCCCGCCGAACAGATTGATTCACCAACGAGAGCAGGTCGCCGATCCGGCGGATGGTCGTGGCCGCGTTTCGCCCGAAACGCCTTCCTCATCGCGGCGATCGTCTTTCTCGTCGGCCTCTTCGTCGTGCAGGGCGTGGTCCCCAACCTCGTGCCCAAGAACTTCGGGGTCGTCCGCGAGGGCGCGGTCTACCGCTCGGGCGAACTCACCACCGCGGCCCTGACCAAGGTCGTCCGCGAGCACGAGATCCGGACCGTGATCGACTTCGGCGCCCACGATCACGACCCCGCCGCCGAGCGACGCGAGCAGCGGGCCGCGGAGATGCTGGGCGTGAAGCGTCATGTCCTCAATCTCAACGGGGACGCGACGGGCGACCCGAACCGCTACGCGGAGGCCCTCCGCATCATGAACGACCCCGCCGCCCAGCCGGTGCTGGTGCACTGCGCCGCGGGCTCGCAACGCACGGGCTGCGCCGTCGCGCTCTACCGGAGCCTGGTCCAGGGCTGGGACGACGACGACGCGCTGCTCGAAACCCGCGAGTACCGGCACGACCCCGAGGACAATCCCCGACTCCCCGCGATGTATCGCGCCTGGAAAGACGAAATCGAGCGCGCATTCCGCGAGGGAGGATCCATCCCCTACCAGCCCGATCAGCCCTTCAACGGAGAGCCGGGCGGGTGAGCGCCGAGGCTCCAACCGACCCGGGCCCGCCGCACCCGCTG
>DLBY01000055.1:0-3433 GCA_002480345.1 Phycisphaerales bacterium UBA7812 | reverse complement strand
CCCGGGCCCGCCGCACCCGCTCGCGCAGCCCGCGCTGCAGGTCCTCGTCCTGCTCGGCGTGTGCGCCCTCGTGTACTGGTTGGGTCTGGGCACGGGCGGCTTCCACAGCACCGAGGCGCACCGAGCGATCCCCGCCTACGAGATGCTCGACCACGCGCGGGGTCTCGACGACTGGCTCGTCCCCCGCATGTTCGAGCAGCCCTATCTCCGCAAGCCCCCGGGCATGCCCTGGGCGATCGCGCTCGCCTCCGCGCTGCTGGGCGAAACGGTTTTCGCCGCCCGGGCGGTCTCGGCGCTCGCGTGCACCGCGATGGCGCTGCTCGCGTTCTGCTTCGCCCGTCGCTGGTTCGGCCCGCGCGCCGCCCTGCCGTCGGGCCTCGCCTGTGCGCTCATGCCGGTCCTGTGGGAATCGGGCCGAGCCGCGGAGATCGAGGCGCTCAACAACCTGGGCACCATGCTCGCGGCGCTCTTCCTGATCGACGCGCTCGTTTTCGCCCGCTCGATGCGCACAAAGGCGATGTCCGCGATCATCGCGTCGCTCGGGATCGTCTGGTTCGCGCTCGCCAAGGGCCCCGCGTCCGCACCCGTCGTTCTGGGGATTGTCGCGGTGGTCTGCGTCCAACGCCGCTCCCTCCGCCCGCTCGGGGGAGCCCTGTGGGTCACGCTCGTGCCAGCGCTCGTTGTGGTGGGGGCCCTGTTCTGGTTGATCGCCCGAGCCGCGTCCGTGCAGCCCCAGCCTCCGGTGACCCAGTCTCCCTCCGCGTTCATGTTCGAGCCCGGGATGCTCGTCGGGGTCCTGACCCTGCCGTTCGCGGCGTTCGGCTCGATGCTCCCCGCCTCGTTCGCCCTCCTCTTCCCGTGGGGGCCGGACGCGAGAACCGAAGCGAACCGGGATCACCCCGACTGGACCCCGGACCGGTTCAGCCTCGCGCGCACGCTCGCCCTCGCCTGGCTGCTTGCCGTGCTGGTCTTCATGCTCTTCGGCGTGCGCAATCCGCGGTACACCCTCCCCGCGGCCTGCCTGCTCCCCCCCCTCGCGGGGGCCTATCTCTCGGGTCTCGGGTCGTGGCTCGTGCCGACACGCAACCGGATCGCGCGCGTGCTCACGCTGGGGCGGCCCGCCGTGCTCGTGCTCGCGCTGCTGATCGGCGCGTTCGTCTATGTGCGCACGATCGAGGCCAACCGGCGGGCGACCTCTGCGACCCCCGTCGGCGCGCACATCGCCGACGCACTCGGGCCCTTCCTCGGAACGACCGATCGGCCCGTCACCGTCATCGCGGACGACGCGATCGAGGCCCGCCCCGAACTGCTGCTCGCGCTGGAGCGATCGGCGCGGGCCGCGGGGCACGACCTCCGCGTGCGTTGGATTCCCGGATTCGGAGGGGAACTTCCCGCGGACCTTCCGGATGGGCCCGTCCTCGCGCTGCTCCGCGTCGATCCAGAGAGCCCGGAAGCGGGCATCCCGGAAAGGTCCGCCCCGTGGTTCCAGCCGCCCGCGGGCCTGAAGGACCCCGGCCCGTGGCGTTTTCATAAGTACAGCGCGGGCATTTACTTAATCAGCCTGGATCCGTTCGCTGACTGAATGGGTGGATCCACATTTTTTCTTTGTTATCTCCGCAGAAATCCGGAGTCAGGCGCTTGCGACGGGCCGGGATTTCGGTACGCTACCTTTCCGTCCGCTGCAGGAGGGGGTGGCCTGTTCTGGGCCCCAAGTTCGTGGGAGAAGAGAGAGAGATAAGCAGCCGCTGGCGTGGGGCCACCCCGCGCTTCGGCCAACGGCCGGGGACAGGAGGAGTGTCCCCGGCCGATTTGCCCTGCTGGGAGAGGAGAGCCCGGAACGAGGGGTCCACCCCTCGTTTTTGTTGCGCGGGGCGGCCCATCCGCGCCCGACTCTCCATGCTGAAGAGTCGATCTCGCCGATTCCTCTGGACGCGACGACACGCGATCGGAGGGCATCGGTGCGGATTCTGCTGACGGCGCATCCCGGGACGAATTCCCGCGACATCCTGCTCGATGTCGAGGCGGGCTTCCGCGACGCGGGGCACGAGGTCATCCGGTGGGAGCTCGAGCCCATGTTCGCGGTGAACAACGGGCCGCACCCGCCCCAGATGCGCGCGTTCTTCAATCAGGGCGCGGGCGAGCTGGTCCGCCGCCTGATCGACGCGAACAACATCGACTTCACGATGGGGATGTGGGCGAACGCGCTGTACGCGTTCGGTGTCTCCGCAGAGGGCGGGTCCGTGCCCCGGACCTACTTCAATAGGGTCGATATCCCACATGTGATGTTCTGGCTCGACGCGCCGCACTGGGCCCACAACACCCAGTTCCGCCAGAACTTCGGCGCCCCGATGCTGCGCGAGCCCCAACTGCTCAATGTCATCAACAACCGCGGGACCGCCCGAGAGATGCGCGAGATGCTGGGGTTCGGGCGGACGCTCGCGGAGCCGTACGGCGTGAACACCGAGGTCTTCAGGCCCGCGCCGGGCGTGCCGCGCGCGCACGATTTCGTGATCAATGTGGGGCCCGGCGATCCGCCCCCGACCGACCGCATGCTGCGTGAACTCGAATCCGACGAGCCCGATCTGCGCGCGATCCGTGCCGACCTCGCGCCGGGCGCGACGGAGGCGATGCGCCGGCTCGCAACCGAGGGCGGGATCGGGTCGCCCGCGATGGAGGCGCTGATCGACGCGTGGGTCGCGAGCCAGCTCGACGAGCCCGGGGTCGCGCTGCCCGAGCGTTTCGACGCGATGAAGCACGAGCACGCCGAGGCGATCGCGGCATTGCGCACGAGGCCCGCGGTGTTCGTCACGATGGCGGACGCCGCACGCTCGATCGACCAGTTCCGGCGCGCGTTTCTCGTCACCTGGCTCTCGTCTCGGTTCGATGTCGCGGTGTTCGGTGTCGACCCGCTGAAGGGCTGGCCGCACAGGGCGACCATGATCGGCCCCGTTCCCTACGACGCGATGTCGGGGGTGTACGCGAGGGGCCGCTTGGCGCTGAATGTCATGCGGTGGCAGGACGATGTGGGCCTGAACCTCAAGCCGCTGGAGATCACCGCGTCGGGCGTCCCGTGTCTCTGCGAGCGGCGCGCCGGGTTGGACGGGCTGTTCGAGATCGGGACCGAGATCGAGTCGTTCGACAGCCCCGCGACGCTGGCGCGGACCGCGAGGGTGTTGCTCGCTGATGAGGACCGGCGCGTCGCGCTGGCGGAGGCGGGCCGCGCGCGCACGGTGCGCGACCACACCTGGGCGCGCTGGGCGTCGTCGGTGTGCCGATTCGTGCGCCCGGGTGTCGTCGCGGAGGCGAAGTCGCCCGCGCCCGCGGACGCGGCGGCATGATCGCCCCCGACACCGGCAAGCGGGTCGGCGCGCCCGCGATCTGGCGATCGCTCGCGGAGGGCTGCCTGCTCGCCTACCTGCTGACACTGCCGGGC
>DLBY01000116.1 GCA_002480345.1 Phycisphaerales bacterium UBA7812 | reverse complement strand
CGGCCAGGCCCGGGCGCGGAGGTGCGCCGCGATCCGGTTCGCGAGCGCCGCGAGGTCATCGGTCCGCACCGGGGGCACGATCGCGCCGCCCCGGTGCAGCACCAGCGGGGGCGCGTCGGGCGTCGTCTGTGCGGCGTGGCGCACCCGGAAGAACGAGAGCGCGTAGCCCGCGCCCGCGAGTTCCTCGTAGGGCGTCAGCGCCGAGGCGGGGTCGTCGGCGAGTTCCGCAACGAGCGTGACGAGCGTCGCGGACGCGGTCCGGCCCGTCGCGAGCATCTGGGCGGGGGTGCGCGCGCGTCGGAAGCCGTCCCGGCTGAGCAGCATCCCCTCGAGACCGGGGCGGAGCCATTGGTCGAGTTCCGCGGCGGTGACGCCCGCGGGGACGGGGGTCGGGGCGCCGGTGGAGAGTTCGATCGACAGGGTCGTGCGCGCCAGATTGGCGCTGAGCCGCTCGCGTCGCAGCGCATCGGGCGGGCCCTGGAGCTGGGCGACGGTGCGCTCGATCGCGCGCACCGCAGCGACCCGGAGCGACTCGTCGACCTGCTCGCGGGACTGCGCAACGGTCGTGTGCTGCCCGACGACGCGGCCCTCGAAGCGGACCGTGACCGACGCGACCCACGCGGCGGGCACGGGCGTCCCGTCGAGATCGGGCACGCCTCCGCGATCGAGCCACCCGCGCACGGTGCGGAACGCGTCGAGTGTCTGCTCGAAGGTGACCTCGGGGAGGGCTTCGTATCCCTCCGCCGCGAGCGGAGTCGCTCCTCCCGAAGGCTCGGTCGCGGCTCGCGAGTCTGCAACGCGTTCGGCGTTCCCGCTTGAACCCGGCGCCGCGGTGCCATCGCGTGTGATGGGGCTCAGCAGCGAGGGGCGGTCGCTGGGCTGGTCGACTGGTTGGTCGGCGGGCGCGTTCGGCGGACGGTCCTCCGGCGTTTCCGGACGCGACTGGGCCCCGGCGGGCGATGCCCAGAGCCCCACGAGCAGCAGCACAAGGGTCAGCGGTGTTGCCCAGACGCGACACCGGTTGTTGATGCGCGGCAACCCCGTTCGGGGGCGGGCGGGGAGCGTCCGAGAAAAACGAGCCTTGCGCGGGCGCTGCGAGGTCTGGCACGCGGGGTCTGGCACGCGGCACGGTTGTTGAACCGTGATCGGCACATCCAAAGAGAGGTGCCGAACCATGCGCAGACTGCTGAGCCTGACCGCGAACGAACGCAAAGTGATGTACCTGTCGCTCATGTGCTACCTCGTGCTGTGCTGAGCGCCGGATCACCGGGCGTGTCCCGGGTTCGACGGTCCGTCCCACGGAACAACCGATCTTTCGCGTCGGTCCGATTGTCTGGGCGGGCCCGGTTCTCCCGCGATTGAGACGGGCTGCCGACGCGAGACAGGCTGCAAACGAAACGGGCCCCGACGCGTGCGCCGGGGCCCGGTGGTCGTTTCTCGATGCCCGGGTTCCCGCTCAGGGGTGTACCGGGCGGGCGGTGAACCGGTTCCGGACGCCGGGCGTCAGAACTGGATCTTGTCGGTGCCCATGGACCCGTGGTCGTCCATACCGCCTCGGCTGGGCATGTCGGAGGGACGGAAGTCCATGGACTCGCCGCCTCCGCCGCTGCTGTCGCCCCACTGGGCGCGCTTCAGCGAGAGCCCGATCTTGCGATCGGAGATGTCGACGCGGAGGATCTTGACATCGATCTCGTCGTTCGCCTGGACGACATCCTGCGGGTTCTCGACCTTGTGGTCGGCGAGCTCGGAGATGTGGAGCAGGCCCTCGAGATCCTCTTCCAGCTCGACGAAGACGCCGAAGTTGGTGATCTTGGTGACCTTGCCGCGGACGACCATGCCGGGCTGATAGGCGCTGGGGATGGCGTCGACCCAGGGATCCTCGCTGAGCTGCTTGACGCCCAGGGAGACGCGCTGCTTCTCCTGGTCGACATCGAGGACGACGCACTGGACATTGTCGCCCTTCTTGTAGAGCTCGTTGGGGTGGGTGATCTTCTTGGTCCACGACATATCGGAGATGTGGAGCAGACCGTCGATGCCGGGCTCGATCTCGATGAACGCGCCGTAGTTGGCGAGGTTGCGGACCTCGCCCTCGACGAGGGTGCCGGCGGGATACTTCTCGCTGACGAGCTCCCAGGGGTTGACCTCGGTCTGCTTCATGCCGAGGCTGATTTCCTGCTTGTTCTTGTCGATCTCGAGGACGACGACATCGACCTCCTGGCCGGGCTCGACCACCTCGGAGGGGTGGTTGATGCGGCGGGTCCAGGACATCTCGGAGATGTGGACGAGCCCCTCGATGCCGTCCTCGAGGCGGACGAAGGCGCCGTAGGACATGAGGTTGACGATCTCGCCCTTGACGCGCGACCCGACCGGGTAGCGCTGCTCGATCTCCTCCCAGGGGCTCTCTTCCTTCTGCTTGAGGCCCAGGGCGATCTTCTCCTTGTCGTGGTCGATGTTGAGGACCTTGACCTCGATGCGCTGGTCGATCTTGACCACCTCGGAGGGGTGGTTGACGCGGCCCCAGGACATGTCGGTGATGTGGAGCAGGCCGTCGATGCCGCCCAGGTCGACGAACGCGCCGAAGTCGGCGATGTTCTTGACGGTGCCGGTGACGATGTCGCCTTCCTTGAGGGTCGACATGAGGCGGCGCTTCGCCTCGCCGCGTTCGCGCTCGATGAGCTTGCGGCGGCTGATGACGATGTTGCGGCGCTCGGTGTCGATCTTGAGGATCTCGGCGCGGATGGAGCGCCCGATGAACTCACCGATGTCGTGGGGTCGGCGGACATCGACCTGCGAGGCGGGGAGGAAGACGGGCACGCCGATATCGACGAGCAGGCCTCCCTTGATCTTCCGCATGCAGGTGCCCTCGACGGGGTCGCCTTCCTTGGTGGTGTCGACGATCTTCTGCCAGGCGATCTGGCGATCGGCCTTGCGCTTGGAGAGCTGGATCAGCCCGCCCTCGCCCTCCATGGACTCGAGCAGGACATCGACGGTGTCGCCCACCTTGAGCTCGCTGAGGTTCGGGAACTCCTCCTTGGGGATGAGCCCCTCGCTCTTGAGGCCCACCTCGACGACGACATCGTCGCCCGAGAAGCCGATGATCTTGCCCTGGATGAGGGTGCCGGTCTCCAGCGAGTCGATGCGCTCGTCGAGCAGGTCGTCCATGCCCTTGGCGGCGCGGTCGCCCAGTGCCTCGGAGAGCAGAGCCTCGGCGTCGGCGTCCTCGATCCCGAGGGACGCGATCAGCGTTTCGTCGATCATGTGTTTCCTTTGCCGCCGCGTTCGTGCGGCGTGTCCGGTCCTGATGCCTCGTCCGATCCGGCCGGGAGGGGTCGGACGCAGCGTGGACCGAGCAGCGAGCGGGGGAGAACCCGTCTCGCGTCGCGTCTCGTGACGCGGCTTGGGCCTTGCTGTTCCACCCGGTGCGCGCGCACCGGCGTGGCCCGGCGGGTCTGGAGTTTAGGCGGCGCCCCGGGTGATCAAAAGCGCTGCGGGGCGCCAAATCGCTCGAGGATTCTCGGCAGCGCCTGGGCGAACGCGCCGCGGGTCATCACCTCGTCGGCGCCCGCGTCGCGCATCTCCGCCAGCAGATCGGTCGCGACATGGGGACCCCACGCGACGATCGGGATCTGTTGTGTTTCTTCTGATGCATCGGGGCCGCGCAGCACGCCCAGCAGTTCGCGGGCCTGATCCGGGGCATCAAGATCGAGGAGCACGGCGCGGACCTGGGAATCGGCGAGGCGATCCCGGAGCATTTTCTCGTTCCGCGCGGGGCGGCACGGGACCCCCATGTCGTCGGCGAGGGACTTGATGCGGGTGGCCCACATGAGGTCGGCGGCTGCGTAGAGGATCAAGGCGGGGCTCCTTCGGCTCGCGGCGTGTGGCGGTCGAGTCGTTTCGTACCGGGGGCCCGCCCGATAGGGGGAGCCCGGTGTCTGAAAACGGGCGAGTCAGAAATCTGCACGCGCCGTGCGATTGTGCGAGAGCCTATGTCGTCCGATGGCACCGAACCGCTGTACCATCACAGCCGTACACAATCGTCCGGTGCCGTGCGGGTGCCGGATCGGTGTTATCCACCGCCCTGCGCGGGCGGGATGCCGGGCTTCCGGACCGAGCGGAGCCTGTTGCTCCAAGCCCGGGCTTCCGGGGGCCGATAGTCTGAATGAGATCACCCCGCGTGCCGCGGTCGTGCCGCGGCCCTCTAGCCGGATACGAGACACAGCATGAGCACAGCGACGCCACCGAGCGACACCGCCGCCAGCCCGATCCCGAGCCGCGACCCGGTCTTCGACGAGTTGGGCTTCCCGACCGACCCCGACAATCTGTACACGCAGACGGTGGGTCAGATGCTGACGGCGGCGGAGGCGATCAACCTCCAGCACCGCGTGCGGATCATCCTCGCGCAGCCCAAGAACGAGGTGATGGTGCACTTCCCGGTGCGGATGAATGACGGGCATCACCGCCTGTTCAAGGGGTATCGCATCCAGCACAACAACGCGCTGGGGCCCTACAAGGGCGGCTTCCGGTATCACGAGGATGTCCACCTCGACGATGTCAAGAGCCTCGCGCTGCTGATGACCTTCAAGTGCGCGCTGGTCCGGATCCCCTTCGGCGGGGGCAAGGGCGGCGTGAAGATCGACCCGCGGAGCCTCGCGGAAGATGAGTTGCAGCGGGTGACGCGTCGGTATTGCGCCGCGATCAGCCACATCATCGGGCCCGACCACGACATCCCGGCGCCGGATGTCGGGACGAACGCGCAGATCATGGCGTGGTTCGCGGACACCTACATGGTCTCGAGCGGGTACGCGGACAACGACGCGCTGCGCGTGGTGACCGGCAAGCCCGTCTCGTTCGGCGGGTCGCAGGGGCGCGAAAAGGCGACCGGGCAGGGCGTGGCAGACGTGCTCGCGGAGATGCTCCCCGGGATCGGGATCCCGCTGCACGGGATGAGCGTGACGCTGCTGGGCTTCGGCAATGTGAACTCGTGGGCGGGGCGCATCCTCCAGGACATGGGCGCCAACATCGTCGCGGTCATGGATCACACCGCGGCGCTCCGCAACGAGAACGGCCTCGACTGCCACGCGCTGGCGGCGTATTCGGAGCAGAACTACGGCATCGCGGGCTACGAGAAGCAGCCCACCGCGACGGGCGCGGGGACGCGTGCCGACAAGGGTGTCGAGGTCATCAGCGAGGAGGAGTTCTACCGCACCAAGTGCGATGTGTTCATCCCCGGCGCGCTCGAGCAGATGATCAAGCCCAAGCAGGCGGAGATGATGAACTGCAAGGTGATGGCGGAGGCCGCGAACGCGCCGTGCACCCCCGCGGGCGACCGCGTGCTGCAGGACAAGGGCATCGAGATCATCCCCGCGATCCTTGCGAACGCGGGCGGTGTGACGGTGTCGTACTTCGAGTGGCTGCAGAACAAGAGCTGCGTGACCTGGGACGCGGGGCATGTCGACCGCGAGTTGAACCGGCACATGTGCGCCGCGGCGCAGCGGGCGCTCGACGCGCGCAAGCGGTACAACTGCGACCTGCGCACAGCGGCGTTCGCCGCGGCGCTCGAGCACCTGGGCGAAGTCTACAAGGTCCGCGGGATCTTCCCGTGAGCGAAACCGAATCGTGAATCACCAGCGGCCGCGCCGAGGGCGCGGCCGTTTTTCTGCGCTCACTTGCGTCCGAACAGGCCCAGCTTGCGCTTGCCCTTTCCGTCGCTCGACGCGGCTTCTCGGAGCAGTTCGGCGTAGGCCTGCATCGACTGGGGGCGCGACGCGGGATCACGGGTGAGCGCCGCGGCGCACGCATCGGCGGCGTCGTCGGAGATGCCCTCGGCGATCTGCCCCAGCGGCGTGGGCTCGCGCGTCGCGATATCGCGGAGCAGGGCGGAGCGGTGCCCCTCGTAAGGCGGACGACCGCCCAGGAGCGTGTAGACCAGCGCGCCGAGCGACCAGATGTCCGCGCCCGGGGCGTGCTCGGGGCGGATGGGTTCGCCGTCGGCGGCGGCCGCGATCCGTTCCGGCGCGATGCTCTTGAGTTGCTCGCTGCTCAGCGCATCGAGCGAAGGGTCCGCGGGGTCCGAGAGGCCCAATCCGCGGAGCAGCGGGACGCCGTGCCGGTCGAGCATGACCATTGAGTCGTCGATCCCGCCGTGGGCCAGGCCCTCGTGGTGCGCCGCCTGGAGGGCGTCGGCGAGGTCCGCCGCCCAGTTCAGGACGAGGCGTTCGTGCACACGCTGTTTCTCGGCGACGACCTGCGCGAGATGCGGCGCGAGCGCCCCCTCGGTGAGCAGGAAGGCCTTGGACACCGCGTCGGCGTCGGCGCTCGCGAGGCCGTGCAGGCGGGGCCTGAGCGCGTGGAGCGTCGCGAGTTCCTCATCGTTGGTGACGAGATAGGCGTGGTCGGTGTCGCGTCGCGTGCCCTGCACGGTGTCGATGATCTTCTCAAGATTTCGATGAACGATCGCTGACGCGGTCGCGAGGCGCGCGAGCGCTGCGTCGGCGTCGCCGTTCGCGATGGAGATCAGCACCCGCTGCGAGGTCGTCGCGTCCTGGGCGGGGGTCGCGATCGCGACGGCACCCCGGATCGCGTCATACCCGGGAACGGAGTCGGCACTCCCGCTCTCGTCTGTCGGCGCGGCACCCGGCCCTGCGGTTGGGGGCGTCGCGGGCGAAGGGACGGATGCGCGGGGTGCTTCGTCGATCGACTTGTTCTCGGAACGGCGTGCGCCGGGCGGCGCCAACGCCGGATCGCTCGCGAGATCAGCGAAACCTCCCGTTGGGCCGGGCGCGGCTGTTTCCGTTTCGCGCGGCGGCGGCGGATGATCGCGGAAGCCGAAGTCTTCCTGCGTTGGCTCGACCGGCGGGGGAGCGGGCGTCGGGGTGACCGGTGCGGGGTCCGCTGTCCGGGCGGGCGTCGTCGCGGGCGGTTCATCCGAGCGGTGCGCACGCTCGCTGGGTGCCTCGGAAGGCGCCGTTGTCGCATCGCTGGCAGTTGTCCCGGCGGTGGCATCCGGCGCCGGCGCGGCGGTGGTGGGGGATGACGAGGGCGAGAGGGCTGGCGCGGGCCCTGCTTCGGTTGTCGAGGGCGCACGCTTGGACTGGAGCGTTGACAAGCCTTTGGCGCCTCCCTCGTCGTCCGCGACGGTCTGGGCGATCCGCGTGATGCGTCGGACGCGTTGCTCCGCGGCGCGCTCGGTCATTCCCAGCGTCAGTCGGATGTCTGCGTCCGGTCCCGCGGCGCGGGACAGGTCCGATCCGATGAGCACCATGCACCGAAGGACGGCGCGGCGCTCGTCGGGATCGTTCAGCCCGCCCTCCTTCGCGAGCGCGTCGGCTCGTTCCACCGCGGCGAGCAGTGTCGCGGGCTCATTCACCGCGAGCGCGGCTTCGCCGAACTCCTCGACGAGCGGAGAGATAAACGCTCGGACCGACGCGGGCAGCACAATGTCCGGCTCCGGCTCCGGCTCCGGCTCCGGCTCCGGCTCCGGCTCCGGCTCCGGCTTTGGTTGCGGTGTTGGGATCGCCGCAGCCGCGGACTCTTGTTCGAGGCGCCGCGTTTCATCAGGCACCGCTGATTTGGTTTCGCTCTCGGGTTCGTGCGGGGGTTCAGGCGAAGGCTCGGGTTCAACAGCGGGCGCCGCATCCCGGGTCGTGGGGATCACCGTTTCGTGGATTGGCGCCTCGTGGATTGGCGGCGCGGGGGGCGGCTCGGCTTCGCGTTGGTGCTGGGGTGTGGGCGCTGCCGGAGGCTGCTCGGTGCTGTGCGCTGCCTCGGGAAGTGGCTCGCGGGACGGCGAACCCGACTCGGGCTCGGGGTCATCCGACGCTGGCGGTTGGTCAGATTGTCTTGCAGCGTGGGCGGGCGTGGAGGCTGGCTCCGCTGGTTCTGCTGGAGTGGCTGGTTCTGGCGCGGAGGTGCCTTCGGTCGAAGGGGGCAAGCACGAGGGCTCGAGGAGGTCAGTGTCCTTGGATGGTGCGGCGGGCTTGGGCTCGGGCTCTGGGCGCGGCACGCGGACCTTGACGCGGACATCCCCGATCTCGAGCAGGTGGTCCGCGTCGAGCGTGCGGGATTCTGGGACATCCTCGCCGTCGCAGTAGACCCCGATCTCGTGGTCGAGATTCTCCAGCACGAGGCGGCCCGCGTCGTTGCGCAGGCGGCAGTGCCGCGGCGCGACGAGCGGGTCGTCGAGCACGACCCGGCAGCCGCCCGATCGGCCCAGATCGATCGCGGCACCGGGCGCGATCGCGATCTCACCCCCGAGGGACGGGAAACCCTCGACTTCGATGGCGATCGTCAGCGTCATCCGTGCTCCTCGCGTCGCCGCCTCGCGTGCTCGGGTCGCGCTCGCGCGGCGTGCCCCGGCATGGTACAGGCGTCATCGAACCCGGCCTGTTGGTGCGCGCCAAAAACGAAAGCGGGGCGGCCTTCCCGGCCGCCCCGCGCGATTCGGATCGTGCGCCGACGCGCACGCGTCGGACGCTGTTCAGCGACGGCGACGCGTCGCGAGCAGGCCGCCCATGCCCAGCAGCGCCGCGGCACCGGGGGCGGGAACGACGGTGTAGCTAAGGAAGTCGCCCGCGACGGAGGTCGTGTCCCAGAAGGGGGTCGCCTGGTCGGCGCGGCTCAGGTGATCGACGCCGGGATCGTTGCCGCCGCCTGTGGTGATGATGTCGAAGGTGAAGGTATCGCCCACCACGAGGTTCAGGGTCGCGAGCGAGATCGCCCACGACTGGACGCCCGCGGCGTGCTGGGAGTCGTCGCCCGAGATGTTGCTGTCGCCGTTGTAGGTGGCGCCGAGCAGGTTCCAGCCGCCGTCGAAGTTGTAGACCTCGCCGCCTGCGCCGGTGCCGCCGTCGTCGGCCCAGGTCGCGGACCAGTGGGTGATGGTCTGGCCGTTCCAGTCGATGTTGCGGCCCCAGCCGTTGCCGGCGTCGGACGCGTCCTTGCCGTTGTTGATACCGATGGCGTACTTGCCCCAATTGGGGTTGTCGAGATCGCCCGTGGTCTGGACGCTGATGTACAGGAAGTCCGCGTCGTTGGTCAGGGTGACCGACGCGATGTCCAGGTGGGCGAAGCCGGTATCGAAGATCTCTCCGGTCGCGTCGTTGTACATGTCGGCGCCGGCGAGCCCGGCCGCGGCGACGAGCACCGCGCACACAGTCATGGTCTTCATGGTCGCTGTCCTCTCTCGATCCGTTCCCCCGGAACGGATGCTGCGTGAATCGCTCTCCCGCGCTCTCTCGTGCGAGCGCTGTTTTAGCATAGTCGGGGAGGGAATCGCCGCCAAGCCCTTGTGAGCGCGATGATTGTGAAATATGTCCCGTGATCTGTCGTGGACCAGGCGACAGTCGCGGGCGGCGTGGCGTGCGAAGGCACTGAGTGTGTGTTATCGGGCGGTATCCCGCCGGACCCATCACCCTGCGACGAACTTCCGCTTGCGGATCTCCGCGGTCCCGAGTTGCCCGCACGCGGCCATCTGGTCGCGTCCCTTGGTCCGCCTGCGTTTCACGAACACGCCCTTCGCAGCAAGCAGGTCGACGAAGTGCTTGACCTTGTCCTCGTCGGGCGCGGGCCAGGGGCTGTCGCGGCGGGGGTTGTAGGGGATGACATTGAGCAGGCCGATGTGGCTCGGGTTCTCGTGCCTGGTGAAGGGGCGGAGCCACTGAAAGAGGTCTTCGGCGTGCTCGTCGGAGTCGTTGACGCCTGGAATCAGCACATACTCGAACAGGATCTTCCGGCTCGCGCGGACCTCGACGAGTTCGCGCATCACCTGCTGGAGTTCTGCCATGTCCCACTTGCGGTTGATGGGCATGAGGGTGTCGCGCACCGCGTCGTTCGGGGCGTTGACAGAAAGCGCGAGGCCCAGGCGCTTCCAGCCGGGTCGGCGGACGACTTCGACGAGGCGCTTGAGCCCGTCGACGCGACCGACGGTGGAGATGGTCACATTGCTCATCGCGACGCCCGGGCCGCGGTCGTCGGTGAGGCAGGCGATCGCGCGGATGACGGCGTCGAAGTTGTCGAGGGGTTCGCCCATGCCCATGAAGACGATGTTGTCGATGGAGACACGCTCCGGCCCACTCTCGCCGGCGGAGGCCGGCGACCCAGACGGCTCTGCGGAGGCCGGCGACTCAAGCAGCCATGTCGCCGCCCACCACTGGCCCACGATCTCCTGGGCGGTGAGCGAGCGGATCAGGCCCATCTGCGCCGTCTCGCAGAACTGGCACGCCATCGCGCAGCCGATCTGGCTGGACACGCACAGCGTGTGGGTCTTGCGCCCCGTCTTGCCGATCATCGGGATGACGACCGACTCGATGTCGAGGTGCTCGACCCGCTCGTCTTGGTGCAGGATGCCCAGCGGCAGGGTGTCCGCGGCCCGGCGCCCGGTGCCCATCGTCTCGAGGCGGGCGGTCTCCAAGGTGTGCGCCACGGTCTCGTCGGCGGTGAGCGTCCGCCCCCGGTCGAGGCGCTGGCAGAACTTGACGGTGACGCCCTCGTCGCAGGGCTCGCGGTGCGTACGCACGATCGGGGCGATCAGGCGCTCGGTCGTCTCCCGCATAGGCCCCGGCAGGGCACTGAGATCACCGTCGCGGTAGAACGCGCTGTACGCCTTCCGTCCCGCCTCGGCGCCGCCCGGATAGCCCGCGTCCTTCCATGCGGACGCAAACTCGTCGTGCGTCAACCCGAGCGGGGTGAGCGCCGTCGGCGAGGACGTCACGGCGGGGGTCCGGTTGTTGTCCGCAAGCCCGGTCATGGCCGGATGATAGCGGTCGGTCCGTCCGCGTCCTTTTCGGCGTCCGCGCTGATCCCTGGTATCACACCCCGGCCGGCTGCGCCCCCGGCATCGGAAACTTCTCGCACAGGGCCTTCACCTCGGCGCGCACCTCCCGCGTCTCCGCGGCCCGGGCGTCGTCGCCCTTCAGCCCCGCGTCGAGCACGCGGTCGATGAACGAGGCCACCTGCCATCGAGGCTTGGTCGCAATCAAGCGGTCCGCCGCGGTGTTGTGGCCGGGCCGGCGGGCCCTAGGCTCTTATGCTCATCCAGCGGAGGGCTCATGGGAGATCGTCTCATGTCTCGCAAACCGAATCGGTCGTCGGCGGTCATGTTCCTCCCGCGCTGGCCGTGGGTCGCGTTGCCGGTCGCCTCTATCTTCTTGCATCTGACGATGCAGATTTCATCGACGGGAACCCACCTCGTGGTCGAGCGGGCGCCGCCGCCCGAGCTCTACAACATCGAGCTGATCCCGTCCGAGATCGGGATCGCGCTGATCGCTGTGGCATTCGCCGGGTTCGCCAGCGCGCACCGGCCCTGGAAGCCCGCCGCGATCGTCGTCGGCGTCTCAGCCGGGCTCGCGGTCGTCGGCTCCCTCTTCGTGCTGGGGCTCAATTCCGATCCGGCGGTCGCGGTGGTCGAGCGTATCTCCTGGCAGATCTGCAGTTCATTGGTGCACCTGATCGTGTACGGGTCGGTGGCCCGCGCGTTCTGGAACCAGAACGAAGAATCGAGCGCGGTCGTCGCCTGCGCCGCCGGTGCGGCGGCGATTGATGTCCAGACCGGATGGCATGTTCTCGGCGCGCTGGTCAGCGGACGCGAGCAGGTGCTCGTTGTTCTCGCGACCATCGGTCTCGCCGTGTGGGCATCCGTGCTCGGGTACCGCCGATTGAGCTAGCGGGGATCCGAGAGATCAGTCCGCGTCGTCCTCGAAGGTCTCGCCGCAGGTCCGGCAGGTCCACGCGGCCTTTGTCGGGAGGGTGCACCCGCCCGCGATCGCGCCCAGCACGCTGAACAGCGCGACGCACGCGTTCGAGAGCACGTGCGCGGGGCGCGTGGTGTCCGAACCGCACGAGGGGCAACGCGGCCGGTAGAGCCGGCCGGTCCGCATCCGGTCTGTTGCGTCGTGCTCGGGCAGCGTCACACCCCCGCGGGCGTCGCTCCCGGCATCGGGAATGATTCGCACAGCGCCTTCACCTCGGCGCGCACGGCCTGGGTCTCCGCCTCGCGGGCGGCCTCGCCCTTGAGCCCCGCGTCGAGGACGCGGTCGATGAACGACGCAACGGTCTTCATCTCCTCGGTCCCGAAGCCGCGGGTGGTGGTCGCGGGCGAGCCGAGGCGGATGCCACTCGTGATCATCGGCTTCCGCTCGTCGTTCGGGATGCCGTTCTTGTTGCAGATGATGCCGGCGGCTTCGAGCCAGGTCTCCGCGTCGCGACCCGTCAGTTCGGGGTTGCGGGCGGTGAGGTCGACGAGCATGACATGGTTCTCGGTGGCGCCGCTGCAGATGCGGTAGCCGTGCTCGGTGAGCGCGGTCGCCAGCGCGTCGGCGTTCCTGACGACCTGCTTCTGGTAGGTCTTGAACTCGGGCTTGAGGGCCTCGCCGAACGCGACGGCCTTCGCGAAGACGATGTGCATGAGCGGCCCGCCCTGCGTGCCCGGGAAGAGCGTGCGGTTGGTCTTCTTGAAGATCTCCTCGTCGTTGGTCATGATCAGCCCGCCGCGCGGCCCGCGCAGGCTCTTGTGCGTCGTGGTCGTGACGACATGGCAGTGGGGGAAGGGGCTGGGGTGCTCGCCCGCGGCGACGAGGCCCGCGATGTGGGCGATGTCGGCCATGAGCAGGGCGCCGCACTTGTCGGCGATCTCCCGGAACTTCGCGAAGTCGATCTGCCGGCTGTAGGCGGAATAGCCGCACAGCAGGAGTTTGGGCTTGTGCTCCATGCAGACCTTCTCGACGGCGTCGTAGTCGATCTGCTCGTGGCGCGGGTGGTCCTCGTTGTAGTGCAGGGGGTAGTGGACGGGGTTGAAGTAGGTCCCCGAGAAGTTGAGCTTCATGCCGTGGGACAGGTGCCCGCCGTCCTGGAGGAGCAGGCTGGCGAAGGTGTCGCCGTGCTCGAGGAGGGCCATGAAGACCGCCATGTTCGCCTGGGCGCCCGAGTGGGGCTGGACATTGGCGTACTCGCAGTTGAAGAGTTTCTTGGCGCGCTCGCGGGCGAGGGTCTCGATCTCGTCCATGTGGGCGCACCCGCCGTAGTAGCGGCGCCCGGGGTAGCCCTCGGCGTACTTGTTGGTGAAGCAGGTGCCCGCGGCGTGCATGACCGCGGGGCTCGCGTGGTTCTCGCTGGCGATCAGTTCGATCGTGTGTTCCTGGCGTTCGCGTTCGCGATCCAGAATCGCGGCGGCGTCGGGGTCGGTGGAGGCGATCAGGTCACGCACGGCGTCGTCGAGGGGATGGCTCATGCCCGGATGGTAGCGGGCGGGGAGCACCACTCAAATACCCCTCGCGTCACGAGCATCCCGCGACGAAGGCTCCGACGAATGCCTGCACATCCGCGAGGTCGTACACGCCGTCAGCGTTCCGGTCCGCGATCGTTCGCGTGCTGACGAAGCTCTCGACGAACAACTGGAGATCGGCGAGGTCCAGGATGCCGTCGAAGGTGAGGTCCGCCTCGCATGTTCCCACGCCGGGCGCGATCGGGCGGGTGGGTTCGGTCTCGAATCCCGCCGCGATGAAGTTGATGCGTGCGAAGCTGGTCCCCCAGCCTTCGCACTCGTCGTCGCATGTGTCGTTGGCGACCAGGATCCCCTCGTACGCCACCCAGCCGTAGGTCCATTCCTGAGTGACCTGCGCGCGGAATCGGAGAAAGACCACGCGTGTGTCGCCGCGCCACGCGACGCTCGTTGGGAAGCCCGCGCTCCAGTCGCAGAGGTCGCAGATGTCGTTGCTCTGCAGGATCTCGACGAAGTTGGGGACGATCGGATCGCAGATCGGTCCGTCGATCCAGCCGTTGTTCAGCCGCCGGCTGGCTTCGATCAGATCGAACGCGCAGGTCTGCCCGCCGCTCGGGCTCGCGACATCGATCGACATGCCGGTCTCAACGATGCCGCCTCCGTAGTAGCTCACGCTCTGGAGAAGCAGGGGGGGAAAACCGGCGTCGAAGTCCTGCAGCAGCACCGTTGCGGTCCTGTCCGGAAACACCGCGCCGACCGGCGAGCCGGCGGCACCGGCGGCGAGCCCCGTGAGCGCGCAGCAGATCGTGGTTCTCGTGGAGACTCGCATGAGGTTCCCTTCCCGATTGGTTCACGCGCCGGTGGGCGCTCGGCACTCGGTCCGTCGGAGTTACCCCCAAAATGGTATTCAATTCAGGCGGGGGGATCAACGCCCCCGTCGGCGCGCGGGCGTCACGGGCAGCCCGCGACGAACCCGTCGATGAACGCCTGCACATCCGCGAGGTCGAACACACCGGAGGGCGCCGCGATGTCCGCGATCGGGTCCTGATTCGTGAATCCCGCGATGAACGATTGGACATCCGCGAGGTCGAGCACGCCGAACGGCTCGGCGATGTCCGCCGCGTTGCAGGCGGGGTCGGATCCGTTGATGATGAACAACTCGTCGGTGTCGTCGAAGCCCTCGTTGCCGTCCGCGTCGCGGGCGACGACCCGCAGCACACCCTGCGCGGTCGTGAGGTTGGGGACGGTCCACTCGATCGCGCCGTCGTCGGGCGCCCCGGTGCGTTGGGGCGCGAAGGTCTGCCCGCCGTCGGTGCTGAGCAGCAGGTCCACGCTCAGCGGATCGGAGGGGAGCAGGTCGAAATCGTCGTCGGTGCGCCAGGTGACAGTGACGGTCTCGCCGGGCTCGAAGAACCCGCTGCTGTTGGGAGCGGTGATCCACACCACGGGGTTCTCGCCGTCCGCGGGCGCGGGGACATGCATCACGATGCAGTGCATCACCCCGGATGCGGTGACGATCGCGTCGCAGTCGATCGGGATGATCTGGTGGTCGGGCAGGTGGGCCCGCCACGCGGCGAGCGCGTTCGCGGAATAGGACGCGGGGATGTTGTCGTACTCGGGAACGAGCACGATGCTGTTGCACATCACGACATTCGTGAAGGTGTAGTGCGTCGCGTTGGGATTGCCGATGTTCTCCACCCGCGTGACGGTGTACCCCGCGTCTTGCATCGCCTGCGCCTGCGCGTCCGCGACGCTGTCGTGCGTCGAGCCCGGCGCCAGCGGGTAGTCCGCGATCACCACGGATCGATCCCCGGTGATCTGCATCCACATGTCGATGTGCTGGGTCGCGTCCACGCTGGAAGGAAGCGGATCGGTGATGCGGGTCTCGAGGTTCTGGTAGGAGCGCCAGAGATCGACGATCGCGTCCTCGCTCAGCGCACCGTTCTCGGCGGCGATCAGCCGCGTCGAGTACGCGTCCCCCGCGCCCGACAGGTGGAAGTTGCCCCCGCCGTGCACGAGCGGGATCTGGTACTCCGCTTCACCCCGGATGCCCGACCAGAAATCGGGGACGAGGTTGTCGCTGGGACGGGGTCGGTTGTAGGTGTGGTCCACCACGGCGCGCACGCCCAGGTCACCGCCGGGCCCGCCGTTGCCCTCGAAGATGTACCGCGGGCCGTAATCGCGCATCCAGATCGAGTTGGTGGTGCGCACGATGGTGAAGAGGCGATCGGGGTCGGCGCCCGCGCCGAGCATCGCGGCGCGCGCACTGGCCGCCTCGCTGTTGCTGTCACAGAGGAGGTAGACATTCGCGTCGCCCTCGTTGGTGATGCGTGCGGCCATGCGTTCGAGGATGCGCTTCCACCCGATCTGGCCCTCGTAGGCCATCAGGATGCCCTCCATCGGGGCATACTCGGGGGGGCAGACGACGCGTCCAGCGGGCATGCCGCCTTCCGGCTCGCCTCGCAGCATGAACCCCGCGAGCCCCTCCGCGACGATGGGCTGTTGCTCGATCAGTGCGGACTCGCTGCGCGTCAGCGAGCGGGGCAGGGCGGGCTCTTGGTCAGGGAGCGCGCCGCGGTCGGGGAGGGTGCCGGGCAGGGCGTGGCACGCGCCGGCGAATGCGCCGAGAACGGCGCACACCGGCAGGACACGGGCGGAGAGGGCACGGCTGTTCGGCATGATCGCTCCTGCATCGCGCCCGCCCGACCACGATGCGTGCGGGCCCCGGACGCGTCTCCCCCGAGGGGCTCAGGATAGCGGGGGATCCCCGGATCACCAAGCGGCGCCCGGATTCAGGGCTGGAGCCGGCTCACCCGCCAGGGTCCGCCCTCGAACCCGTCCGTCGTCTCGGTCAGTTCTCGGTCCCACCGGGCCCGCTCATGGACCCGGCCCACCCCGTCGCACCAGAGTTCCACGCCCGTCGCGTGGACCATGTACCCGCCCCAGTTCGCGGGGCGCGGGATCTCGATGTCGCGCCCGTCCCCGTCGAGGACCTTCGAGAGATCGAGGTCGAGCTCGACCGCCTTCATCATCACCTTCTCGAGCAGTTCCGCCCGGCTGCCGATCGGTTTGCTCTGCTCGCTCGCGTGCGCACCCAGGCGGCTCTCCCACCGCCGGCTCGCGAAGTACGCGTCGCTGAGCGCCGAAGGGGCTTTGGTGACGCGACCCTCGATGCGGACCTGACGCCCCGGGTGATCCCAGTGAAAGAGCAACGCGCAGCGCGGATTGCCCGCCAGTTCGTTCGCCTTTCGGCTGTCGTAGTTGGTGTAAAAGACGACCACGCCGTCGTCGGCGAAGATCTCCTTGCAGAGCACCATGCGCGAGGATGCCTGCCCGTCGGCGGAGACGGTGCTCAGGCACATCGCGTTGGGATTGGGAACCTGCTTCGCCTCGCGGGCCTCCTCGAACCACTCGATGAACTTCGGGAACGGGGACGAGGGCAGCGGGTCGGGCAGGTGTTCCGCGTCGTAGGTCTCGTCGAAAAAGCCGGCGGCGGGCTGCGTCATGGTCGACTCCGGTTCGGGTGCGGTGATCGTGGAATTGTTGTCAACTGCGCGTTCGCGGGCGGATTTCCGGGCGATGCGGCGGGTCGGCGTGGGCTCCGTCCCGATCGCCCGACACCGGCATGCTACGGTGGTGCCGACCAGCATTTTCCGGGGGCGAGCCTTGTCCGATTCCAACGGCACACCGACGACCGAGATCGAGGGAAAGAAAGCCCGGCGCGACGCGTTCGACAAGAAGCGGCGCGGCAGCGCGATCGCGGAGGAGACCCTCCAGAAGCTCTTCGGGCAGCTCCCCCCGCACTCCAACGAGGCGGAGATCGCCCTGCTGGGCTCGGTCATGCTCGACCCCAGCGTGATCGGCGACATCATCACGCTCGTCAACAAGCCCGAGCAGTTCTACAACCAGCAGCACGGGCAGATCTTCCAGGCGATGCTCGACCTGCACAACGAGACGCGGACGATCGACCTGATCCCGCTCGCGGACCTGCTCGTCACGCGCGGCGCGCTCGAGAAGGGCGACACCGATTTCCTGATCTCCCTCGCCGAGGCGGTGCCCAGCGCCCGCAACGCGATGCACTACGCGCGGATCGTCGCGGAGCGGGGGCGCCTGCGCAAGCTGATCTCGACGGCGGGCGAGATCATGCACATGGCGTTCAACACCGCCGAGCAGCCGGGCGAGAACGCGGGGGCCGATGTCCTCGACAGCGCCGAGCAGATGATCTTCGAGATCGCGAGCGAATCGGAGACCAAGGGGCCCGAGAAACTCAGCGACCTGCTCCGCGAGGAGATCGTCCGCATCGAGATGCAGGCGGAGGGCAAGGGTACGAGCGGCGTGCCCACCGGGTTCACGGATCTCGACGAGATGATGAGCGGGCTCCAGCCGGGGGAGATGGTCATCCTCGCCGCACGCCCGTCGATGGGCAAGACGGCGCTGTCGCTCAACCTTGCCGAGCAGATCGCGTTCGGGGGGCGCACTCCCTGGAGCCCCAAGAGCGAGGGGGGCGACCCCGCGCCGGTTGGGTTCTTCAGCCTCGAGATGTCGCGCGAGGCGCTCGTGCAGCGCCTGCTCTCCGCCCGCTCGGGCATCGATGCCCACAAGCTCCGCACCGGGCAGCTGGGCGGCGACGGCATGAGCGAGATGGAGGCCTGGGAACGCCTCAACGAGGCGGCGGGCGAGCTCTACGAGGCGCCGATCTACATCGACGACACGCCCGGCCTGACGATCCTCCAGCTCCGCGCCAAGGCGCGCCGGATGAGCGAGCGGTACGGGCTCAAGGCGCTCGTCATCGACTACCTCCAGCTGCTGACGGCGCCCGGCGCGGCGCGGGAGAGCCGGCAGGTCGAGGTCAGCACGATCTCGCGACAGATCAAGGCGCTCGCGAGGGAACTCCGCGTGCCGGTGCTCTGCCTCGCCCAGCTCAACCGGGGCGCCGAGCAGCGCGACCGCAACCGCCCCAGGATGAGCGACCTCCGCGAGTCGGGCTCGATCGAGCAGGACGCGGATGTCATCATGCTCCTCCACCGCGAGGCGTACTACCACAAGGACGACGAGGAGTGGCTCAACGACCCCGACAACGAGGACAAGCTCAACCTCACCGAACTCATCATCGCCAAGCAGCGGAACGGGCCCACGGGTGTCGTGAAACTCACATGGGACGGCGCGACCGTCCGCTTCAAGAACTACGACTGGCGCCACTCCGCCTTCTCGGGGGGCGGGGGCGGCGGCGCACCGTTCGACGAATCCCGCCCACCCGCAGGGATGGGCGGCGCGCCCGAATCGGCGCCCTTCGACGCGCCCGCGCCGTTCAACCAGCACCCCGACCCCTACGCGCAGACCGCCGAGCCCAGCCCCTTCGACGAGAACGCCCAGACCATCGCGAACATGCCGGGAGGCGAGCCCTACCGCCCGCCAGGCGGCGCGTTCGCGCCGGGACGCCGAACCGGGCCCGCGGAGGACCACCGAGACGGGGGCGGGCCCGACACCTCGCTCGACACCCCCGACGACCTGGACGAGGATGATCTGGATATCCCGGTGTGAGGCCCGAGCCCTACCGCTCGTGCGATGTGAAGTGTCGGGAAACTTTCGGGGCTCCGCTCCGTAGAAGGTCGTGAGGTCTCACCGACCAGCGAACGCCCTCCGTACACTCGGGAGCAGATGGCCGCGCCACCTTTCCATCCCATCGCCGACGCTGCGTCCGTGCGCACGCTCGCGGAACTCGTCGCCGGGCCGGTCCAGTTCGATGTCCCGCGCTGGCTGCTGCTGATCCCGATTCTGGGTGTGCTCGCCTGGGCCATCGGGCGCAAGAGCCTCGCGGGTCTGGGCCCGACGACGCGCTGGCTCGCGCTGGGCGCCCGCTTGCTGGTCATTGTCGCGATCGCGGGGGCGCTCGCCGAGCCCCGATTGCGCAAGGAAGCGGAGGATGTCGCGGTCACGGTCGTGCTGGATGTGAGCCGCTCGATCCCGCCGAGCGAGCAGCGCCGCGTCGAGGACTACATCGACCGCGTGACGGAGACCCGCGCGGACCGGCGCACGGACCGCCTGGGTGTGGTCACCGTCGCGCGCGAGGCCTATGTCCAGGCACTGCCCAACCGTCTGCTCGAATCCCTCGAGCGCCAGCAGACCGGGCCCGCGGACGCGACCAACCTCGCCGCGGGCCTGCGGCTCCGGGTCGCGGTCGCGCCCGACGACGCCGCGTCTCGCGTTCTGCTCGTCAGTGACGGCAACGAGACCGCGGGGAGCCTGCTCGCGGCCGCGGAGGCGGCGCGGGCCGCGGGCGTGCCGGTCGATGTGCTCCCCGTCGAGTACGACTATCCCGCGGAGGTGATCGTCGAGCGCGTCGTCGCGCCCGCGACGGTGCGCGGCGGCGAGACGATTAATCTCTCGGTGATCGCGAGCGCGACGAGGCGCACCGCGGGGCGGCTGCTTCTGACGGAGAACGGGGAGCCCGTCGATCTGGATCCGGAGTCGGGCGACCTGGGCACCGTCGTCGAGCTCGACCCCGGGAAGAATGTGCTCAGCCTGCCCATCGACCCGCGCACCCCGGGCCCGGTGACCTACGAGGCGGTCTTCGAACCGCTGAATGTCGTGACGAGCACGGGCGAATCGGTCGTGGGGGATTCGATCCCCGAGAACAACCGCGCGTCGTCGGTCACCTTCGTGGGGTCCGAGGGCTGGGTGATGCTGGTCGCGGACAGCGAGGACGAGGTCGCGCCCCTTCGGGACGCGATGGTGCGCGCGGATCTGTCCGCCCGGGTGCTCCGCCCCGACCAGGTCCCCGAGGGTCTGACGGAACTCAACGCGTACGAGGCGATCGTGCTGGTCAACCAGCCTGCCTATGTCTTCAGCGAACTGCAGCAGCAGAACCTGCGCCGGTATGTGCACGATTCGGGGGGCGGGCTCGTCATGACCGGGGGGCCCGATTCCTTCGGCGCCGGGGGGTGGATCGGCAGCGCGCTCGAGGACGCGCTGCCCGTCCAGCTCGACCCGCCCCAGAAGCGGCAGATGCCCATGGGTGCGCTCGCGATCGTCCTCGACTCATCGGGCTCGATGGGCAGCCCCGTCGCGGGCACGATGATGGACCAGCAGCAACTGGCGAACGAGTCGTCGATCGCCGCGGTGGAGACACTCAGCCGGCTCGACCAGATCACCGTGCTCGCGTTCAGCGGGGGCACGCGCGTGATCGTCCCGCTGATGCCCTGCGCCGACCAGGCCTCGATCGCGCGCCGGATCCGTTCCATCGGGCCCGGGGGCGGGACGAACATGTTCCCCGCGCTCGACGAGGCGGCGGTGCGCCTTCGCCAGTCACCCGCCGGCGTCAAGCACATCGTCCTGCTCAGCGACGGGCAGACCATGGGCACCGACCAGGCGGGGTACTCGCTCGCGACCCGGATCTTCAACGGCGGGGTGACGATCTCCACCGTCGCGGTGGGGGACGGCGCCAACGAGATCTTGCTCGAGGGCATCGCGCAACGCGGCGGGGGGCGCTTCTACAAAGTCCGAGGCGCCGGCGCACTCATGCAGCTCCCGCAGATCTTCATGAAGGAAGCCCAGACCGTCCGGCGGAGCCTCATCTGGGAGGGCGACCCCTTCAGCCCCCAGGTCGTGGGCCTGCCGGTCGAGACCATGCGCGGCATCGGGGAGGTCCCGCCCATCTCGGGCTATGTCGTCACCGCGCCGCGGGACGGGCTGAGCCAGATCACGATCAAGGCGACCCAGGTCAGCGAGTCGGGCGACACCGTCGAGGATCCCATCGCTGCCCAGTGGCAATACGGCCTCGGTCGCGTTGCGGTGTTCACCAGCGACGCGAGCACACGATGGGCGGGCTCGTGGGTGGGGTGGCAGGGTTTCAAGCAGTTCTGGGAGCAGCAGGTCCGATGGGCGATGCGGCCCGCCGGCTCCGCGAATGTCCGCGTGCTGACCGAGGAGCGGGGCGACGAGACCGCGATCATCGTCGAGGCCCTCGACGACGCCGGCGAGCGCCTCAACTTCGCGTCCTTCCGGGCCCGCGTCTCCACGCCGAGCGGGGAGGCGAGCGATGTCCGCCTGCGCCAGGTGGGACCGGGACGCTACGAGGGCGCGATCGGGACCGACGAGCCCGGGTCGTATGTCGTCAGCATGCAGTACCAGGCGCCGGGGCGCGACGGCGGTCCCGACCTGCGCGGCTCGGTCCAGGCGGCGGTGAGCCGGCCCTTCGCCGACGAGTTCCGGGCGCTCGAGACCAACACCGCATTGCTCAGGCAGGTCGCGTCGATCACCGGCGGGGAGGTCCTCGCCGCGGATCCGCAGACCGACCAGCCCTGGCGTCGAGACGGACTGACGATGCCGGTCTCGACACGGGCAATCTGGCTCGCGATCGCGATCACGAGCCTGGGTTTGTTCGTGATGGATGTGGGGATCCGGCGCGTGCGGATCGAGCCCGCGGCGATCGTGTCCTCCGTGGTACGCGCTTTCGGGCGCGCGAAGACAACCGAAACTGGCGAGCAGGTCGAGTCCCTCCGCGTCGCGCGCGCCAAGGCCCAGCAGCGGATCGGCGGCGCGGGCGCTGCGACGGCAGAACGAGAAACCGCCGACGCGGAGCGTTCGACGAAGTTCGAGGCTGAGCCCGCGACTGATCGCGGGAAGGGCGACGCTCCCGCGGAAGCGATCGCGCTCTCGGGCGAGAAGGAGGCCCCGGCATTCGAGGGCCTGAGCAGGCCCGAGGCCGCGAAGCCGAAGCCCCAGGACGAGGAGCAGGGCATGTCCAGGCTGATGCGCGCCAAGAAGCGTGCCCTCGACGACTACAAGGACGAGTGATGTTCCACGGATCGATCCCCGGCGCCCTCGCGGGCGCGTGCAGACAGGAAGACGGACCATGGCGATGAACCCCGAGCACGCGGAAACGCCCCAGGAAGTCAAGGCGAAGGCGGAGGCCTTCCGGTCCACCTACGCGGATCTCAAGCGCGAGATCGGCACCGTGATGGTGGGTCAGGAGGAGGTCGTCGACGCGGTGCTGACCTGCCTGTTCGCGGGCGGGAATGTCCTGCTCGAGGGCGTCCCGGGGCTGGGCAAGACGCTGCTCGTGCGCACGCTCGCCCAAGCACTGTCGCTCCCGTTCAGCCGCATCCAGTTCACGCCCGACCTGATGCCGGCGGATGTGATCGGCACCAACATCGTCAGCGAGGACCACGAGACGGGGCGGCGGTCGTTCGTCTTCCAGAAGGGCCCGATCTTCGCGCAGGTCGTCCTCGCCGACGAGATCAAC
>DLBY01000108.1:6743-28312 GCA_002480345.1 Phycisphaerales bacterium UBA7812 | reverse complement strand
AGCACGGATCGGTCCTGCGCGCCGTCGCGGCGCTGCTCGATAACCCGCGGGCCGACGCGATCCCGCCCAGCAACGACGCGATCTACAACGCGGTGCTCGACATCACCGAGCTGAACCCGATCGTCGAGACACTGGGCGGGACCCGAGCGGGCCGCGACGCGATCCGTGCGCACCTGGACGCGGATGACCCGCGGACGGCGCGGGCCGGGCGCCTCGCGTTGTCGTTCGCCAGCGTCTGCCACCGGGGCGGCCTCCGCGTGACCCCGCCGTCGGTCGCGGGCGGACCGGTCGGGATCGACCTGGACCGCTGGCGCCTGCTCGCTTCCGCCGCGGTGCCGCTCCACGAGAGCGAGATCGGGGACGCGGCGTGCGAGGCCGAGCGCACGCTGCGGAACGCGAAGCGCGCGGGCCTGCTGCTTCTCGAAGCCGGCGCCGCGATGGACTATCCCCCGCTCACCGTCGCGGACGACGCGACCGCCCTGGGCGTGATGCACGAGCGTCTCGACGCGTTCATGCTGCGCGCCCGAGCGATCGTGCTCGATCGTGTGGGCTCAGATCAGGCCTTCGGGCTCGTGGTGCACGCGACGCTCCCCGCGCGGAACGCCGCGTCGGGGAGGATGCTGTTCGCCGAGTGCCTGCGCGCTGTGAATCTGTGCGAGTCCGACGACCCGCGAGTCGACGGTTTCCGAACGATCCTGGGCGCGATGGAGCGCGCGGGCTGACGATCACTCTCGCGCCGCGAGGCCCAGCCGAACAGCGGAAACCGTTCCGGAGACATCCGGCGCGACGGTCTCCCCTGTGCGCAGGTGCGCGAGCAGGGCCCTGGTGTCCTCGGGCAGCGGCGCCGCGAACGACATGGTCTCTCCGGTCACCGGATGCTGGAACGCGAGCAGGGCGGCGTGCAGCGCCTGCCTGGCGATCAGCGTTTCCCCCTCCCCGCCGTCCACGCTCGCCTCGATGAACGCCCGTCCGCCGTACATGTCATCGCCCACGATCGGGTGCCCCTCGTCGGAGAGGTGCACACGGATCTGGTGGGTGCGACCGGTCTTGAGCTCGAGTTCGACGAGTGAAAAATCCTGGTCCCCGACCGCTCGGTGGTGCAGGCGGTACCGCTCCCGCACGCGCACGATCGTGACGCTCTTTTTCCCGAGCTCGTCGTGCCGGATCACCATCTTCTCGCGGTAGCCCTTCTCCTTGCTGGGGTGCGGGCCGATGGGCTTGTCGATCACGAACCCGTCCTCCGCGACGCGTCCCTGCACGAACGCGAGGTAGCGCTTGTCCACCTCGCGGAACTCGAACTGACGCCCGAGCTTCCAGTGCGCTTCCTCGGTCTTCGCGAAGATGATGCACCCGGTCGTGTTGCGATCGAGGCGGTGAACGACGCCCGGGCGTGCCTTGTCGGCCCCCACCGGGCTCAGCTCGCCGCCCGTGTGGTGCTTGAAGTGCCACGCGAGCGCGTTGATGAGCGTGCCGCTCTTCTCGGCCCGCGCCGGGTGCACGATGATGTCGGGCTGCTTGTTGAGCACGATCAGGTGGTCGTCCTCGAAGAGGACATCCAGCGGGATCTCCTGGGGCACGACCTCCGTCGAAGGGGGGGGCGGGACGACGACCTCGACCGCGTCGCCCTGACGCAGCTTCGTTGCGGGGCGGGCCTCGGCGCCGTTCACCGTCACCCCGCCCTCGCCGATGAGGTGCTGGAGCTGGTTGCGGCTCATGAACGCGATGCGGCTCGTCAGGTACTTGTCGAGCCTGCACTTCAGGTCCCGGCTCAGCTCGAACCGGACCCGGAACATCGAGTCGTCGCTCTCGCCCGATTCCGCCGCCCGGCGGTAGGCGAGTTCGATCGCTTCGGGATTGACCTTCCCGCCCCGAAGGATCAGGGGCGGATCATCCGGGTTCCGCTCCGCACCGTCCCCGCCGGGCAGGAACGATCCGCTGACGCGCTCGTCCTGCTCGCTCATCCGTCGGATGGATCGGCAGGTTCGGACGGTCCGCTCGGCGTCTCGCTGGGCGGGTCGCTGAGCGCGGGCTCTTGCCCCGTGGGGGCGTCGCCCCCATCGCCGGGATCCGCCTCGGGGGCGTTGGGCCCGGCGGGCGTGTCGTCGATCACCTCGATCGTGCTCTCGAGCGGCTCGGGCTCAAAGGGCAGACGCGGGAAATCGCTTTCCTCGTGCAGCGCGGGGGGGTTGATCTGCCCCGCGGTCGCCTCCATCTCAGAGGCAACCTGGGCGAGCGGCGCAAACCCCGCGTCGGTCGCGAGAGACGCGGCGAGCGCGTACTGCTCGCGGGCCTGATCGAAGTCGTCGGAAGATTCCGCGACCGCCGCGAGCCCGAACCGGGCGTTGATCGCGAACAGCGCGAGCTCGGGCGATCCCGACACCCGATCGAGCACCTGGTTGTACAGCGACCGGGCCTGGTCGAGGTGGAACGCGATGTCCTCGTCGCTCAGCAGCGACTCGGGGTTCGACGCGTCCGGGTCCGCGGGGTCCAGCCCCGTGCGCACGGCGTTGAGATGGATGCTCGCGGCCTGGAGCAGCGCGAGCTCGCTGACATGCCCGACACCCTCGTACTCGTCCGCGATCGTCGTCAGGCTGAAGACGCTCGGCGCGTTGCTGCTCTCCATGTTGCCGAGCTCGGCGAACGCCTGGTCCCGCGCGGCGATCTTGCGGGCCTGCCACTGGTTGTAGACGAAATAGCCGCCCGACACGATCGCGATGATCAGCAGGACGGGGAAGGACCACCTGTTCAGGAAGTCGAGGAACTCCTGATTGACCCGGGACTCCTCGAGTCCGGCGCCTTCCTTGATCTGGGCTTGTCTTTCGTCCATAGCGACCTCTGTGCGCGGAGCGATAGCGGAATGGGCTCCAACTCTAGGGGGTCCGCGTCGCGGGAGCCGCCCGTCCGAGACCCGGGCTTCAGATCGCCCCCTCGTGTGCTCCCCAGAACGCCCAGGGGAAGGGCGCCGCGAGGGCCGAGGGCGGAACCAGGCGGTCGCGGACCGCCGTTGCCAGATCCGTGAGCCCCGTCCCATCGGGTGCGCACACCGAAAGATCGGGCGTCCACGAGGGCTCGCCCAGGTCGGCTCGCAGGCACACGCGGAGCATCTCCCCCTCGACGGGCGTGATCGGGGGGGTGCGTGGATCGCCGCACGCGAGAATCAGGTCCGCGGTCTCAAGGGCGCGGTTTGCGAGTTCGATCGCGGCGCGGTCGGTGCCCTCCGCATCCTCCCACTGACCCGGGGTGTCCAGGTATCGCACGACGAGCCCCCCCAGATCGAGCATCGCGCCGACATGGTCGCGGGTGGTCCCGGGCTCATCGGCCACGATCGCCACGGAACGGCCCGCGAGGGCGTTGAGGAGGGTGGATTTGCCGATGTTGGGCGCCCCGACCGCGGCGATGAGGGGCGGCTTGAGCAAATGCGAGAGCGACGCGTGATCCGCGAGCGGATTGCCTTTGGTGTGCGCGCGCCATCGGCGGGGCTGGTCGAGGAGCAGGTCGATCGCGAGCGGGCTCGGTGCGGAGGCCAGAGCCCCGAGCATGCGCTGCTCGATGTCATCGGATGCTTCGGGATAGGCGTAGCCCTGCGCGGGCGCGATGCCCGCGGCTTCGAGCGCGCGCACCAGGCGGCGCATGATTGCGGGCCCTGCGTGCGGGAACAGGTCCAGCGTGGTCGCATCCCACCGGATGACGAGCCCCTCGTCCGCCCCGAACAGGTCGCGCAGCCCGGGTCGGCCGGGCGGCGTGATGAGACCGTGCGCGCGCACCAGCGCGTCCATCGTCTCCGGGTCCGACGAGCGGACCTGCACACACCCGATCGCGGACGCGATGTTGGACGGGGTCGCGAGGGTGTAGACGAGTCCGTCCATCAGTCGTCCGCGCCGTCGCGGGCGCTCGCGGCGGCGCGATCGACGCACAGCCCGATGCCGAGCAATTGCAGATCGGGCACGAAGTGCTCGATGATGCCCTCGGATTCGAGGATCGCGGCGTCCCCGCCCGTCGCGATGACCTGGGGCCACGCGTCGTAATGATCGGCGAATCGCTCGACGCCCGTGCGCACGAGCCCCGCGACCGCGGTGCGGACGCCCAGTTGCATCGCCTGGGCGGTGTCTTTGCCGAACGGGCCCTTTGCCGGGTCGGGCTCGGCGGGGTCGAGTTTCGGGAGCGCGTCGGTGTGCTCGTGCAGGGCGGCGAGCATCATGCGCACACCGGGCGCGATCAGGCCGCCGTGGAAGGTGCCCTCGCCGTCCACGAAGTCGACGGTCACCGCGGTCCCGACATCGACGACGGCGCACGCCTGCTGGGCTCGGCTGTAGGCGGCGAGCGCGCTGAGCGCCCGATCGCGGCCGAGCGTGGAGGCGTCCTCGAGGTTGTGCGTCAGGGGGATGGGCAGATCCACCCCGATCCGGAGGATGTCGACGCCGGGGTTCGCATTCCGAAACGACGCGGTGAATCGCTCCTCCGCCTCCCGGTCCACGGTCGCGAGGGCGCAGAGAGCCGCGTCGGCGGCGGCGGGGCCCATCCGGTCGAGCGAACCCGAGAATTCCGCGTGGGGCATCGAGATCGCGTCGGTGACCTCCCCCCCGGACCAGAGGCCCATGCGGAGGCGGGTGTTGCCGATCGCGGCGACGATCATGGGTCGGGTGTCTTCAGGCATACTGGCTCCGATCGATCCGGAGAACGGTAGACCCGGCGCGGGGTCGCACGCGGGAACGGGGGTTTGAAGCGACGCGAGCGCCCGGGATGCGGCTAGGCTTTCGGGGTGCACGCGGCGTGCCCGGCCGGCGGACGGGCGGACATGCGGGTTTCGTGCGGGGTGGGGACCGAGCGATGCTGATCCGGTGCGAGGTCGATCCGTCGATTGAACGGATCGAGGTGAACGGGTTCAAGTTCCCCCTGGGCGTCTACCCGGTCGAGGCGATCGAGCCGAAGCCCGGGTACCGCCTCGAGTTCGAGCCCGCGGACGGCCCCGGGGACCCGCAGTTCGGGGACGAAATCGTTGAGCCCTGGCCTGATCGGTATGTGTTCGATATCGTCATCAGCGCGGAGCGTGTCGACGCGTTGTACCGGCAATTGCTCCCGCTGATCCCGGGGCGGGTGTACCCGATTCTCGATTTCATCGGGCACGACGCGTACCGAGAGATCGACCCGTATCTGGCTCGGGTTCCCCTCGGCATTGAATGGCTGATCGACGGCGTGCGCGCGTGCCGGCCTTTCTTTTTCGAGGACGGGATGGTGGGCTTCGGGGCGATGAGCGACGACCCGTTCTGCCACATCTTCGTGGACGAGCACAAGATTATCACGGTGCGGTGCGAGCCGGACCTCAAGCCCCGGTTCGAGGCGATTCTCGCGGCATTCGATCTCAAGGAGGTCCCCGACCCCGCGGGCGCCGACGCGGCGGCGCACGAGCACCGAAATGTGCTGTGGACGCCCGAGGACCGCCCCGATCTGCTGAGCGCCGAGGAGATCGTCGAGGATTTGCGTGACGCGTGGCAGCTCGACCTGAACATCGACCCGACACGCAACAGCGACGACAACGGGCTGGACCTGGGCCTGACCCACTGGCGGTGCATCGTCCGGGACGAGGGATCGCACGGGACCCGGTACGCGGAGGTGCTGTTGAGCGCGGACTGCCTGCTGCATGCCGAGGAGCTGGCGATGGACGCGACCACGGGCCTGATGGCGGCGGACCCGACCCCCGACGGGGGCGGGGACCCGGTGATCGTGGCGGCGGACCGGCTCACCCCGATCCAGTTCGGGGAGGCGCTCACGGAAGTCGGCAAGAAAGCGGAGGGCGCGGGCCCGCCGGATCACGCGGGGGTGATCGCGGGACGCTGGCTCGGGTGATCTCGCGGCGCGGGCGCCGCTCGGATTCGGATCTCAAGACGGGCAGAAAATTTCGGAATCGGTGCAAGAAACTTCCGTTCGGGTCGCAGCCCGCGTTGCCCGGGTCCGTAACAAGTAGTATCCTGCCGCCTCCCCCCGGGCCCTGAACGGGCGATCCGGACGGTCTGTTCGGGGGGAGGAACCCGCGGTTGAGACGCCGCGGCCCAGGAGATGGCCCGCCCCGCACGGCGGGAAGCAGACAGCGAGCAGGAGCTCCGCGACCCCCTCGCGGAGACATGTGTCGGGCCCGCCTCTCCGCGCAGCGGCGGGCGCACCGGCCGCAACAAAACTGGAGACTCGGGATGGCGACCAGCACGGATCGACTCTGCCTCATCGCGGCGACCGCGATCGTTCCCAGCCTCGCGGCGTGCACGGCACTCGCGGCGGGCGGCACCGGCACGGCGCTCGACGCCGGTCGGACGGTGACGGCTCACGCGTCCGACGGGGAGACGGTGACCGCTTCGGCGGTGATCGAGAAAATCGTGGAGCTCTCCGCGTCGGGCGAGCTGGTCCGCGCCGAGGCGATGATCGAGACCTTCCTCGCGAGCCCTGCGTCGATCTCGGTGAGCGACGCGGAGAGCCTGCGGGTGTTCCAACTGCAGCGGGACATCGCCCAGCGGATCCGCAAGGCGGACCCGAACGACCTGAGCGTGCAGCGGGCCCAGCTCGCGCTCCGCGGGGATGACCTGATCGTGGCCGAGCAGCACGCACGGGCGGTGATCGCATCGGCGATGTCGAGCGATGTCCAGAAGAGCGCCGCGCAGGGCGTGCTGACGGTCGTCGAGATCTCCAGGCAGCAGCTCGCGTCGCGGCTGGACGGTCGGATCGCCAGCGCGGT
The DNA here is from genome assembly GCA_002480345.1 of Phycisphaerales bacterium UBA7812. GTDB lineage: Bacteria > Planctomycetota > Phycisphaerae > Phycisphaerales > UBA1924 > UBA1926. The sequence goes on along the minus strand of DLBY01000108.1, from coordinate 21,591 downwards.
CAACGCGTTCGAGTCGGGCTCCTACGCGGTCGCTCGGGAGGACTTTGAGCGGATCGTGCGTTCGGGCGTGACGCTGAGCGTCGAGCAGTCCCGGGTCGTGTCGAGCCACCTGACCCGCCTGCGGTCGCTGGGCGGCGAGACCGCCTTCGCCCTGGCAGGTGGGGATCGCGAGAACGCGGTGACGCTGTCGTCGCTTCAACCGGGCGTCGCGAACCGGACGGATTGGAACCGCGCGTCGGCCAGCGGGAACACGGGCTCGGCGAGCGGCGCGGGCGCCCAGCCCGCGGACGAGCCGACGGACGAGCCCGCGGCGAACCCCATGGCCGACGCCCCGGCGGCGCCCGCGGAAGATGTGCTGATGACGGCGCGTCGCCTCCAGGCGGAGAGCCTGATGGCGGAAGCAGACGCGGCGTGGCAGGCGGCGAACTACGCCGAGGCGGCGCGGCTGTACCGGCAGGCCCTCGACCAGGGTCGCGGGCTGCTCCCGGCGGAGGTCGTCGCGGCGGCGGAGGCGAACCTGACGGAGGCGGAGGTCCTGCTGCGGGGCAACCTGCCCAGCGGGCAGCCCCTCGAGCAGGGTCTGAATGTCCGCGACCTGGCGCGGCAGCAGACGGACGCGGAGTTCGCGAACGCGCTGCAGCAGGCGCGGGCGGCGCTCGCGACGGGCGACACCGGCGCGGCCCGCACGGCGGCGTCGACCGCGAAGCTCGTGCTGAGCAACGGGCGCGACCTGTACAACATCGCGACCTACGAAGAGATGCTCAAGCAGGCGAACGACCTGCTGATCCGCATCGACGACGCGGAGGAGCGGCAGCGGGTCGAGGAACTGATCGACGCGCAGCGGACCGCGGAGCGTCAGGCGGAGACCGACCGCCTCCGGAAGGCGCGGGAGATCGACGACAAGATCGCGGGCCTGATCGAGAGCGTGCGGGCGCACCAGATGGAGCGCAACTATCAGAAGGCGCTGCAGGAAGTCGAGCAGATCCTGTTCCTCGATCCCAACAACCCCGCGGGCCTGCTCCTGCGTGATGTGCTGGGCGACACGATCCTGATGCAGCAGTACGAGGCGGTGAGCAACCGGCGCCGGCCGAGCTATGTGCGTGAGCTGGTGAACAACTGGGAGTCGACGATCGCGCCCGACGGGATCGTGAACTACCCCTCGGACTGGAAGAACATCAGCCAGCGCCGGGGCGATCCGATGCAGTTCAGCGAGAGCGCGGTGAACCAGGCGGTGCTCTCGTCGCTCGAGGACAAGAGGATCCCGGTCGATTTCAGCGACAACAACCTCGAGGATGTGCTGACCTTCATCGGCAGCGTCGGGAATGTCGAGATGGACATCGACTGGCCCGCGCTCGAAGACATCGGTGTGAGCCGGGAATCGCCCGTCTCGCTGCGGCTGACGAGCGTGCCTCTGGACACGGTGCTCGACCGGGTGCTGGAGAAGGCGTCGACGCCCGACTTCCCCGCGGGGTGGGCGGTGACGGACGGCGTGCTGACGATCGCGAGCGACGAGGTCCTGCGCCGGAACACGGTGCTCGAGATCTACGACATCCGCGACCTGCTGATCGAGATCCCGGACTACGGGGACCAGGCGCCGCAGTTCGACCTCAACACGGTGTTCCAGCAGGCCGGTCAGCGGGGCGGCGGCGGCGGCGGCCAGAGCCCGTTCCGGATCCAGCAGCAGCAGCAGCAGGACTTCGACCGCGACACGCTGATCGAGGACATCCGGAACCTGATCCAGGAGAACATCGACCGCGAGGGCTGGGTCGATTTCGGAGGCGAGACCGGCACGATCACCGAGCTGAACGGCAACCTGGTGATCGTCAACACGCCCAAGAACCACCGCGCCATCACGGGCCTGCTCAGCAAGCTCCGCGCGGTGCGGAACCTGCAGATCAATGTCGAGAGCCGGTTCCTCCTGATCAACGAGGACTTCTTCGAGCAGATCGGGCTGGACCTCGATGTCTACTTCGCGAACAACAACGAGTTCGACACGCTCCGGACCATCGACCCGACGCTGCTGCCCGAGGATTTCTTCAGCCGGGACAGCTCGGGCAACCTCATCCTGAACCGCAATGTCACGGGCGGTCAGTACGACCTGAACGGCGACGGGCAGGTCACCCAGGACGAGGTGCTGAGCCAGGCGGTGTTCCAGCCGGGCACGAACGGGGACCAGTTCAGCCCGATCCAGGGCGAGCAGAACTCGCTGGGCCTGACACGCGGGCTCGCGGGCGGCTCGTTCGCGAGTGACATCTTCAGCCTGATCTCGGGCGCGAACGGCGGCCCGGCGTTGTCGGTCGCGGGCCGGTTCCTCGACGACATCCAGGTGGACTTCCTCGTCGAGGCGACGCAGGCGGACCGCTCGTCGATGACGCTGACGGCGCCGCGCCTGACGCTCAGCAACGGGCAGCTGTCCTACACCTTCGTCGGTTCGCAGCAGACCTTCGTGAGCGACCTCCAGCCCGTCGTCTCCAACGCCGCGGTGGCGTTCGACCCGCAGATCGGCGTCGTGCCCGACGGCGTGCGCCTGGTCGTGCGAGGGGTGATCTCCGCGGACCGCCGGTATGTGACGATGGATGTCACGACGGATGTCGCGAGCACGACGCTGAGCGCGACGCAGACCTCGCAGGCCGCGGCGGGTGGTACCGGTAACATCCCGGGCAACGGCATCGCGACGGGCACGATCCAGCTGCCCACGGTGACGATCACGCGTGTGCAGACGACGGTGACCGTCCCCGACCAGGGCACGCTGCTCATGGGCGGTCAGCGCGTGGTCAACGAGTACATCACGGAGACGGGCGTCCCGGTGCTCAGCAAGATCCCGGTCCTCAACCGGTTCTTCACCAACCGGATCGAGACCAAGGAAGAGCAGACCCTGCTGATCCTGATCAAGCCCACCGTCCTCATCCAGAGCGAGGAAGAGGAGAAGGCGTTCCCCGGTCTGCAGGACGCGCTGGGGTATTGATCGCGCGAACGCCTCCCAAGCGGGGGCGTCGGATGACCGATGAACCAGAAGGCGGCCGCACTCGCGCGGCCGCCTTTGGGTTTCTATAGTGTCCGGTTCTCGGAACTGCGGCGGCCTGTGTTGGCCTCCGCGAGCCCCCCCACGGAGACGGCAGTCATGGCGGACGCGGAATCGAGGCTGCGGATCAGCACCGAATCGGGCGTGACCCAGGTCGAGTTCATCGATCGGAACATCCTTGATGAGGCGAACATCCAGGCGATCGGCGACGAGATCGGCGCGATCATCGAGGCCGAGGCGGAGCCCCGCCTGTTGATCAGTTTCCGGAATGTGGACCACCTCTCGTCCGCGGCGCTGGGGACGCTGATCACGATCAACAACCGCGTGCGGGACAAGGGCGGGCAGCTGCGCCTCGCGGATATCGACGCCCAGATCTACGAGGTGTTCGTGATCACGCGGCTCAACAAGCTGTTCGAGATCCACGAGACCACCGAGAAGGCGACCGAGAGCTTCGGCTGAGCCTTTCTCACCCGCTCCTCCCGCTTCCGGCAGCGGTCGGCGTTCTCGACGCGGACCGCATGACCCGGACCGCTCCACTACGCCCGGAAGACGAACCGATGGCAGAGCCGAACGGCGCGACATCCGGAACCGTGCGCGTCAGCGTGGCGAACGACCGGGACGAGATCGCCCGCGTCGAGGCGGACATCCTGTCCCGCATCGAGGCGCTGGGCTACGCGAAAGCGAGTGTGTTCGCGATCAAGCTCGCGTTCGAGGAAGCGGTGACCAACGCCTTCAAGCACGGGCACCGCACCGTCGAGGGCGATCCGCCCGTCGAGGTGGACTACGCGATCGACGCGGACGAGGTGCTGATCGGCGTCGAGGATCACGGCCCGGGCTTCGATCTCGAGGAGATCCCGGATCCGACGCTCGACGAGAACCTGACCGTCCCGTCGGGACGGGGGCTGATGCTGATCCGGTCCTATATGACCGAAGTCCGGCACAACGAGCGGGGCAACCGCGTCGAGATGGTGTACCGCCGCCGTCGCTGAACAGCGGAAGATCGCGTCGCCCCCCCCCCTGCTGCTGATCGAGCAGAGAATGGCGTGCCGGAGGGCTCCGCCGGATTGCCGGCGCGGTCCGTTTCGGCTATCATTGCTCGTTAGAATGATTCCAATTTTCAACGGATCACAGGGTCCGGTGAGTCGGGGTGTTCGTCGCGGACGAACCGCAAGGCGATACCCCATGAAACGCCCTCGGGGCGGAGGACACGGATGACGCTGACCAAGCCGATCTATTTCGATAACGCCGCGACGACGAAGTGCGATCCCCGTGTGGTGGAGGCGATGCTCCCCTATTTCACGGAGATCTACGGCAACCCGGGGAGCCGGAACCACAGCTTCGGCTGGGTCGCGGAGGATGGCGTGGAGACGGCCCGTCGGCAGGTCGCGGACCTGCTGGGCGCCGACCGCAAGGAGATCATCTTCACGAGCGGCGCGACGGAGTCGAACAACCTGGCGATCAAGGGGGCGGCGTCGATGTACGCGAAGCACCCCGCGGGCTCGGGCAAGTGCCGGGGGCACATCATCACCGCGATGCACGAGCACAAGGCGACGCTCGATCCCTGCAAGCGCCTCCAGAAAGAGGGCTTCGAGGTGACCTACCTCGAGCCCGGCGCGGACGGGCTGATCACCGCGAAGATGGTCGAGGACGCGATGCGTGACGACACCATCCTCGTGACGATCATGTGGGCGAACAACGAGATCGGGACGATCAATGAGATCCCGCAGATCGGCGCGCTCTGCCACGACCGCGGGGTGATCTTCCACACCGACGGCACGCAGTGGGTCGGCAAGATGCCCACCGATGTCAACACGGACAATGTCGATCTGCTCAGCATGAGCGGTCACAAGCTCTACGGCCCCAAGGGCGTCGGGGCCCTGTATGTGCGTCGGCGTCGTCCCCGCGTCCGCCTCACGGCGATCCAGGAGGGCGGCGGGCAGGAACGCGGCATGCGCTCCGGCACGCTGAATGTGACGGGCATCGTCGGGCTCGGGAAGGCGTGCGAGATCGCGTCCCAGGAGATGGATTCGGAGCGTGAGCGTCTGCTCTCGCTGCGGACCAAGCTCGAGAGCGGGATCACCGCCGGGCTGAGCGATGTCCAGGTCAACGGGCATGCCGAGAAGCGCCTGCCCCACATCAGCAATATCTCCTACGGGTTCGTCGAGGGCGAGAGCCTGATGATGGCCTGCAAGGACATCGCGATGAGCTCGGGCTCGGCCTGCACCTCCGCGAGCCTCGAGCCCAGCTATGTGCTCAAGGCGCTGGGCGTGGGTGATGACCTCGCGCACTCCTCGCTCCGCATGAGCCTCGGTCGTTTCAACACCGAAGAGGAAGTGGACTTCGCGATCGAGCAGGTGATCAAGAGCGTCAACAAGCTCCGCGAGCTGAGCCCGCTGTACGACATGCACAAGGAAGGCATCGACATCACCAAGATCGAATGGCAGGCGCACTGATCTGAGCTGCCGGCCTGCGCCGGCAAGAACACCCGATCGGCGCTTCGCTGGACCGGGCTGTTCGGGAATCCGCTGCGATCGTTCAACCGAGATCAATACACCGGAAAGGTGACACACCATGGCATACAGCGACAAAGTCGTCGACCACTATGAGAACCCCCGCAATGTCGGGTCGTTCGGCACCCAGCAGGAAATCAAGGAGCGCAAGGACATCGGCGTCGGGCTCGTCGGGGCCCCCGAGTGCGGCGATGTGATGCAACTCCAGATCAAGGTCGACGAGAGCGGCAAGATCGAGGACGCGAAGTTCAAGTGCTTCGGGTGCGGGTCGGCGATCGCGTCGAGCAGCCTCGCGACCGAGTGGCTGAAGGGCAAGAGCCTCGACGAGGGCGAGTCGATCCGCAACACCGAGATCGTCGAGGAGCTCAGCCTCCCCCCGGTCAAGATCCACTGCTCCGTGCTCGCGGAGGACGCGATCAAGGCCGCGATCGACGACTACCGGCACAAGAACGGGCTGGAGCACGACCACGACCATGACCACGCCGAAGCGGCTCACTGACTCCGGGTTCGGCGCGGCGGGCCTCAAGGCCCCTCGTCAAGGCACCGATAACCACGGCGTGAACCGACCCGAACCCCGGGGCGTATGCTTCTCGGGACCAGACAGCACAAGGAGGTCCGGATGACTTCTATGGACACGCAGAACAACGCCGCCGCGACAGAACAACCTCCGGTCATCCTGACCGAGACCGCGGCTCGCGAGATCAAGACCATCATCGAGCAGCAGGAGCTCGACGCCGAGACCGTCTGCCTGCGCGTGGGCGTCAAGGGGGGCGGGTGCTCGGGCTTCTCCTATGTGCTCGATCTTACCGAGAAGCGGAAGGACAGCGACGAGCTGTTCGAGCAGCATGGCATCCGCGTCATCTGCGACCCCAAGAGCCTGCTTTACCTGGGCGGGACCACGGTCGACTTCAAGGACGAGATCATGGGGCGCGGCTTCGTGTTCAACAACCCCAACGCGTCCTCGTCCTGCGGCTGCGGGTCGAGCTTCGCGGTCTGATTGTGACCTCCCGCGGCCGGGATGCCGCGGGTCCGGACCGTCCCGAGCCTTGATGCTCCGATTCAGGGGCATGCACGGCACACAAAATCCGATTTGATTTCCTCTCCGCGCCGCACAAGCGGCGTTTTTCTTCTAACCGGTCCGGAATCGGGGGCGAACGCTCCGCCCGCCCTTGCGGATCGCGATCTGTTTCGGATCTTCATCGGTCGGCCGTGCCGTTGCGCGGCGATCGAAGGGAGGTCCGCATGGACAGTGCTGGGGGAGTCGGTCTTGCGTGTGCGGTGATTGGGGGGCTCGCGTCGGCGAGCGTCGCGGCGCCGCCTCCGCTCTTCGGGGACTGGTGGTACCTGATGCCCGAGGGCTGGCGAGATGTCCAGTCCTCTCAATGGGATGCCGCGGATTGCGCGAGTGTCCGTGATTTCTCGTACGACTCCGCGTCGCAATATACACCCGTGAACCAGCCGGGCGGTGGTCACGGCGGCCCGACCTACGAACGCGGCACCTGGATGGCGGACTATGCGATCTGTCTCGCCCACCACCTCGCCGCGAGCGGGGCGCCGGTCTCGTTCATGGTCCGCAACGGTAACTGCCCGATCCCCTACGCGGAGCCCAACCAGATCTCGCCCGATGTCCTCGCGATCGCGTTGGACGAACTTCCCCGGCTCGATTACCTGGTCATGGACCTCGAGCCCTGGGGCGAAGACGGCGATGTGATGGTCGAGTTGAACATCGACGAGATCGTGCAGATGGTCCGCTCGCACCCCAACCCCGACATCGCGAACGCGTATATCGGGAACTACGACGACTATCCCGGTGCCCGCGACGAGGCGAACATCTGGCCCAGCATGCGGGACCGGAGCGTGTACCGGGGGTTCGGGCTCTCGGGCTGGGACCGCGAGTCGCTCTATCACAACTACCTCAACATCGCGATGCCCAGCGCCTACCCCTACGAGGCGTACTCCCGTCACTCCGACGCGGCGATCCAGGGCGCCGAGATCACGCCCAACGATCGCGCCGCGATCTTCTGGGCACCGCTCGAGCGCGTCTCCAACGCTGCTCGCAATCTGCCCGAGGGGCACCTGCTGATCCCGTGGATCTCGAACTATGTCGCCTCGAACGCGCGCCCTGAGTTCTACCACGCGCCGCCCCCCACGCAGCCGGACCTCGCGGCCTTCATGCAGCACATCCGCCTCCGCGGCGTGCATTCGTTCATGGTCTGGACCTCCGACAGTTCCTCGACCGTTCACCCGGGCGTGACCTATGCCCGCTTCCGTGAACTGGCGATGCACTCATGGAGCGTCCTCGACAATGTGTTCGCCTCGTCACCCGCGATCGAGTACCTGAACCTGGAGACGGACAAGTCCTCGGGGGTCTTCTGGTCGGGGATCCGACTCGGCAACGAAGTGAAGATCTATGTCACGAATCTTCACGACTCGGAGCCGCAGGCCGTCCGTCTGCCTGAGATCGACGGGCTCCCGGTCTTCACGGACCCGGTCCCCCCGAATTCGAACCGTTGGTTCGGGTACACCGTGGATGCGGCGGCGCGAGACTTCGACCGCGACGGCGACCTGGATCCGCACGACTTCCTCGGCTTCGTCAACAACTTCATGGCGGGGGGGAACCGTGCGTTGACCGCGGGTGGCAAGGGCACCGTTCCGGTGGACATCAACACGGACGGCTCGCTCGATGTGAACGACCTCCTGCTCGTCGCGGACGCCTACCGCGCCGGGAAGTTCGGGAACTCGTCCGGGCATGCCGGTGGCAACACCAAGTCCTCGTCGGCGACCCGAACCGCATCCGCACCGACGGATTGAACCGGACACGCCCGATCACCCGGGGCGTCGGATAGACTGCCCCGATGCGTGTCCCACTCCTCGTTTTCGCGGCCGCCGCCTGCCTGTCTGGTGCGGGGTGCGCGACGGTCGAACGGATCCTCGACGACATTTCGGCGAACGGCACGCTCGGCACCGCCGGGCGTTCGCCTGCGCCGGCGCGCACGCGGGACCGCGCGACGGGGGACGCCCCCCCACCGGTCTTCGGCGACTGGTGGTACTTCGCCCCCGACGGGATGAGCCGCACCAAGCGCCCCTCCGCGGGCGATCCCTGCAGCGCGGTGCCCGGGTTCGTGTACCGCGATCCGAACACCTTCGTGCCGGTCAATGTCCCGGGAGCGCAGCACGGCGGTCCCAGCTTCGTGCAGGGCGAATGGCAGGATTGGTACGCCCGCTGCTTCACCGAGAAGCTCGCGGCCTCCGGCGCGCCGGTCGCTGTCCTCATCCGCGAGCGGAACTGCCCGTTCCCCTACGGAACGGGCGGGAACAAAGTCTCTCCGGGCGAAGTGCCCGCGATGCTCGACGCCGTGCCGCGGCTCGACTATCTCCTGATGGATCTCGAGCCGATCAAGGGGGGCACCGATCGCGATGTGATCCGGAATGTCGAGGAGATCGTCCGGCTGGTGCGGAACCACCCGAACCCGCGGGTCTCCAACGCGTTCATCGGCAACTACAACGACTGGCCGGGTCTGCGCGACGAGGGCCGGATCTGGCCCGACAAGCGTGACCGGACCCGGGTGAGCGGTCGGTGGGACCGCAACCGTTTCTATCTCGACAATCTAAATGTCGCGATGCCGATCGCCTATCCCTACGAGACCTTCAGCCGGCACAGCGATGCGAACATCCAGAAGGGGCCCACGACCCCCAACGACCGCGCCGCGGTTTTCTGGGCGCCGATCGAGCGGGTGTCGGTCGCGGCGCGGAACCTGCCCGAAGGGCACCTGCTCATCCCGTGGGTCTCGAGCTATGTCGCGCACGACGGGAACGATTCGGTGTACCACGCGCCGCCTCCGCCCCCACAGGACCTCGAGGCGCTGATCCGGCACCTCCGCCTGCGCGGTGCCCACTCCTTCATGGTCTGGACACCCTCCGCGGGGCGGACCGATCACCCGCGCCTCGATCGCGAAGCGTTCAAGCAACTCGCGATGAACGCCTGGAGGACGCTCGATCCCGCGTTCCCCGAAGGCGTGCGTCCCGCGCCGCTGAATCTGAGCGATGACAAATCGAGCGGTCTGGTCTGGTCGGGGGTTGTCGCGGACGGACGCGCCTGGGTGCTCGTGTCCAATCTCGGACCGCGGGCCCGGAGCATCGAGCTGCCCCGCATCTCGGGGCTCCCGGCGCGCACACCCGAGGTCCCCCCCGGTGCCCACCGCTTGTTCAGGTGGGCGGTCCAGCCTTGAGGCAAGACGCCGCCGCACCCGTCATCTGAACCCCGATTCGGGCTGGCAGCCGGCACCGGTTGGGGTACGATGGTGGATCGACGACCCGGGACGGGGGAGCGTTCAGTCTCGGGTGTTCGGATCGGGAAACCCCGGAGGGGAACATCGGATGTCGAGTGCGCCCACGCCTTTCGGAACCATGCAGGGCTATTCCCCTCCCACCGTCACGCAATTCAGCGTGTTCCTGAACAACAAGGTCGGCAAGCTCCTCGACCTGCTCGAGGGCTTCAACGACTCCGCGTGCCAGATCTGCGCCATCAGCGTGCACGAGGCGAGCGACCACGCCGTCGTCCGGCTGATCACCAACGACTGCAAACTCGCGAGGCAGAAGCTCCGCGAGGAGCGCCTCGCGTTCGGCGAGACGAATGTCCTCATCGTCGAGCTCACCGAGGGACACACGCTATCGAGCATGTGCCTGAGCCTCCTTGGTGCCGAGTTGAACATCCACTTCGCGTACCCGCTCATGACCGAACCGAACGGGTGCCCCACGATCGCGCTCGCGACGGACGACACGACCCTCGCGGGTCAGATCCTGCGTCGCAAGGGCTTCCGCCTCCTGGGCGAGGGCGATCTCCCGCACCTCTGAATCCGGGGGCATGCCTCCCGTCCCGGACGAATCTCGAACGGCACGCTCGTCTCCGATCGGACGATCTGGTAGCCTGAAGGCATCAGGCGGAACATCACCGGCGATTCGCCGGTATGCCTGAGCGGGGTGTGGATTGCACCCCGTGAGAATCGCTTTGCAGACAGCGCGCTCCTCGCACAACTCGCGGGTTGACGCGCGGAAGGAGCCGCACCGTGAAGATCCGAACGCTCAGCATCACCCTGTCCGCCGCCGCGCTGCTCGCAGCGTCAGCGGGCGCGATCGCGGCCCACCCCGGCGAGGGTGAGCACGCGCCCCACACGATCACCGTCGAGCCCGTGCGTTCCGCGGAGGCGGCGCAGAAGATCCTCGAACGCGAACGCGCCGCGATGAAGATGCCCGAGCTGATGGTCGGCATGAAGGCCCCCAAGCTGCAGATCGCCGAGTGGGTCAAGGGCGATTCCGTCCGGGGCTTCGAGAACGGGCAGACCTATGTCGTCGAGTTCTGGGCGACCTGGTGCGGGCCGTGCATCCGCGCGTTCCCGCATGTCACCGAGGTGCAGGAGAAGTACAAGGACGACCTGACGGTCATCGGCGTGAACATCTGGGACCGCAAGAAGAACCGCGAGACGGGCGAGTACACCGAGACGATGCCCGACTTGATCCAGCGTGTCGATGAGTTCGTCGCGGGTCAGGGCGACAAGATGGGCTACACCGTCGCGATCGAAGAGAGCGACAAGATGGCGGAGAACTGGATGCGCGCCGCGGGACGCAACGGGATCCCCTCCGCGTTCATCGTCGACGGTGCCGGCAAGATCGCGTGGGCCGGTCACCCCATGACGATCGACGAGCCGCTCGCGAAGGTGATCAAGGGCGAGTGGGATCTTGAGGAAGGGCGGAAGGCGCAGGTCGCCGAACTCGAGGGCCGCTACTTCTATCCGAGGACGATGGAGTTGCTGAGCGACGACGCGACCGCGGAGCAGGGGTACGAGCTCGTCTACGCGATGCTCCAAAGCCCGATGGCCGACGAGCCCATGATGCTCAACGCGATCGCCTGGAACATCCTCACCAACGACAAGGTCGCCGCAAGGGATTACGACGCCGCGATCGCCGCGGCGTCCGCGGCTGCGGAAAAGACCGATTGGAAGGATCCATCGGTCATCGACACGCTGGCGCGGGCCTACTTCGACAAGGGCAACCGCGACAAAGCGATCGAGCTGCAGGGCAAGGCGGTCGAGATCGCGAAGGGCACCCGGATGGAAGCGGACCTCACCAAGACGCTGGAAGCCTACAAGGATGCGTCCAACGAGGACTGAGCCCGCCCAAACCGCCCCGGCACGACAGGCCCCGGCTCTTGAGCCGGGGCTTTTTCGTGCATGGTCCGCTCAGATCAGGTCGTGCTCACCCAGCCAGTGCTCGGTGTCGATCGCGGCCTGGCACCCCATTCCCGCGGCGGTGACCGCCTGTCGGTACTTCGCGTCCGCGACATCGCCCGCGGCGAACACCCCGGGGAGATTGGTCGCGCTGGACCGTCCCGGGAGGATGATGTAGCCGGACTCATCGAATTCCAACGCCGTGTCGCGGAGGAACTTGGTCGCGGGGGTGTGCCCGATCGCGATGAAGAGCCCCTTGACCGTCAACTCGCTGCGTTCGCCGGTCTGTGTGTCCTCGAGCACGACGCCGGTGAGCTTGTCGTTGCCCATGTGATCGGGCTCGCTGAGGCAGTCGACCACGACCTTGTTCCAGAGCACCTCCGCGTTGGGCTTGCCGAGGAGCCGCTCCTGCATCACCTTGCTGGCGCGGAGCTCGTCGCGTCGGTGGATCACATAGACCTTGCTCGCGAACTTTGTCAGGAAAGTCGCCTCCTCCATCGCGGTGTCGCCCCCGCCCACGACCGCGAGGGGCTGATCCCGGAACATCGGGAGGGCGCCGTCGCAGACGGCGCACGCGCTGACACCGCCCCCGGTCTGGGCGAGCTTGAGCTCACTCTCGAGCCCCAGCCAATTCGCGGTCGCGCCGGTCGAGACGATCACCGCGTGGGCGCGGATCGCCTCCCCCCCGCTCGTGTGCAGCGTGTGGGGCGTACCAACGGGATCATCGGAGAACTCGATGCGCGTGATGTCCTGCAGCACGACGCGCGTCCCGAAGCGTTCCGCCTGCTTCTGGAACTTCTCCATCATGTCCGGGCCCGCGACCCCCTCCGGGAACCCGGGGTAATTCTCGACATCGGTGGTCAGCATCAGCTGCCCACCGGGCAGGATCGGACCCGGGTCGTTCTTCGCGACCCCCGCATAGACAACGGGGTCGAGTTGAGCGCGCGCCGCGTAGATCGCCGCGGTCCATCCCGACGGGCCCGAGCCCACGATCACCACCTTCTCGACCGATTCGCTCACGGTGCGTCTCCTGCGTCATATCGCGGGCCGACCACCCGCATCGGTGCGGGACGAACAGCGCCCGCGTCGCGGTTCTTCGATCATCCTTTGTGCCCGCGCTCCCGGGGCTGCTCGGCTTACTCGAGTTCCCCGATCTGGCGGAGGTGCTCGCGGTGCAGCCCGAGCATGGGGGGCCAGATCAGGTAGTCGCCCACCAGTGACTGCGCATCGACGCTCAGGCGGAAGCCGTTGTCGTCCACGCCGTTCGCCCCGGTCGAATAGAGCAGGAACTGATCGTCGTAGAGCGTGACCTCGAAGTTGGTCCCGTCCCCCGGGAAGAGCTGCATCGTGTGCGGCTGCTTCTCGGCGCGCTCATCGGCGAGGAAGTAATCCGTCACCGGGCGGAAATACCGCATCGGGGGCATCCGCCCGCCCGCGCGGGAGGTGTTCAGCGGATCGTCCTCGAGCCGGTCGACCCAGCGGGGGCGGATCCCATCGATCCGCGGCGCGAACGAGCCCGCGACATAGAAGCGTCCGACGAGCCCGAGGGACTGCCTCGTGCCGACCCGCTCGAGATCGACCAGTTCACGCAGATCGAACAGCTCGCTCATGTCCCCGCCGACGCCGACCGTGACGACAAGCGTGTCATCGCCCACGATGTCGGTCTCCCACGCGAAGGGCAGCGCGAGCACGGGATCGAAGCGGTCGAGTTCCCACTTCTTCTCCCAATCCGCGAAGACATCCTTCAAGACATCGTCGATGTCGAACCAGTCCTGCTGGTTGCCCATGTTCGCTTCGAAACGCGAGGCGGCGCTGAACCGACGGAGCGGGCGATCGCTCGTCGCCAGACGCACCATCGTCGCCACGAAACGGTTCTGGTCGACACCGCCACGCTCCTCGTAGAGCACCTCGATCAATTGCTCGGCCGCGAGCCGGTTGACGCGCGGGAAGTTCAGGCGGTCCAATCGGATCGGGCCGCTCTGCGGATCGAGCCGATCGATGACATCCTTCATCCCGTCCAGATCAACGGTCCGCTTGTCCTTGAAATCGAGGTAAGCGATGTCCCGCACCCGGGCGATCGCGTCGGCCATCGTCCGGTATCCCCACCGGGATTCCTTGAGTGTCTCCCGGTCCGCGATCTGATACCCGAACTGGGCGAGGTCGATCAGCAGGTCCATCGCGTCGACGATGCGTCCCTCGCCGCGAAGGCGGGTCGCCTCGATGTGCACCAGGCAGCGGAGATCCTCGAACCGGGACATGTAGAGATGGGTCGCGCCCGCGAGCAGGGGGGGATCCCCCAGGTCGGAGTACAACCCGTTCCTGATGAGATCGACGCTCACGCCGTCCACGCCGTAAGGCAGCGCGAACGCCATCGCGGTGTCGTAGGTGTCCCCCACCGTTGCGCGATCGAGCGCCTCGAGCACCGCCTTGCTCTCCGCGGAAGTCGCCCATGCCTCCGCCCGCGACCAGCCGCGCATGCCCACGAACATCATCTGCGCCTTCTCGACCGTCTCGACGCCCAACGGGGGCTCTGCGAGCCGCGTGAGCGTGGGCAGGATGATGTCCTCGCTGTGACGGGACTCAACGATGTCGTCGTAGGTGGCGTTGGCGCGATCGACCCAGGTCTGTCCCTGCGCCACCGGGCTCAGCAGGGCGGCACACCCCCCAAAGAGCGCAGCGAGACGGGACCACGGACGAGCGGATCGTGCAATGATTCGAGTGCGGTCTGGCATAGCCCGATGGTAGCACACCGCGGGTGCGCGTTGGCCCTCGGACGCACGCGCAGAAAAACGCCGCGGCCGAAACCGACCGCGGCGTATTCAATCAATCCGAACACCCCGAGGCGTTCGCGATCCGAGGATCAGCTGATGTCGGCCGGACGCAGCCGAAGGCCGTTGTCCTCGCTGCTCGGGGACTCATCGAATTCGCGCCGGAAGAACCGGGTCGGCTTCGCGTCCTGCAGTCGCTGGTTGAGCTTCTCGAGCGCCTCGTCCACGATCTGGCGGACCCGCTCGCGGCTGATCCCGACCTCGTCGGCGATCTGCTTGAGCGTCAGCGGCTCGCGGCCGTCCAGGCCGAACCGGAGCCGGAGA
>DLBY01000108.1:3955-6425 GCA_002480345.1 Phycisphaerales bacterium UBA7812 | reverse complement strand
GCCGGAGAATCGTCGCCTCGCGGTCATCGATGGTCTCGAGCAGGCGACGGAGCACGGTGATCTCCTCGCTTTGGAGCACCGAATCATCCGGCGTCGCGGTGCGGCTGTCCGCGACCAGGTCGGCCATGCTCATCAGGTCGCCGTCAGACCCGTTGCCCTCCTGGGCGGGCGTACGGAACGCCTTGACCGCCCGCTTGATGATGCGAACCTTCTTGATCGGGAGTTCCATGCGGTCCGCGAGCTGCTCGATCGTGGGTGGCACACCGAGCTCGCGTTCGAGATCGCGGCTCGCGACCTTCCACTTCGCGATCAGTTCGACCATGTAGGCCGGGATGTGGATGGGCTGACGGGCGTTGATCAGTGCCCGCTTGATCGCCTGCTTGATCCACCACGACGCGTAGGTGCTGAACCGGGCACCCTGGGCGGGGTCGAAGCCCTCGACCGCCCGCATGAGCCCGATGTTGCCCTCTTCAATCAGATCGGAGAGGGTGAGCCCGCGGTTCGTGTAGTTCTTCGCGATCGCGACCACGAGGCGGAGATTCGCGCGGATCATCCGCTCCCGAGACGCCTGACAATCATCGTTGATGATCGCCCAGCCGAGCTCGCGCTCCTCCTCGGCCGTCAGCAAGGCGACCTGGTTGATGTCATTGAGATAGAGCTGAAGATCAGACTTCAGCGGCGACGATCGGGTCGTCGCGCGTGCATCGTTGCCACTCACTTGTCCTACCCATCCTCACGGCGGGAAACCCGCCTCTTGACTCTCTCGGTGTCTTGTCTCTCGATCCTCGAATGCCACTCGTCGGACGCCACATCCGACTCCTGCATGGTAACGAGAACCCGCCGATCGATTCAACCGCCAACCGGAGCAATCACAGCGGTTTATCCGTTTCTTGCTCCATCCATCGACTGTACGCCACCGGGCACCGCCCAGTTCCGGGAGAATATGCGAATAATCATCGGCTGTCTCACGGTTTTGCTGGCAAATTCCGCTTTCCGGTCCACACTGTTCGGTTCGACCCACGAGGATGCGAACAAATCCCACTCGAACGCATGAGCAACGAGCCGTCCGAAAACCGCGATCTCACACCGATCCTCGCCGAGTGGCCCTTCGAGCCCGGCACGATCAATGTCCGCGTCATCCGCGGGCTCGACCAACTCCCCAAGATCCAGGTCCGCCTCGATCTGGGTGTCATCCAGATGAATGTCGACGGACGGCCCGATGGCCTGCGTCCCAACGGCTTTGCGAGCCTGCTCGAATATTTCGAGACGCGGATCGACGAGGCCCAGGAGTTCGCGTCGCCGCTGGAGGACGAGCCGGACGCGGATGAGGACTTCGGCGCCGAGACCGAACCTTTCGGGCTCGAGAGCGAATCCCCAGACCCGGTCCCGACCCGCCTGGATCGGGACGAATGCCGCGCCCTGCGCGAGGAGGCGGCGCAGTACTACCACCGCTATGTCGCGTTGCTCGTGCTTGAGGATTTCGAGGGCGTGATTCGCGACACGACGCGCAATCTCCGCGTTGCCGACCTGTGCCGGGACTACGCGGAGGACCCGCGAGATCGGGAGATGCTCGAGCAGGTCCGCCCGTACATCATCATGATGCGGGCCCGCGCCATCGCGGGCCAGGCGCTCAAGGACGATGTGCCCAAGGCCGCGATCGCCGCGGTCGACGACGGATTGAACGCCCTGCGGGCGCACTACGAAGCCTCGGACCAGGCGGACGAATTCGAGCACTCCAGCGAGGCGCAGAGCCTGCGACAGATGCGCGACGCGCTCGTCCCCAAGCTCCCGGTGAGCCAGAAGACCGAACTCCGCGAACGCCTGCACGAGGCGATCAAGAAAGAGAACTACGAGCTCGCCGCGATCCTGCGGAACGAACTCCGCATGCTGGGCGACTGATTCGCTCGTCCTTTCAGCATGTGCGCTATCTGTCTCTCGCGCTCTTCGCTTCTTTCCGCGCGTGGATCGTCAGCAGCGTCAGATCCGAGGGCGTCACGCCCTCCAGCCGACCCGCTTGGCCGAAGGTCTCGGGGCGGTACCGCGTCAGCGCCTCCCGCGCCTCGTTCCGCAGTCCCTCGACCGAGGCGAAGTCGATCCACCCCGGGATCCGCCGGGTCTCCATCGATGCCTGCCGCCGGATCTCGGTCGCCTGCCGCTTGAGATAGGGCGCGTACCGCAGGTCCGCGTGCACCGACTTCCAGACCGCGTCATCGATCGCGCCGCCCGCACGCACATCCGCGAGCGCTGCCTTGAGATCCGCGACGCCGAACCCCTCTCGCCGGGCCGCGTCCGCGAGCGGGATCCCGTCCACCCGCGTGCGCCCAACCGCGTCCATGACCCGCCCGATCTGCTCGACACGCTCGGCGTGCAGCGCCGTGCGCAACCGACCGAGTTCGGTTCCCCCGAGCAGCCCCAACCGCTCGGCGATCGGCGTCAGCCGGTCCGCCGTGTTGTCCGCACGCAAGAGCAA
>DLBY01000108.1:2202-3632 GCA_002480345.1 Phycisphaerales bacterium UBA7812 | reverse complement strand
CGATGCTCCGCCCGGCTCGTGAACATCCGGTACGGCTCCACCGGCGTCTTCGTCACCAAGTCGTCCATCAGCACACCCGCGTACGCCTCGTCGCGCCGCAGGATGAAATCGGGCGCTTCCGTGCGCGCAAGCCGCGCCGCGTTGATCCCCGCGATCATCCCCTGTGCCGCGGCCTCCTCGTACCCGCTCGTTCCGTTGATCTGCCCTGCGAGGAAGAGGCCCTCGACTAGGTGCGTCTCGCCGGTCGCCTTGATCTGGTGGCTCATCACCGTGTCGTACTCGACCGCGTAGCCGTGCATGTAGATGTGCGCGCGCTCGCACCCGGGCATCGTGCGCACAACCGTGTCCTGCACATCCGCGGGCAGGCTGCTCGCGATCCCGTTGCAGTAGACCCAGTCGTTGCTCAGGCTCTCGGGCTCGAGGAACACGCCGTGCGCATCCCGGTCGGCGAACCGCACGACCTTGTCCTCGATGCTCGGACAATACCGGGGCCCCCGGCTCTCGATCTGCCCCGAGAACATCGGCGCCCGGTGCAGGTTCGCCCGGATCGCCGCGTGCCCCTCCTCTGTCGTATAGGTCTGCCGGCACTCGACCTGCTCGAGCACCGGGAAGCGCATCATCAATCGGTCAAACCCTGACGCCGCATTCGGCACCTCGTCCGAAGGAGCCCGAAGCGTGAGCGCCGGGCCTCCCCCACCTTCATATTCTCCTCCACCCCGCCCGCTCAGATCGCTGAACGGAACAGGCTCCGCGTCCCCCCCGTGCACCGCGAGCGATTCCCAATCGATCGTCGACCGCTTCAGCCTGGGAGGCGTCCCCGTCTTGAGCCGACCCAATTCAAACCCGAGCCCCGCGAGCGCCCCCGAGATCGCGCTCGCCGGCGCCTCGCCCTTCCGCCCCCCCTCGGCCTTGTCGTCCCCGGTATGCATCAGCCCGCGCATGAAGGTGCCCGTCGTGAGCACCACCGCCGGGGCCTCGAGCCGGAGCTGTGCACCGTCCGTCGTGCGCACACCGACGCCCGTCACCCGCCTGCCCGATCCCCCCGCGCCGCCGACCGCTTCCGTCTCGATCGTCTCCACCGCGCCGCCGACCACCGCGATCTCGGGACGGCTCGCGATCGCCCGCTGCGCGACCCGGGCATACTCGACCTTGTCGTTCTGGCACCGCGGCCCGTGGACGGCCGACCCCTTGCTCGTGTTGAGCATCTTGAAGTGGATCCCCGTCGCGTCCGCGATGAGGCCCATCAGCCCCCCCATCGCGTCGATCTCGCGGACGAGTTGCCCCTTCGCGAGCCCCCCGATCGCGGGGTTGCACGACATCACCCCGATCTTGGACGGATCGAGCGTGACGAGCGCCACCGTCGGCGAGCCACCCTCGGCGCACGGCAACAGATTCGCCGCCACCCACGCGGCCTCGATCCCGGCGTGCCC